>CAZCKD010000026.1:0-23650 GCA_964498925.1 uncultured Granulosicoccaceae bacterium
GCCCCTGACTATCCAACGTTGCACGCCAAGTGTGGCAGCCAGTAATACGAAGGCAATAAGTGCTGCGAACCATTGAAAAATGTTTAGGCGATCCTGAATCGGGGTGACATCACTGGCAACCATAATCGTAAAATCATGGCCTGATCGCTGGTAGCCACCCAGCCACATAAGCAGTGGCTCGCCAGCCATCCCCGAAGAACGACGCTTTTGAGATTGCCCCGGTGCGATTAATTCAACATCAAACATTTGATCCCAGGACGAGCGGGAAGCAAGATGGTGATCGTCGAATTGAACAACAAAGTACTGCCCCGAAGCAGGAAGAGAATAGTTAGGGTTTAGCTTGTAAGCGCCGAGAGAGAATTGGAGTTGATCACCTTTTGGCTCCTCCAATGTAGACACAATACTCTTGGCCTCTGACTCTAAAGAGCGATAGACATAGCCTTCTATAAGTAAGCGACTACCCAGGGTCGCAGACCACCAGAACACAAACATCAACGCAATCAGACTGCTAATCAGCCCTATCTGCAGACTGCGTTCGAGTGAATTCAAGAGGAAGGATCGTTGAAAATATAACCCTGACCTCGTTTGGTCAGGATCATCTGGCTACCGATTTTTTCTCGCAAGCGCCTGATATAAACCTCTATCAAATTACTATCTCGCTCCGAGTCTTGATCGTAAACGTGCTCGGATAACTGCGTCTTAGAGAGAATTTTCCCACTGTTCAGCATCATGTATCTGAGGAGCCGGAATTCTGTACCGGTTAGCTGATGCGTTTGTCCGTCGACCTCAACTTGCTGAACATCTTCATCTAACTTTACTGAGGATGTTTCGATGCGATCGGAAGTTCTACCGTGCCGTCGGTAAATGAGTGCGCGTATACGGGCAATCAGTTCTTCAATATGGAAAGGCTTGCCTAAATAGTCATCGGCCCCGGCTTTGAATCCGTCTACCCGTTCGTACCACGCATCACGAGCAGTTAGGACGATAACCGGCACTCGATTTCCACGACTGCGCCATGCGGTTAGCACATCCATACCGGGTTTTTGAGGCAGGCCGAGGTCGAGCACTACCGCGTCGTAAGGCTCGGTATCGCCCAAGTGTTCTGCGTCGATACCGTTGTCAGCAATGTCCACTGCGAAGCCGGCTTTAACCAGATCACTACGAACGAAGGACACAAGTTCGGGGTCGTCTTCGACAACTAACAATCGCACGGGGCGGCTCTTTGATCAGACACGAGCGCCCAAGTATAGCGCTCGTATCGAAGACATGCCTGTTCGCTTAGCCTTTACCACGCCAAGGGATTGTTCTCTTGATGACAAATCGCATGATGAGATCGAAGAGCAGTCCCAGCAGACCCAGCAATATGATCGTTACCCAAATGATTTCATAGTCAGATTGCTTTCTGGCGACGTTTTCAACAAAACCGATACCGGTTGTACCCGCCAACATCTCAGCCGCCACTAGAGTGCCCCAACAAACACCGATAGAGATACGAATACCCGTCAGGATTTCAGGCAATGAGTTGGGCAGGATCACGGATCGAACAATTTGCCATCGAGTGGCACCCAAAGAGTGAGCCGCATGGATCTTGGACAATTGTGTGCCGGTCGCACCGGTGCGAGCCGAGATAACCATGATCGCGAAGGCCACCATGAATAGCAGGAATATCTTACCGTCGTCCTGAATACCGAAGATGGTCAGAATGAGCGGCGCCCATGCCAGCGGCGGTACCGGTCGATAGAGTTCGATCATAGGGTCGAAAAATCCTTTCGCAAATCGGGACAACCCCATGAACAGACCTAGCGGCACGCCAAGAATGATGCCTAGGAACAGCCCTGCCAGAACGCGCATTATCGAATCCCATACATGACCGGTCGGCACCGGAACACTGGGTGAGCTGAAATTGCCAGTCGCAATATCAAGCACTTGTGATTTGAAATTAGCGGTAATCGTCCCGTCCGCATTATGACGTGGATAAGCACCTGGAATTAAGTCCGCTACGAAATCAGGAATCAAGAAGCCAACCATTTCCGCCAATGGCTTTTGCTTGAACCATAACAACGGAAAACCTTTGTAGCCTACTTCCGGATCAGATAAGCGAGCAAGCGTTGCAAACGTGTCAGAAGGCTTTGGTAACCAGCGCCCGGAACCTTGCTCACTACACGCCGTGTTACCGGCAAGGATTGTCCCTGTCGGCATGGCGATCGCATCGATGTATTTTAGCGAGCCTTGCTTTTTATCCTGGACCGTTTTGAATTTAGTCAACGCTGTTTCAACAGGATCAAGCGCCCCAGGAGGAAAGACTGCGCCGTTATCGACTCGCTTAATCAGTTTGTTCATATCCCGAGTAATCGCCTTAACAGGATCAGACTCGCTTTGATCAGCCAGCGTTTTTAAATCTTCAGCCAGAAGGTCAACTTCAGCTAAGAAGCTCGCATTCGTATTTCGGATTTTCGTAAACGTGCTGGAAATTTCCGACATGGGTTTTGCGATTGAATCAAACAATGCACCACGCAATGAGGTCGGATCGATAGGCACTTCTTGGTTGCTATCACCCCAACCCGGCTGGGTTTCTCTGGCCTGAATGATTTTTGCATCCACACCAGGCGGCAGTTCTTCAGAATCTAGCTGCAATGTAAGCGCATCAATTCTGGAAGCAACATCTGCGATAGCCGCCGTTGTTTCTGCGTCCACGCTGCCATCCGCTGCCATGGAATCTAACAAGCCTTGAGCCCGGCCAAGATAGAGTTCTAACTGGGCTCGCTCTTCGTCTGTGAAATCACCATTAACTAAGTCACCGGTAATGCGCTGGATTTGCCGGTTTTCCCGTTCCAGAATAACCGTCCCTTTCGGCAGACGAGCATCAAACGGAAATGCCGATCGCATCGGGTTGACCGCCGTATTTACCTTCGCAACCTGGCAGAGCTCGTTGGCGGCATTAGGAAAAAACGCACGCGCAGCGTCCCAGGAGAAATAGAGCCATATAAGCACAATGGTCGCAACACCCGAGACGATCCAGTGCCACCCGCCCAACGCTTTGGCTGGGTTACCAAAAACAGCATCGGTTTTTTCGGTCCTGATTAGCCGACGGCCATAGATCCAGCACGCAATTAACGCAATGATAAGCCCGATAAACAGGGCCGCAATAACAAAGCCTCTTAAACCAGCAGCACTCATGAGGATGTAGTCCCCATGATTTCTTCTTCCATATTCCAGATCATGGAAAGAATTTCCTCACGTGTATGTACAAAATCAGCGTGATTTTTTATGTCTCTGGGATCTTGAGTTAAACCCCATTCAGCAAAAGGTAAAGAGTATTCTTTATGCAAACGGCCCGGTCGAGGCGCCATAACAAAGAGCCGTTCACCCAGCAACAATGCTTCTTCAACGGAGTGAGTGATGATCATGATGGTCTTACCAGTCTCTTTCCAGATTTTCAGCACGAGAGACTGCATTTTTTCTCGGGTCAGTGCATCGAGTGCACCCAGAGGTTCGTCCATCAGGATAAGGTCGGGGTCATTGATAAGGCAGCGAGCTAACGCTACGCGTTGCTGCATCCCTCCGGACAACTGATAAGTTGGCGTGTCCCCGAAACCTTGCAGGCCAACAATTTCCAGCCATTCTTCGACCTTTTTGGCGGTCTCTTTCTTATCCGCTTTTTTCATTCGCAAACCGAAGTCTACGTTCTCAGCAACGGTCAGCCATTCAAACAAGGCACCTTGTTGGAAAACCATTCCGCGTTCCACGCCAGGACCATCAATCTCCTGACCACCCAAAGACAAGTCTCCGGCTGTGGGGCGCAAGAAACCGGCAATGAGATTGAGTAACGTCGTCTTGCCACAACCTGACGGACCCAACACAGATAGGAGTTCACCCTCTTTAAGCGTAAAGCTGACATTTTTCAACGCCCGGACAACATCTCCTTTGGGCGTTGTGAATGTCATATCGATCGCGTCAGCAATCAGATCACTCATTGGAAACTCCTGTAAATAGTCCCGCAAGTGTATCGCGTGTACAGCACCAACGACCAGAGCTACGGATTAAAAAATTACGGGTTATAAATCGGCCGAAATACAGAAAACCGCAGAGAATCAGGCTTTGTCAAAGCTTAGCTATTGGGTGCAGTTTTAATACGAAAGTAGATCCATTCGCTCACCGGTGCCTTTAAAGGCACCATCGGGACTGGTAATTTTAGATTAATTGGGTACGATACGTATCAGGCTTGTACAAGATCAGCGGCACACCACATGGCGCGAAATCATAATTTTTTCTTTGATCAGCACGGCACCCCTTGCGCGAGAGGTCCTGCGGCCGAGAAAACCCTGATGAATTTTCTGGAGCAGGATGTCCAAGGTAGCGATCACGTATGTCGCGATCTTATGGACGACCTGACGGCGATCGAAGACGAATCAGACGACTCCCGAGAATTCATTGGCAATGCTCACTACGTCACGATTACACCTGATGGGGTGTTAATCGCACCCAATTTGCCTGATGGATCACAAGATTCGGAAACTGCAGCCTCTTCGACAGCAGCTGATCCGACGACTTCTACTGAGGCTTCACAATCCGCCGGAGGTGAGAAGTATGAGGTTCCTCTGAAGCATTTCCGAGAAGTGCTAGAAGATTGGGAAGCCTTCATTCTGGACGACCAGATAGAGGATGGCCTATCGGATGAGGATTACCTGTAGACACGCCTGAGAGCCCATAACTTCCCCTCCAGACAAATTTACCTTACTCAACAGTCGACCAACTGCCTGCGTTATCTGAACGGCTTTGATCGGCATCAGTAACTTTGAGCACCCTCTTTCCCATCGTTAAGCACCTGCGAACCCAATGACCTTCGCTAAACGCGAACGACTTACTTGCGCTCATGATGCCCGATGGGTGATATTCTTGAGAGACTTCTAATTAAGGCCAGCTCATGAGCAAAATCCTCGAATCCCTGTTCTCCGATGACAACAAAGGTGTCATGGAGGAAGTCCAAAAAAACTTCAACCTGTCAGAGAAGGAAACACGAGTTGCCGTAGAAGAACTTATTCCTGCTTTATCTCGTGGTTTGCAAAATAACACCAAAGATGCACCTGGCATGGATGATTTACTGGAAGCCTTGCGCACCGGTAAGCATGAGCAATACATGGAAAAGCCCAGCACGTTGGGATCCCCCGATACCGTTAAAGACGGAAACGATATTCTCGGACATATTTTTGGCGACAAAAAAGTCAGCCGAGAAGTGGCCAATCGAGTATCAAAGAAATCCGGTTTGAGCAGCACCCTCCTGAAAAAAATGTTACCCATAGTGGCCTCTTTGGTTATGGCCTCGCTCAGTAAAAAGATGACGGGCTCTACCGGTAGCAGAAGCCGATCAGGTAATGGTGGTTTGCTGACGTCATTATTAGACAGTGATCGCGATGGATCTATTTGGGATGACGTATTAGGCCTGGCCGCTCGCACGATGCTGCGATAATCCTATCTGCAACTCACATTGAGATTTTCCGGCTATGTTGAAACAACTCATACTTGACGCAAACAAGTGCACCAGCTGCGTTCAATGCGAACTTGCCTGCTCTCTCGAGCACGAAGGTTTATTTGCACCGGCGTTCTCGAGAATAAAAGTATTTGAGTTCGAGCACGGTAAACGGAACATCCCCTATACGTGCACTCAATGTGAAGAAGCCTGGTGCATGAAAGCCTGCCCTACCGACGCTATTAGCATCAACCATTCGCTAGGCACTAAAGTAGTCGACGATTCAAAATGTGTGGGCTGCAAAGTTTGTACTATCGCCTGCCCATACGGCACGATCAACTTCAACACGCGCAGTGGAAAAGTGACTAAGTGCAATCTCTGCGATGGCGATCCAAAGTGTGCGGAAGCCTGCCCAACCGGGGCAATAACCTATGACTTCCCTGCCGGAGAAAACGCATGAGCTGGCACAATCAGGTTTTGATCGTCAATCTAACCACCGAAACGTCTCGCATAGAACCGCTTAACGAGCAGTGGCGTGATGACTACCTGGGTTCGCGTGGACTAGCATCAAAGTATCTGATGGAGATGATGGATCCTCAGGCCGATGCAATGTCGCCAGAGAACGTTCTCATTTTTGCAACCGGCCCATTGACGGGCACTATGGCTTCCACCGGTGGGCGCTATGCCGTTGTGACTAAAGGCCCATTAACCAACGCTATCGCATGCTCGAATTCCGGCGGCAAATTCGGCGCTGAATTAAAACTAGCTGGCTACGATTTACTCATACTCGAAGGACGCGCGGAAAAACCCGTTTATTTGTACATTCAAGACGGCAACGTGCAGATCTTGCCTGCCGATGATTATTGGGGAACCACCGTCTGGCATACCGAAGAAACTATAAAAGAAGCGCATAGCGATCCACAGATAAAAGTTGCCTCAATCGGTGTTGCAGGAGAAGCGGGAGTTCGCTACGCATGCGTCGTGAATGATCTGCATAGAGCAGCCGGTCGATCTGGTGTCGGTGCCGTAATGGGATCAAAGAATCTAAAAGCTATCGCCGTTCGAGGCACGCAGGGTGTAACTGTCAACAACCCGGCTGAATTTAGAAAAGTGGTTGCAGACACGCACAAACTTTTAGAAGAAAACGCTGGCCGAAAAGATTTAACTGAGTTCGGCACAAACGCCATGATCGATACCATGAACGCTTTTGGTGGCCTGCCAACGCGCAACTTTCAAGATGTCACTTTTGAAGGTACTCATAAAATCAACCCAAGCGCTATGGTCGAAGTTAACGAAAACGGCCATAAAAATCTGATTACTAACAAAGCCTGCTTCGGTTGCACGATAGGTTGCGGACGTATTGCTCATATCGATAAAAATCACTGGGCGGTGCGGGAAAGACCTCAATATCATCATGCCTCTGGCGGCCTCGAGTATGAGACTGCATTTGCTTTCGGCCCGGTTGTCGGTGTTGATGATATCGATGCACTGACATTCGCTGGCTATCTGATGAATGAACACGGCATGGACCCAATCTCGTTCGGCGTAACACTGGCAGCTGCCATGGAACTGTTTGAGCTGGGCATCATCACCACTGAAGAAACAGATGGCATAGCCCTAAATTTCGGCAATGCTGAAGCACTCACCGTCATGGCTGAAAAAACCGGCCTTAATGAAGGTTTCGGAAAAATGCTCGGATTAGGCGCGAAGCGTCTCTGCGAACACTACGGACGGCCGGAGCTTGCCATGGTCGTCAAGGGTCAGGAGTTTGCCGGATATGATTCACGTGCACAGCAAGGTATGGGACTGGGTTATGCCACCAGTAACCGTGGCGCATGTCATCTTAAGCATGATGTGTTCACCGAAGACATGCAGGATCAAAGTGGTAACGGTAAGGCTCAACCTTGCAAACAGTCGCAAGACAAAATTGCGATGGTCGATTCGATGGGTATTTGTATATTCACGATGGGTGCGTGGGGTATGGAAGCGCTTCAGCAGCAAGTAGCAGCTGCTTGCGGCTCAGATTGGACCGAAGATCGTTTACTGGAAACCGGAGAAAGAATCTGGAATTTGGAGCGTTTGTTTAACCTTAAAGCTGGCATGACCAAAGCTGACGACACTCTCCCTCCACGCCTCCTCGAAACACCTTGCCCGGCCGGAGTTGCAAAAGGAAAGGTGGCTGAACTGGACATCATGATCCCTGAGTATTACAACCTGCGCGGTTGGACCGAAGATGGCCTTCCTACGTCCAACACCTTAGAACGTTTAAAATTGAGCGAATACAGTGCCGCTTAATGTGGTTTTTGGTGGCGCCTTGGTTAGGTATAAACCTGCCGACGCCACTGGCAGCGCAGTCTCCCTTCCGGATGTGGAGGGACTGACGCTTCCTGAGGTCTTGACGCGTATGGAAATTCCAGAAGACCAGCCAATGATGATCATACTCAATGGCAATATCGTTACTCCGGAAAATAGAGCACAAACCGTCGTAAACGATAACGACAACCTGTCCCTGATGTCCCCAATTCAAGCGGGCTGACACGTTTCTCAAAAACGGGACGTTACAAGAGTTTACGTCGTTTCAACGACTTGGAACCGCATCTGTGAGATGGTGTCTATGGCAGGAACAATCTGCTACGCACCGGACCTTTTCCAAAACGCCATCTGACATCAAGATTGAAAATGGCCGAAAACGTCCTATAAACGGTTAGAGGAATAATAATTCAGACCGGAGAAATACTTTGGGTAATAACCTGCACAGCGTTACACGAAACCTGCGAGAGCTTATAAAAACATTGCCTGCAGTTAAGGCAAATTGCAGCGCAGAGGTGTTGAAAAGACATTTGCAGTTGATCGCTCACTTCCAAAGGCAATACGATCAGCTCGTATCGGCTCAAGGCACCCCGGCTCACGCATAAGGGCTGTTTTTCCTGGCCCGAATGCGGGCCTCAGAACGACGGCAATACTCTACTTCCGTCGTTGAATTCTGCCGCTATCCAGCGACCACATTGGGTCACAAATGTAGGTTATTTTGTGAACTGGTCGAAAACTGGCGCAGCTCCCAAATCGGGACACAATCTTACACAACTCGCTGAGGAACAAACATCCGGCATGATTGTCGTATAGTGTAAGTTCTTAGCAAAACCAAATGGAAGGTAGTCAGTCATGACCGATATAAAACGTCGTAAATTTGTAACATTCATGGGCGCTGGTGCGGCAATTGTGCCATTAAGCGCGCTGGTTACCAGCCTGCCAAGCTACGCACAGGACGCTCCGATGGTCGATCCTGAGTCAGCGCAAGCTAAAGGGCTCTCGTACGCAGCAACATCAGAAACGGCTGGCAAGTCATGCAGCAACTGCGCACTTTATGCTGGCAAAGAAGGCGACGAAGCAGGCACATGCCCGCTGTTTCCTGGCAGTTCAGTAGGTGCTGGCGCATGGTGTAGTGCTCACGTACCTAAGTCGTAATTGATAGACAACTTATCCGCATCTCCGGTAATTGGAGGTGTAGCGAAAGAGCCTGCCACAGTGCAGGCTTTTTTGTGCCTGATAGGTTTGTTTTAGCCTTTAGATGGACGGGAGAATGACTTATCTTTGGGGGAACCTCGGACAAATTCACCCACTAGCGTGGAAAAGTGTGACAACTCCGCTCTATAGGGTTCGACTTCCTGAGTATTCGTGGTGAAATCACGCTAGCATTTAACCATCAGCCGATTACAGAGATTAAATTAATGGCATCCAGCCTTTTGACACTTTTGGACGACGTCGCCACCATTTTGGACGATGTTGCCGCAATGACTAAGATTGCCACGCGAAAAACAGCCGGCGTACTTGGCGACGATTTAGCGCTCAACGCCCAACAAGTGACCGGTGTTAAAGCAGATCGTGAGCTGCCGGTCGTTTGGGCAGTTGCCAAAGGTTCTGCGTTTAACAAACTCATCCTGGTTCCGGTGGCACTTCTCATCAGTGCCGTCGCGCCTTGGCTGATAACGCCCCTGCTGATGTTAGGCGGTTTGTATTTGTGTTTTGAAGGCGTTGAAAAACTGACTCACAAATTCCTTCACCCTGAAGAAGTTGAAGCAGAGAGAAAAAAGCTAATTGATGCTGTTTCTAATGATTCTGTCGATATGGTGGCCTTGGAGAAAGATAAAATCAAAGGCGCGATACGCACCGATTTCATTCTTTCCGCAGAGATTATCGTCATTACATTGGGTACCGTTAGTGCTGCAGCCTATGGTGTGCAGGTGGCGACACTCGTTGCTATTTCAGCCCTTATGACAATTGGGGTTTATGGACTCGTAGCAGGCATAGTTAAACTCGATGATTTGGGTCTTTACTTGAGCCAGCCGAGCGACGGGCGTAAACCGAATCCCATCAGTAACGCCTTAGGAAAAGCTATTCTGTGGTTCTCTCCACTACTGATGAAATTCTTATCGGTGGTAGGCACAGCGGCCATGTTCATTGTTGGCGGAGGCATACTGACGCACGGCTTGCATTGGTTATCCGAGTCCATCGCAGCATCCGCTCAGAGCGTCTCAGGCTTACCTGTATTCAGTGATATAAAAGGCATCGGTACTGTCGCAGAGCAACTGACAGTGACGCTACTGAATACAGCTGTTGGCATACTTGCTGGACTAGCGGCCTTAGCCGTGTTTATGCTGGTTCAGAAACTTCGCGGCAAAAGCGCCCATTAGAATTTTTTTGGTTGTCGAAGGCGGGAATTACTCGCCTTCTCCACCGGACTCCAGCAACCCGACATTACGGGCTCGCACTTCCCATTGTTTTCGAGCCAATGCCTGCATATCTGCGGCATTGTCCTGCTCATCCACAATCTCTAGACCCAGTAGCGTTTCAATAACATCTTCCATCGTGACGATGCCAGCGGTGCCGCCGAATTCGTCAACGACAATCGCGACATGCTCGCGTTTATCAGTAAAGTGACTGAAAAGATCCGGGATGGGGTATGACTCTGGTACTGCCAGAATCTCCCTGCGAATACCAGAGAGCGCATCGCCACCCTTGTCGGCAACCAGTGCGGTCAAAACCTGGTCCTTCAGAACATAACCGGTGACCTGATCTTGAGAACCTTCATAAACTGGGATACGTGAAAACCGCAGATTAGGATGCGCGTCGTGAAAGTCACTGATTGATGTCGCTTGCTCCGCCGATACCATGACTGTTCGCGGCGTCATGACATCTTTTGCAAAGATGGTGTTAAACCGCAAGAGATTTCTGAGAATGTTCGACTCTCCTTCGTCAAACACGCCTTGTTGAGAGCCCAACTCAGCCATAGCTCCAAAGTCCGCCCGACTAAATACCGATACTTCTTTGTCTTTCTTAAGCGCTTTGGTGATGATTTGACTGATAAAGACCAACGGAGCCAACACCCACATAACGATCTTCAAACATTTAACCGTAAAGCCTGCTAATTCCCGCCAA
The DNA here is from genome assembly GCA_964498925.1 of uncultured Granulosicoccaceae bacterium. Taxonomy (GTDB): domain Bacteria; phylum Pseudomonadota; class Gammaproteobacteria; order Granulosicoccales; family Granulosicoccaceae; genus Granulosicoccus. The sequence goes on from CAZCKD010000026.1 coordinate 10,904, forward strand.
TAGTTAGCACCAATGGTTTTGGGAATAATCTCTGACAATAATAAGATCGCTAAGGTCATAACGACCGGTACAATGGCCGTGGACATGAATGAGGCGCCCCAGATCTTAGTGGCCTGAGCCCCGACACCAATAGCCCCAACAGTATGGGCAATAGTGTTCAGCGTTAAAATAGCAGCCAGTGGCCTGTCTATGTTCTCTTTGAATTCCTGCAAGGTGGTTCCAAGCTCTCCCCCTTGCTGCAGCTTCTGCTGGGTGAATGAAGGCGTAATGCTCAGAAGAACCGCCTCCCAGATGGAGCACAGAAAAGAAAAAATGATTGAAACCAGTAAAAACACGATCAACAAGGTATACATGAAGCTCTCAGCTCACAAAAACTTGCGCAACGGCGTAAAGCCATGATGTTACCTGATGTTGTGTGCTCAAAACGCCGGAAACAATCATTAACATGACACCAGATGTTCAGGACTTGTGGTTTGTCCCCTTGGGAGGTTGTGGCGAGATCGGGATGAACATGAATCTCTATGGTCACGATGAGCAATGGATCATGGTGGACTGTGGAGTGACTTTCCGGGACGCCGATGGCAGCAACCGCAGTGGCTACGATATTCAAATGGCTGATCCGGCTTTCATTGCTGAGCGCCGGGACCAATTGCAGGGATTGTTGCTTACCCATGCCCACGAGGACCATATCGGCGCGGTTGCCCATGTGTGGAAGTCTCTGCAATGCCCCATCTGGACCACAGCGTTTACGAAAGAGATGCTTCGGCGCAAACTCAGCGAACAGGGCTTGGATGGCAAGGTCGAGATTAATGTCATCGAAGCCGGTGATCGCATGGATATCGGGGCATTCGATGTCGAATGGATTCCTAACTCGCATTCCACACCAAACCCTTGTGGCGTTGTTTTGCGCACCTCAGCAGGTTCGGTATTTCACACAGCAGACTGGAAGCTAGATGCGAACCCGATAGTTGGTCATCATTACGACGAATCGATCTACAGAGAGCTTGGCCGGTCCGGTATTCAAGCGATGGTTTGTGACTCTACCTGTGCGAATCAACCCGGCCACTCACTGTCGGAAAGTAAGCTCTACGATGGATTGAAACACCATATTGAAAACGCCACCGGACGGGTTGTTGTCGCCTGCTTCGGCAGTAACATCGCACGATTGGTCACCATCGCAAAAATTGCTGAGGTGACTGGCAGACATCTGGGTTTATTAGGGCGCTCTTTGATAAACACGGTATCCGCAGCGAGAGCCACCAAGCTGTGGTCACATAGTTCAGACATCGTAGAATCTGCTCACCTGGCCTATCTGCCACCAGAGAGCCTACTGCTAGTGGCTACGGGTAGTCAGGGCGAGCCGAGGACGGCACTTAACAGACTTAGCCATGACAGTTTCAAAGATCTCACGCTTGAAGCCGGTGATACGGTCATTTTTAGTGCGCGAGCCATTCCAGGAAACGAGACGCTCATAGAAAATCTCATGGCACGACTGGAGGCCAGAGGTGTTCACATAGTGACGCCAGATACATCCACCCTTCCTATTCACGCGTCAGGGCATCCTGGAGCCGAGGAACTGCGTCAGTTATACCAATGGGTGCAACCAGAATTGCTTATACCAGTACACGGTGAAGAGGAGCATATGAACGCTCAAACCGAATTGGCCCGACGAGAGGGTGTTAGTCGACAACTCACCGGAAAAAACGGGGATCTTTTTATGATTGCGCCGAATAAAGCCATTCGCAGAGACGCCATACACTCCGGGCGCTTAGGTATCGGAAAAAACGCGCAGACCGAAAAGATTAGTTAATGGCTGCCTTTTTAACAGGGCTCTGATAGTCATCCTCATAAGGAACTTGTGAAGATTCACACTGACTATCAACGGGAATAAGACGATAGCCGATTGATCGCAGGCGCTTAAGTACCCACCGCGGCTTTTCATCAAGGAATAACTTTTTACGGATACGGCATGCTGCCGTATCGATTCGTCGTGTGTCCATCGTTGCGGGCAACGACCAGACTGACGTCATGAGTTCACTATTACAAACCACCCGGTCGCGATGGGAAAACAAATAGTAAGCAAAATCAAATTCTTTAGGCGCTAACACAACAGGTTCATCATTCTTTGTTACCAATCTCTTGTTAGCATCAAAATAAAGATTGCCCACAGCAAAGGAACCATTAACCTCATCTTGAGTTTTGCGTAACGCCGCTTCTAGTCTCGCTTGCAAAACCTGAGTGGATTCATGGAAGCTAATAAAATAATGAGCCCCGCCATTGAGTAATGAAACGACCGTCTGCTCAGACCGACAATCAGACAAAACAATTATACGCTGACCGGGGTACTGTTCGGTTAGCGACGATGCGTGGCAGTCTCTCAACTTTCGATGGCAAACAATGGTCGCTAAAGAGTTATTTAATTTCTGCTTCAAGCTTCCATCACTTGGCACTGCAGATAAGTCCTTTAACCAATTACATCGATAACCAGAGTCATGTAATAACGTCGATACATGCTCGGCATCGGTTGCACACGGGGAAACAAGAAACACAGAGTCAGTTTTTTTGCGCTGTGTCGCTAGCACTTTTTGATCCTTAGGATTCCTTGCTTTGCCGGTAACATCCCCTAACCCCATATAAAAACTAGCTTTCTGGCAAAATCTGAAAGACAAGACATCGGTTTCTATTTTCGACGGGGCACAAACATAAATCCCACATCAAACCAATCACCCAACTTTCTCGCTTACGATATCTCGTCCTTGCAATTTGAGGAGAGATTCAAACGCAACTACTATAGTTGTATTATTGATTTTTCATCGGTCTTATGAAGGTTAGTATACACAAGGTATCTTCCAAGTTAAGGTTCTGTAAGTATCAAAAACCATGCGAAAAAATTGATCAAGCATGTCAGTTTGTCAAATAGCAATTAGCCTAGCCAGATTGAAAAAGCTAAGAACTTTCTATAAATCAATGGTTAGGCGACGCTTTGAAAAGTTAACGTTAAGCCGTCAACTAAAGCAATCTCATATCAGCCACCCAGATTGCCGCTCAAATCCAAAGTGAACAAATGAATTTGGACCAATATTGCATTTCGGTTTGGATCCAAGTCGTAGCCGCACAAAATTAGCGGCTAAGACAGATCAAGCCTCACCACTATTTTTTCAACGCTTGAAAATAAAACGAATTTAAGTGGAAGCGAATAAGCCTTTGCACTATCGAAAAGCCACGGTGTATCTACACTCTGACTTATACCCGCACGAACTAACTATAAGTATAGGTGCGCATGCTTGCTGTTTGGCTACTCAATTTGTCACTACAACCGCAATGAAGTCACGTACGATGTATCAGCGGGCCAGTGCCTGTCCATTAAAATCCACACCGTTCACTTGCATTCCGTCTGGCCCCAGCCTTCCCGGCGTAGCGATCCAAGGTCTCATGCATGACGGGTCTTCCACGCAAGGATCAGTTAAAGCTTCAAGAAACGAAACCAGATCTGATTCTTGAAATATGGATAAGTTTGCATCCAGAAACAGCCGGTCACCGTTATTGCGGTTCTCTTGCAATTGCTGCAATGCGCGCACGCTATTGGCTCTTGCATTAGGGTACAGAAGCGCACAATCGGCCATTGCACGAAATTGAGTTACGCCACATACCCCTCCTCTGGTAAACCACTCGTCGATAGCAATGGCCGGGTTACTGTAGTGAGACACCATCTGTTCTAAAGTGTCATACGCACCTGCATGACCGTAGGGTGCCGTCACTGAAACATTCAACAGTGATGGTGTCCTGAACTTATAACGATCGATCAATCGTCCCGTTTCTCGTTCGCGACCGAAGTCATCTTCAATACCGTCGCCTTTGCCTTCACCTATCTGAATAGTCGCCGTATTCTGCATTGATTCATCAGTGAAAAAATCACCGCTGTGACACAGAGAACAACCAGCCCCTCCTTCTTCAACGTTGGTATAAAAAAGTATTGCACCACGCTTCTGTTGTTCCGTTAGAGCAGTCGCATCTCCAGTCACCCATCGATTGAAAGGGTTATCGGTAAACACCATTGAGCGCTCATACTCACCAATGGCAAGTGCAATGTTGTCGTAGTTAATCAATTCCTCTGCACTGGCGAACGGCGATCTGAACGCTACTCGGAATTCTTGTAACCATTCGTTTTCGCCCATCTCGCCTGCACCATCACCGTAGTCACCAATACGAGATGCAAGCCTGGCCCTAAGAGATTCGTTATCAGCACCAACCAAAAAGGTGTCTGATCGCATCTCTTCAGCGGACGTTATCGGGAAGTGTGCTTGCGCGACTGTTAAGTTTTGACCAGCACCGGGATCAACTTGACCAAAACTAACATCCGGTGTTCTGATATCAGCGTTTGCCCCGTTGTTATCCAGAACGGCACTCATCGTTTCAACACGACCGTCCCAGAAAACGTGCTCATCCCAAAAACCCATGTTAAATACAGTGGGTGCATTTCGAGGCACATTCGGGTGTCCTGTCGCGGCATGAATTCGGCCGGGTCCCATCAGGTCAGGGTCTATCGCACCAACTCCTACTGATAGAGACAAAGCATCGCCACCACCAAGGTTAGGGTGATGACAAGTGACACAAGCAACGTCGAGGTTTCCGCTCAGGCCTGCGGTGAAAAACAAATCTTTGCCCAGTTGAGCTAAAGGATCAGTGATGGAAGGAAGGTTTCGTCCCGCTTCCAAATTGCCAGTAACGTTTGCATCGCGCACCAGCTGGCGTAGACCGTCATCAAGTAAGCTGGGACCAGCCATATCCTCGGCCACCACCACACCATCGCCGCCACAGCCGCTAAGCAAGAAAGCATTAAGCACCAGCAGCAAGGAAGCAACCGTTGAACGCTCTTGTTGAATTCGCACAGATCAGTACTCGAATTTACACTCGTATAAATCTGTTACGACCCAGCTCAACAAAGGTTCAAGGGTGTTGCGTGGCACTGTGATTCAGACCACGCTACTGCTCCGTTGATAACAGTTACTTGAGGACAATCAGCTCCCGTCAATCAAACCCTATTTATCTTGCCAAAGGCTGACCATTACCGTCCACACCGTTAATTTGCATACCATCAGGTCCGTTGCTTCCTGGAGTTGCAATCCATGGGCTCATGCACGCTGGGTCCTCAACACAAGGATCTGTTAGCGCTTCAAGGAATGAAACCAGATCAGATTGCTGTTGATTCGTTAGGTTTGCATTTAAGAATAATCGACTACCGCTATCTCTATTGAACTGCACTTGTTGCAACGCTAAATCAGCATTTGCCCTTGTATTCGGATAGAGATTTGCACAATCGGGCATAGCGCTAAATTGATCAACACCGCAGACTCCTCCACGATCAAACCAATCGTTAATGGTAGCCACAGGATCACTGTAGTGGGAAACAACCTGCTCAAGAGAATCATAAGCGCCCGCGTGGCCATAGGGTCCTGTGACCGCGATATTCAATAGCGATGGCGTTCTGAATTTATAACGATCTATAAAGCGTAAGGACTCACGCTCTCTACCAAAATCATCATTAGTACCATCGCCTTTACCTTTGCCAATTTGAATCATCCCGGTATTTTCTACTGTCTCACCGGTAAAAAAGTCTCCGTCATGACACATCAAACAACCAGCACCACCATCATCCACTCTGGTATAAAAAAGTTCAGCACCTCGCTTCTGCTGTTCACTAAGGGCTGCGTTATCACCTAAGACCCAACGATTAAACGCGTTGTCAGTAAACACCATAGACCTTTCATATTCGCCTATGGCAAAGGCAATATTGTCGAAGTTAATCAACTCCTCAGCGGTTGCTGTAGGATCATTAAAGGCATCTCGAAACTCCTGCAACCAGGTGTTCGCACCCATCTCACCGGCGCCATCTCCATAGTCACCAATACGAGCTGCAAGTCTGGCCCTTAACGTTTCATTGTCAGCATCCGGCAGGAACGAATCAGAGCGCATCTCATCAGAGGATGTCACCGGAAAGTGAACTTGCGCAACCGTTAAGTTTTGTCCTGCACTGGGATCCCGCCGCCCAAAGCCGACATCTGGCGTTCTGATGTCGTCACTGGCACCGTTGTTCGGAAGATCGGGTCCCATGTTTTCAATTCGCCCATCCCAGAAAACTAGTTCATCCCAGAACGCCATATTAAAGATTGTCGGTGCATTTCTAGGAACGTTAGGCTCGCCAGATTCTCCATGCACTCGACCCGGCCCTAATACGGTTGGATCAACAGCACCCACACCAACCGACAGCGACAATGCATCACCACCACCGAGATTGGGATGATGGCAAGAGACACAGGCAACTTCTAAGTTACCGCCAAGACCGCGTGTAAAAAACAAGTCCTTACCTAACTGTGCGAGTGGATCAGTTATGGAGGGTAAATTTCTGCCCGCCTCTATATCGCCGGTAACACCTGCATTAAATGCAAGCTGTCTTAGATCATCGTCGTTAATGCCTGTTTGCGGCTCAACCGGCCCAGTGACTTGCGTACCAGCTCCACCAGTTTCCGTACCTGTTCCGCCCGGGGCCGTGACCACAGGCTCAGTCACTAAGGGGCCGGGCGTGACAACACCATTTCCACCCACACCCGTCGTAATCGGCACAGTGCCATTTGTTCCAGTGTTTGTTGATGCATTGATCGCCGGTTCAATAAGCAGTGGAGAGTTAGCGGTAGGGCTCGACGTCCCTGTTCCAGCAGCACCTTGCAGTGACGCCATAAAGCTCGCTCGACTATCCGATGCGCCCGAATCATCGCTGCAGGCACTTATAAAAAGAGCGTTGAGCAGAATGATAGTGACGGCAGACCGCGGGTGTTTTAATTTTTGTTGGAACACAGTCTTAAACTCGTAAAAGGAATACGTATAAGCCTGTTACGACGCGTTCTAATAAAGGTTCAACCCCTCCGCGCCTTAATGTGAAGCGGCGCCCCTAAAGGTTTGAGTAAATGTTACCTAACAAGGGTTATTCGAGCGAGATGTGAAGTACCGCGCGGAAAAACCGCCCATCAAAAGGTAGTTGCAACACCCTACTATCGGCCGGACGGGTCTTCATTTTCTGCAAATCAGTAAACTGATGCCGTCAGACGCAAAAAAGCCCGATTCAATCGGGCTTTGAAATCTTTGGTCTGATAAAAATGGTGGCTACACCTAGATTCGAACTAGGGACCCCAACATTATGAGTTATGAGGCCTACGGTTTATGTGGGTTTCACCAACATTACAAAATACTGCAAAACCTTACAAATACAAGCACATATAGGTTATCGTAATTCCACGCAATCTTTCGCCATGCTTCCGATACGCTTCCGGAAGCAAATCGGAAGCAGTTCACCAGCCACAGGTCTTTGACTCAGATGGCAGACGGGGAATCACAATATGGCTTGGCAAGCACTCAATTTCACAACGTCGAACTTAACGACATTGAAGAACGCACCCACGGAATACTGGGTAAAAGATGCCGGTGGGAAGCTGTCAGTTAGTGGGCTGGCGATTCGAGTCTACCCATCCGGTACCAAGAAGTTCTACCTAGTTCGTCGAATCGGCAAACGTACGGTGAAAATGCCACTTGGCACACTTGGCCAGATCACGCATGTGCAGGCGCGCGAAAAAGCTCAATTGGAGGTGGCCAAAATCGTGATGACAGGAATCGATCCCCTACTCCAGAAAAAGGCGCATAGAGCAGAGGAAATTGATCTATCTCAAGCATTTGAAGGGTTTCTTGAATCACGGGGCATAAAGTCGACAACTGCGACGAACTATCGAAAAATCTTTCAACTTCATTTGGCAGATTGGGCAAAGCGGCCTCTGATTCGAATTACCCGCGATGAAGTTCTAAAAAGATACACCCTACATTCGAAGAAATCAGCCAGCTCCGCAAATTCAACGATGCGCCTCCTTCGCGCTCTATTTAATCATGCTGATGGGCAGTATGAGGATGTCCATGGCAATCGAATCCGATTTGATAATCCCGTCGATCAACTTTCGAAAAATAAAGCCTGGCTAAAAGAAGCTCCACGAACTCGAAGAATCAAACGTACACAGTTTCCAGATTGGTTTGAGGCGGTCGCACAATTAGAACCAACACCACGAGATTATTTAACACTACTCCTGTTTACTGGCCTACGACGGCGGGAGGCAAGTTCGCTCCGTTGGAAGGACATCGATTTCACAAGTGGCACATTAACCGTTGTCGACACTAAGAATGGAAAGCCACTAACAATTCCTCTGTCGTCGGCAGCGGTTGAAATTTTAACTCAGCGCCACGGCAACAGAGACAGCTCGCCTTGGGTGTTTCCCTCAACTGGTAAATCAGGGCACTTGGAGGAACCTAAAAAAGCTGTAGCGAAAATAGCTGGGCTATCTGGGGTTACAGCATCGCCACATGACCTTCGCAGAACCTTTGTCAGCATCGGTGAGTCGGCAGAGCTTTCGCCTTATGTCATTAAACGGCTGGTCAATCATTCATCCACTGATGTCACTGAGATCCACTACATAGAAATAGAGCTAGAAAGATTAAAGATCGCAACACAAAGTATTACCGATATTATTTTAAGCCATTCACGCCCTAAAGCTTCTGGCGATACCGTTGTCGCATTTGAACGTGTTGTTCAAACAAGTTGAACGATCAAGACTCCAAGAACGAACCTGTTTCACAGTGGCGCGAGTACTACGATTCTGAAAATTTTGAAGATGAGCTTTTAGATTTTCTAGCATACTGCTCTAAAGACCCGTTTACATCACCAACACTTGCATTTCAGATGTTGTTAGGGCTGAACACTATGACGCCTAGCCGAGACCCTGCTGCAACTGATTCCTTTCCTAAGAGTTTTAGTGACCTCACTTTACTCCTAAATTACGAGGAGCCTGACGAGGACGCAACTGTTCAAACGGGTGCTGCGTTTTACGATGGGGCAATCGTATGCACTGAGCTTTGTCACGACCGATGCAATAATGATCTTGTCGACGAAGATGGGCACTTCGTTTACGACGGTGAGTGCTGGCGCGCTAATTTTGAGTTTCTACGCACTCGATATCGCGATCTGATCAATCGGTTCTCTGGGTGCCCCCCCGAAGAAGCAGATAAAAAAACACACCCGATCACCGGCCACGATCAGTATCGCCTTTCTACTTATGTAGAGTGGGTGCGTGACCATGCTGACGATCAATCAGCCGAACTGATTCAGAATGAGGGACACCTTGAGCAAACTGTATTGCACACTCTCATATCGGCAAAGAAAGCACCCACTCTTCTATCAAAAGAAACCATTGGACTCTACCGACACCTCACTGAACTCTTTAACTCACACCCTGACCCACTTAGCCGCGAAATTGATTTTGTCTTGGTCGATAACATTAATTCCACCGAGGTTACAGCGAGCCAAGTTATGAGCTTGTTAGAAGCACGAGCTGGCGCTCCTGATAGCTGTATTCAAGGAATAGAAAACACCCTTTTAGTCTGGAGAGATGAGGACAAAACAGAAAAGAAATTGACCAAAGAACAGTTAAAGCACCGTCTTTTACGCAGGAAGAAAGCAATCAATGCTCGATTGGACGATCTACGCAGTAAATCTGCTTCCAGCGAAGCTGTTAGTAAAGGTTGAAGGTAGTTATTGAGAGCAGCGCACTTACTGCAAAATTGTCTTCATCGAAGACATTGTAGAGTTTCGAAATAAATTGTTGCTCTAGGACTAAATTGGCTTCCCACTCGCCAATCAGCACTTCTAGTTGGAAAAATCCAAGAACTCTCAGTCATTAGAAGTTACGCCTAAATTTGCCTCAAATTACTTTTTGATTGTCGTGCACCAGCCTCCAAAACAGCTTGGAAACGGTGCGGCAGCATACTAATACCGGTGCGTAGCCGTCCAAATCTAGGTGCGCATGGGTTCTGCCTATTCTAAAACAGGAAACTTTGCCTCATTCTTCCTCCCACTACCGCAGCTTACCGTTAGCGGATTGAGCATTAAGAGGGAAAATTATGAATTCAGCTCTAAACACAGATATGTTTATCGAATCTGCGTACCGCCAGATTGCCTATCACTTAGGAGTTTCGGTCGGCGATATTCCGCCATATATTGCTGATACCGACAGAGCGCGGATTGAGGGCGTTACAGCAAAAACACTTCAACATCGCCGATGGTCTGGAAAAGACAGTCTTCCAAGCATCAAACGTGGCCGAGTAAGGGCAACTATGACCGTTGCGCTAGCGCAATCGATGGCTGATCAAGCCAGGACGAGCACTATTGCATGAGGCAGAAATTCGAAGGCATCTGTTATCGAACAGAGTCTAAAAAACGATGCGGCCCTACGCAGGCCGCTACCGTAAACCACAACCAGCACCTGCAGTATACCAATAGTTTACACGAGCAAATAGCAGCACTAGGTCTGAAAGCCCCTGTCGACCTGCCCTGGTATCAGTCAGTCAACTGCACTGCCATTGATAACGATCAGGAGGATACAGGTGAGGTTTACATCACCCACCGAGGGGCGTCGATCCTAGATCACTCACGGGCACGTCAATTGGAGGTGTACCGATGAGCGCAGATCAACACGCTCTTTATTCTAAGGCGCAAAGTGTCGCGAGTAGTAACGGACTTGCATTGCCGGCTTTAATGCCACCCGTGGGTGAATGGGTGCGATTCGCGGGCGCTGGTAAAAACAATAAAAACAAAGCAGCAGCAGTGATGCGTAATCACGATAGGGTCTGCCTGATCGATCACTCAAGTGGTTGGTCAACTGCCGTGTTTCCAGACGGAAGCACAAGCGGCAATGACTGTAATGAAACTAGAAACGCTTACGAAAAGGTGGCAAGAGAACGCGCTGCGGCTGAAAAAGAAGAGCGGGAAAAATCTCTCAGTCGATTGAATAGCTACCTGCACAGAGCTGTACCGTGTAGGCGAACACCATATACAGATCGTAAAGGGCTTAAGTTTGCTCACAACGCTCGCTACGTTTGCCGAGATCGGTGCATGATTATTGAGCTGCACAACATCAAAGGTGAATTGCAAAGTGCCCAACGGATCTTTGATAACGGTGAAAAGCGTTGCTGGCCTAAACTACCTGTAACGGGCGCGTTTCATATGATTGGCGAGCATATTACTGCTCAACGTTTACTTGCATGCGAGGGATGGGCAACGGGGGTTACATTACACGATCAAACCGGCTTAGCTGTTGTCTGCGCAATGTTCGCGAACAACCTTTTGCCCGTTGCCAGAGCCTTTAGAGATCGATATCCAAGTCAGTCGATTGTGATTTGTGGTGACGATGATCGGTTGACCAAGGGAAACCCTGGGCGCACCAAAGCAATTGAAGCTGCACGCACCATCGGTGCAGCTTTGACTTTCCCCATCTTCCCAGAAGGTGTCGCAGGATCTGACTTCAATGACATGCACCTTTTAGGTCAGGCGGTGGCGCTGTGAGTTCTACCGTAGCTGACTTGGTGGATTCAGCGCTACCAACTCAGGAGATTGTTTCTTACGGGCTCGGAGATTTCTTAAAGCTCGATCTTCCACCGAGAGAGTGTTTGCTTACACCATGGTTAACCGTACAGGGATTGGCCATGGTCTACGCACCTAGAGGTATTGGTAAAACCTATTTCGCATTAGGTGTGGCATACGCTGTTGCGACAGGTGGAGAATTCCTAGGTTGGCATGCTGATATACCTCGACGAGTTGTCTACATCGATGGAGAGATGCCCGCAGCAACCATGCAGGAAAGACTATCGGTGATGGTCGAGGCGGATGATAGAGATGATATTAGCGCCGCAATTCAGGGTCTGCAGATCGTATCTCAGGAGAAGCAAGAACCATCCATGCCAGATCTATCGTCAGTCGAGGGACAGGCATTATTTGATCAAGTAACTGAGAACGCTGACCTCATTGTGGTGGACAACATATCCACGTTGTGTCGAGCTGGCGCTGAGAACAAAGCAGACGATTGGAACATCGTCAGTGAGTGGGCTCTGCGCATGAGGCGCTATGGAAAAACTGTCTTGTTTGTTCACCATGCAGGCAAAGGTGGACAACAGCGGGGAACTTCAAAGCGTGAGGACATTCTCGATATAGTCATTGCGTTAAGACGACCTCTCAATGAATCCGCTGTGGGTGCGTCGTTCGAGGTACATTTCGAAAAATACCGGCACCTGTTTGGAGACGACGTTAAACCGTTTGTTTCATCCCTCAGCGACGGTCTATGGTCCACGGAGCTACTCGAAGAAAACACCTACCGCCGTGTCGTTGCATTGGCCACGGAGGGCCTCACAGCAACCGAAATCGCAACCGATATTAATCTGCACAAATCTGGTGTCAGCAGGCACTTAAAGAAGGCAAAGGAAAAAGGCGATTACGCACCTGAATTCGATGGTGCCAGATCATCAAATTATGCGGACAGGAGGTCTCGAGAATGAGCCAAAAAGCCGAAAAGTTGCATGTTGCACCCCCTAAGGCAACGCAACCCGCAACTTTTACCCAAACAGATGCAACAACAGCCGCAACTACAAATGCAACGTCATGCCTGAAAGCCGCAGCCAACCTAGTGTTAGAGCGCAACAACCACCGCAACGGCAATGCAACAGAAGAGTTGCAACCAGTGCAACTAGCACCCAAAAACACGACCCCAAAGTTGCACTCCGTTGCAATGGTGCCAGATAGTCAACTTGACCCACTCAGATGGCCCCGATTTGTTGCCTTGAGTGTGGCTCGCGGAGTCACTGAAAACGAAGTCCAAGCCATGTTCT
>CAZCKD010000027.1:0-4393 GCA_964498925.1 uncultured Granulosicoccaceae bacterium
CAGAGGATGCACTGAGATCTTTGAGCATATGCTCTGACATCAGCTTGGACATGCCATAAGGATTAATCGGTGCTGTCTGTAAATCTTCTGAGCAAGGCTTTGCATCGTCACCAGGAATGCCGTAGGTGGCAGCCGTTGATGAAAAGATAATATTGTTAACACCACAGGCTTCGCAGCACTGCAATAAATTCAGCGTATTCTGTGTGTTGTTTGCATAATACTTAAGTGGATTTTCTACACTCTCCGGCACAATCGTGTGAGCCGCAAAGTGCATGACGGTATCTACCGCATACTCTTCAAGTATTTGCGTGACTAGCTCCTTGTCTCCTGTATCTCCTTTTACCAAGGTACCGTGAAGAACAGCCTCTTCATTACCCGTATAGAGATTATCGAGAATGACGACATTCTCTCCACGCTCTCCCAGCAATTTAACAACGTGACTACCAATATAGCCTGCGCCGCCTGTTACCAGAATATGTGGACTTTTTTTGCTGTCGCTCATAACTAACCTTTAGCACCTGAGAACGTGTGGATAATGAACCTAGAGACTTTATATATCGACCGTGCCACAGTAATCATGAGATTATAAGAGGCACTAACATATACGCTAGTTTTGTAGCACCTAACCGGGACAATCGTGCATGACGACAAGAGATCTACTAGCCCGTCTCATCGGCTTTGATACTGTTAGTCGCAATCCTAACATTGCGCTTATGCACTTTGTGAAAGACTGGCTTCAGGGCCACGGAATAAGCTCTCAGCTAATTCCTAACAGCGATAAGACCAAAGCTAACCTTTACGCCAGCGTTGGGCCGAAAGAAGGTATTGGGCAATTCTCTGGCGGTGTCATGTTAAGTGGCCATACCGATGTCGTGCCTGTGGATGGTCAAGACTGGACAAAGCCTGCGTTCGAACTCACCGAATCAGATAACCGTTACTACGGGCGTGGCACCGCTGATATGAAGGGGTTTGTTGCCTGCGCCTTAACCAGCATGGCAAAGGCTGCGACCTTACCGCTTCAATCCCCGCTTCATCTTGCCCTGTCCTACGACGAGGAAATCGGTTGTGTCGGAGTGAGATCATTAGTCGAACATTTGTCACATACCAACAATCGCCCCAACCTATGCATCGTCGGTGAGCCAACGCTTATGAGTGTGGCCACAAAACACAAAGGCAAGGTAGGCGTGATTGCAAACTTTACGGGCCGCGCCGGACACTCGGCACTTGCACCTCACGGTTTAAACGCCATTCACCTTGCCTGCGATTTCATTAGTCTGTTAAGAGATGTGCAAGCGGAATATGCCGCACCTTTCGTAAATTCAGATGCCACTCGCATTCCCTATACCACCGTACACGCCGGCATTATTGAAGGAGGTACTGCACTGAACATCGTGCCCGACAACTGTAAAGTTAAGTTTGAGATTCGTAACACCGCAGCAGACAATCCCGAACAAATACTGCAAGACATCATTCAAAAAACAGAACAGTTAGTCGCAGCTCATCATCCGCGTGTTCCAGAAGCCAAGGTAAGCTTTGACGTGTTTAATGAATATCCCGGACTAGACACTCCAGAAGAAGAATGGGCTGTGCGCTTTGTTAAATCATTAGTGGGTGCTAACGATTGTAGTGAGGTCGCGTTTGGTACCGAAGCAGGTTTGTTTAGTTCTCAGTTGTCGATACCCAGCGTCATCTGCGGCCCGGGATCAATGGACCAAGGACACAAGCCGGATGAGTTCGTCAGCGTGGAACAAATGAGTCAATGCGAAAATATGCTCGACACACTTTTGGACCGACTCTGTCAGTCGTCGCCCGGTACTCCGTAGCTAGGCGCTTCGGAAGGATCTAAGGCACGCTTCACATAGTCTGCTAATTGCGGCTTATAAATATCCCACAAATTGGCAATGGCTGTTATCGGACAATCATCAGTCCAGTCACAACGTAAATCCGCCACAGGCCAAGACACCTTATCTACCAGCAACATGCCGGCCGAATGAACCGGACCTGCCTCACCGCCCGCTGCAAGACCTGCCTGCATTGCATGAATTAAACGATCGCCCAGATGACCTTGGCTGGATGTAAACGCATCAACAATAGCTTGCGGTATGCCAGTATTGGCCAGAAGATTACCACCACTAGCGACATTCTCAGCGTAAGCAGACGACCAGTTACCTAATGCGTTTTCGCCTGAGTGAACAATCGATTGGCCAGTTGCATCCACGGCCAACACTTGCCGATAGTTGCGATGTTTATGCGCATCGATAACCGATTTCAATGCATCACTTGCGCTACTAGAGGCAGCCATTGCATCAAGCACCATAGGCCCAAGCCTCGGGTCAGTGATGTTTTGACTGGCCACAGCACCCACACCGGCACGCGCATAAGAACACCGTGCAGCGACAGCAGGTGAGGAAGATGAAATAGCGACACCGAACATGCCAGTGTCGCTACATCGTGCTACTAACGAAAAGGTCATTAGTCAGTTACTTTTTCAGAGCAGTCCAGATTCTGTCATAGAACGCCTGAGTGGCTTCATCACACACCTGTACAAATGTACCCGCAGGTGCATCGGCTGGTGGGTTGGCTTCAGGTGAAGCTTTGAGTTCTGCATCTAGCAAATCGGAAACACCCTTAACGCCTGCTGTGTACTGAGCAAAGTTAGTTACTGCAGCAATATTTTCAGGCTCGAGTAGGAAGTCCATGAACTTGATAGCGTTGTCTCTGTTCGGCGCATCGTTCAACAGAACTACGTTATCCATCCAAACAACATAGCCTTCCGCTGGGTAAGAATATTCAATATTCACACCTTCGTTTCTAGCCTTTGCGCCAAAGCCGTTCCAGATCATGCCAACAGCAGCATCACCGGAGACCAGCACATCCTTAGCACCATCAGAATTGAACGATGCCCACTTAGGCTTTGCTGCCTGTAGTAATGCGTTCAATGATTCCAGCTCACTTCTATCATTGGAACATTGAGAAATTCCTAAATGAATGGAGGCCATAGCCATGACTTCACCTTGGCTATCAAGCATGTTGATCTTGCCAGCTAAGTCTTCAGGTGGATCAAACAGGATATTGGTGGTTCTGATGTCGCCCTCAAAAACATCCCGGTTGACTGAGAAGCTGGTTGAACCCCACTGATACGGAATGGAGTGCTTACGACCCGGATCGAATCCCACATCCAGCCATTGATCTTCAATATTGCCGAAATTGGAGAGCTCAGTAGATTCGATAGTATCGAGCATGCCTTCGTTACGCATGATCTCAACCATGTAGTCGCCCGGCACACTGACATCGTAGCTACCCATCTTTCCGGCTTTGAGCGCGGCAAGCATGGACTCGTTTGAGTCATAGGTATCCATGGTGACTTCCACGTCGTACTCAGCAGAGAACTTATCGAGCAGCTCCTGTGGAATGTACTCAAACCAATGGTAAATGCTTAATTTTCCAGCAGCAGAAGCAGAACCCGCCCCTCCCATTAAGCCGACTGCCAGCGCAGCAGCAAACCAACTTGTCGTAATTTTTTGCGTTCTCACTTTCATGTCTATCTCCAATGACCCTATCGGGGTTATAAATAACTTGGCCAAAGCATTTTTACCAAAAGTCTATTGCTTTCCAGACCGACCTATCCACCACGATACAGTGACAAACAGGATGGACACAAGCAGCATTAACGTTGAAATGGCCATAATATTCGGCTTTATACCGAGCTTAACTGCACCAAAGATGGCAGTAGGCAGAGTTTCCACCCCTGCCCCTTTTACAAAATTCGTGATGAGGAAATCATCAAGCGACACAATGAACGCTAGCAATGCGCCGGATATGACCCCTGGCAATAAAATGGGCAACAACACATATCGGAATGCTTGCCAACGACTGGCATACAGGTCGATGGCGGCTTCCTCATAAGAACTGCTGATTCCTTGCAATCGAGCCGCGATAGGCAGGTACGCAAACGGGATACAGAAAACAATATGCGCTAACAGGATGCTCAGATAACCGGTTCTAAACCCAATTGCACTAAAAAATATCAACGTAGCAACCGCTGTAACTATCTCTGGCACCATGATGGGAAGATTAATTAGCGCAAAGCTAAAAGACTTGCCCCGCCACGGACCACTTCGTGTCATACCGATAGCGGCACTGGTGGCAATCAGTGTGGAGGCAATTGTCGCCATCAATGCAATGGTTAACGAGTTCCAAGCGGCTGTGCGGAATTTTTCCGCCTCACTTCCGGTGAATACATCAAAGTACCAACGTAGACTAAAACCACCCCAGCGGGTAATTGAGGCGCTATCGTTAAACGAATACACCATGACTACCAGCAATGGTGCATAAAGCAAGAACAAACAGAAAAGCGTAATGGCAAAAAAACCGGGGTAGCGTTTTATAGACA
>CAZCKD010000027.1:4403-23371 GCA_964498925.1 uncultured Granulosicoccaceae bacterium
CACCATGACGACAAGCAACGGCGCGTAAAGCAAGACGAGGCAGACGGCTGCAACAAGACCGAAGCCAGGATACGATCGTAATTTACCCCCTAGATTGCTCATGTACTAGCTCGCGATTCGTTGCGTGCATAAAACAATAAAACAATCAGCACTAACGACAAGAGAATCATTGAAGCTGCCGCACCAAACGGCCAATTGCCGGCACTGCCTTTAAACTGTTCCTCGATCAACGAGCCGATCATAAAGTTCTTAGCACCACCGAGTAGATCTGGCGCAAGAAACGCTCCGAGACTAGGAACAAAAACTAGGATACAACCGGCGATGATGCCAGGCTTGACTACCGGTAAAACTACTCGGCGAAGCGCTGTCCAACGACTCGCGTATAAATCATGAGCCGCTTCTAACAGTGCAAAATCAAATCGCTCAACGGCTGCATAGATCGGTAAAACCATAAACGGCAGATAGGAATAAAAAAGCCCTAGCTGCACGGCGATATTGGTATTGATGAGATGAATCGGTTCGTTGATTAATCCAATTTGCTGTAACCAATGATTAAGCGGTCCGGAATCTCGAATAAGAAATTTCATGGACACTGTGCGAATGAGTAAATTGACCCAATACGGCACAGTGATCATAAACAGCCAAAATGCACGAGTCGCTTTTGGCCGAGTGGCAATGTAGTAAGCCGTGGGGAAACCAATAAGCAAACAAAAGAACGTAGCTAGTGCAGCTTGAACAATAGAGCGAATAAAAATAGTGATATACGTCCATTCTATTTTTACGGGATCATCTCCGAACAGTCCTCTATCGAAGAAGAACTGATCGTACGCCGCTAGCGAAAACTCCCAGACAACGCCACCGCGGAATTCCTTGGTTAAGAAGGAATAAACAAGCATTAACGCAACGGGAATAACTAACAAAAAGCCAATGGTTAACCACGAGGGCATCAGCAGCCGTCGCCGTAACCCTGCAAAGACAGAGCCGCTAACCGCGCTACCATTTGGCGTCATTGCAGCCATCAGTGGGATAAAAAGCGGGCAGCACCCGGTAGAATGACTAAATTAACTGCTGAGCCGACAGAGGGTAGCTGAGCACCGAGCACAGCATTCTGTGTTCGAACCTGTACCTCAGTGTTATCAGACAGCTGAACTACCAATTGGGTATCGGTACCCAGATAAACATGTCGAATAACTATTCCACTTAACGTAGAGCCATCTGCCGAATCGCTTGTCGATAAACCAATGCGCTCAGGCCGTATGCACAAATGCCCCGTGGTGCCTGCACTTAACGACCGCATATCTTCGGATGACTCTGCAAGTATGTTTTTCCCGCCAGGTACACCAGATAGAGAGCAAGACAGCATGCCGTCGTCATTACTTTGAACGGTAGACTCTAATAAGTTGCTCTCACCAATGAAGTCAGCGACAAAGCGATTACTAGGAGCATCATAAATATCGTGCGACGTCCCTGTTTGCTGAAGGCGCCCTGCAGACATAACAGCAATCCTGTCTGACATGGTCAGCGCTTCTTCTTGATCATGTGTCACAAAGATAAAAGTTATGCCAGCTTCCTTCTGTATTTGTTTAAGCTCAACACGCATGGCCTGCCTTAACTTTAAATCAAGTGCGGACAAAGGCTCATCAAGTAACAACACTTCCGGTGAAGGCGCTAAAGCTCTTGCCAGAGCGACCCGCTGCTGTTGACCACCTGACAGTTGTGCGGGTAATCGTTTAGCAAACTCTTCTAACTGAACCAGCTCCAACATGTCCTTAGCACGCTGGGTAGCTTTACCATTCGATACGCCTTGCATTTGTAGTCCAAATAAAACGTTGTCGAAAACGTTCATATGCGGAAACAACGAATACTGTTGAAACACAGTATTAACCGGACGTTTGTTGGCGGGCAGAGATGCGATCTCTTTACCATGTAAATAAACCGATCCGGCACTCACATGTTCGAAACCAGCAATGATTCGCAACAGCGTAGTCTTACCACAACCGGAAGGACCCAACAGCGTGAAGAATTCTTTATCTTGTATCGTCAGAGAGATATCGTGCAATGCAACGGCATCACCAAACTCTTTTCGAACGTGACTTAATTCAACCGCAACCGAACTGTTCATGGCGCGATCATTGTGTCGGCGGTGTATTTCTTGAGCGAATTCATTGTCTAGCAGTGCTTCAAATTTTCAGGATAACCAGTTTTCCGACCGTAGCTCAGCGTAAGCCGCGGCAATACTGTCTGACAGAATACGGCCAATGCTGATGATTTCATCTGACGTTAGTATCAGCGGTGGCGAAAGAACAATCATGCTGCCTAAGGGGCGAACGATGAGTCCTTTTTGCTGTGCATGCCGAGATACACGACTGCCGACTTCAGCTGCATCCGGAAACGGATCTTTTGAGTGTTTGTCTTTAACAAACTCTATTGCCATCATAAAATGACTGCCGCGCACATCACCGACAATCTCGTGAGACGTTAGTCCCTTAAGTGTGCTTTCAAATAAAGGCCCCATCTCGCGAACACGTTCGCACAGTTGCTCCTCTTCAATGATGCGAATGTTCTCCAACGCAGCTGCGCAACAAGCAGGATGACCGGAGTAAGTCATACCGTGTAAGAACTTACCACCCTCACCGGCTATGACGTCGTATATCTCTTCTGAAAGAATGGTGGCAGAAATAGGTTGATAACCGGACGACAACCCTTTTGCCGTACATATGATGTCCGGCACAATACCGAAGCAGTCTTCCGATGCGAACATTTGTCCTAAGCGTCCAAACGCCGTCACCACTTCATCAGAGATATAAAGAATATCGTTTTCATGGCACAACGATAACGCGCGTGCATGATAGCCCTGTGGCGCTACGATCACACCACCTGCTCCCATAATCGGTTCGGCTATAAAACAGGCAATGTTATCTGCATCCAACGATTCGATCTGTTCCCGCATGTCGTTTATAAGGTAATCGCAGAATTCACCCTCACTCATATCATCAGGCTTTCTGTACAGATCCGGACAAGGTAGAAAATGAACCAGCTCCTCGGCGCTATTCCAGTTTTCTCGATAAGCGGGCGTTGTCATAGCTATAGCCATATGCGTTGAGCCGTGGTACGCGCCAATTCTTGATAGTATTTTTCGCTTCTTAGGTTTACCTAAGCGATTAAAATAATGATGAACAATTCGGATAGCGGTATCGTTAGCGACCGAACCGGAATTACCGAAATACACATGATTAAGATTGCCCGGTGTTAAAGAGGCAATTTTTGCCGCAAGCTCCGCTGCAGCCGGATGCGTAAGGTTATAGAACGTCGAGAAGTAATCCAGCGTGTTCAGCTGATCAGCCACCGCCGCACTGATTTCGCGCCTACCATGTCCTATATTGACGCACCAGAGGCCCGCCATGCCATCAAGGTATTTTTCCCCTCGGGCATCGAAGACATAGGCACCTTCTGCCTGAGTAATGACGGTGCGTGCATCCTGTGCTTTTAGGGCGTGCAAATCAGCAAATGAATGCACTAGATGCTTGTCTAGCTCCAGTATTTCATTGGTAGGGTCGTTCAATTGACTCATAGTTCGATTTCTATTGCTGGACCACAGGAACCAGTTGATGCGGACGTGCACAGTATTGCGCTGCAACTTCGCTGCTATTGCTTTTACACAGACAAAGCAATAGCCTAACAACCATCAGAATGCACGAGTCGCGACGAGACGTCAAACCCATAAGTGGCACTGTGATGCGCTCACTTTAGGCGGTTTCTCTTCTTGCCAGACTCCAGTGCGCAACACCGGATTAACCAGACAACTAACTGCGATGCCAACACATACTCGTATTCGAATGTTCAACACCAAAGAGACCTATCCCAATCAGTCTCTGGACAATGACCTGTGTCAGGCAGTACGCGCTGGAAATACTATCTATCTGCGGGGTCAGGTAGGTACTAATTTCGACGGTGAACTCGTCGGGTTGGGGGATCCAGCGATGCAAGCCGAACAGGCCATGCAAAACGTCAAACAATTATTGGAAGAGGCCGGTAGCGAGTTAAGCCATATTGTAAAAACAGTCACCTATATAACCGACCCTCGCTACCGAGAAGCGGTGTACCAAGTTACCGGTAAATGGCTTAAAGGCGTATACCCCATTTCAACCGGCCTGGTAGTGGTAGCCCTGGGACAACCGGAGTGGCTAATGGAAATTGATGTAATCGCTGTCGTACCCGATGATTATCAGGCGACAAGCTGATATCCCATAATTTACTGAGCAGGTGCTATGAGAACGATTGCCAGCAAACAACATCAACTTCACTTCCCTAAAGGTGAGCTTGCAGGAGGCTTGCTAGTTAGGCCTTATGAATGCCCTGAACGGTGGGACTACATCGTTAAGTCGTTAGCTGAAAGTGGTTTCAGTGGCCCTGAAGACCCTGATGAACTAGACATGCGTTGCGTCGGTAAAATTCATTCAGCCGACTACCTGCGTTTTCTTGAAACGGTCTGGAAACAATGGGAAGCGGAAGGCTTCGAAGGAGAAGCATTACCCACAGTTATTCCTGCACGCCGCATGCAACAAAGGGAACCAACGCACGTTGATGGCAGACTAGGCTATTTTGCGATGGCCATAGAAACAGCCATTACTAAAGGTACATTCCAGGCTGCTTGCAGCAGTGCAGCTTGCGCGCAAACAGCGGCCAAGCTTTTAAGCTCATCAAAAACAGGCTCATCAGAATCCAGTGCCTTTGCCCTATGTCGCCCACCGGGACATCACGCGGGTATCGACTTGTACGGTGGTTATTGTTTTTTAAACAATGCTGCCATCGCCGCTCAAACACTACTGGATAACGGCGCTAAAAAAGTTGCAATACTCGATGTGGATTTCCACCACGGCAACGGTACTCAGGATATTTTCTACGAGCGAAACGATGTACTGTTTTTATCTTTACACGGCGACCCGATGCACGCCTTCCCACACTTTCTCGGCTATGCCGATGAAACCGGCAAGGGCGAAGGTGAAGGCTATAACTTCAACTACCCCATGCTGCCGGGCACACCTTACAAAATTTGGGTAGATGCGCTCAAAGATTCTCTTGCACAGGTGAATCGTTTCCTACCTGATGCTCTTATTATTTCTTTGGGAGTCGATACCTTCGAACTTGACCCCATTAGTTTTTTCAAACTCACGTCTGAGGACTTTACGCGATACGGGCAGCTTATTAGCGAGATGGACCTACCCACTCTATTCGTCATGGAGGGTGGTTACGCTGTCGAAGAAATAGGCATTAATACACGCAATGTATTAAGTGGATTTTTAAATCAATGACACAATCTCGCGATCCACGATACGACTGCCTATTCGAACCCCTAGCCATAGGGCCCGTTACAGCGCCTAATCGTTTTTATCAAGTGCCTCATTGCAACGGCGGTGGTTATAGAGATCCGTCTGCAGTTGCACGTATGCGAGAAATTAAGGCCGAGGGCGGATGGGGTGTCATATTTACCGAGCAAGTGGAGATGCACCACACCTCCGAGATCACGCCTTTTATCGAGCTGCGTCTTTGGGATGACAACGATGTACCCATGCTGGCAAAGATGGCGTCCAGCATGAAAAGCAAAGGCTCATTAGCTGGAATAGAACTCGCCTACTCCGGCATTAACGGCCCCAACCTATACACACGCGAAATACCGATGGCGCCGACAGCATTACCTGTGCGCACATTCACTAATGATCCGGTTAGCGCACGATCAATGACAAAAAAGGACATTGCAGACTTACGTCGCTGGCATCGCCAAGCATTTCGTCGAGCCCGCGATGCTGGATACGATCTGATTTGTTTATACGGTGCTCACGGATTCGGCGTCATACAACATTTCCTATCGACGGTGACGAATCAACGCAGTGACGAATACGGTGGCAGCCTGGAAAACAGATCCCGTTTAATGCGCGAGCTAATCAGTGATGCCAAAGATGAAGTCGGCGACACGATGGGTATCACGCTGCGTCTTTCCCTGCATGAACTGGTCGGCGATCTAGGATTTTCGAACAATGAAGTCCGCGACCTGGTAGGTTCAAACGGCTCACTCCCCGACCTTTGGGACTTGGCACACGGCACGTGGGAAGACTGCTCAGGTGCATCACGATTCAAAGAAGAAGCGGCACAACACGAATTGGTTAAAGGCATTCGGGAATTGACAGACAAACCTGTCGTCGGTGTAGGACGATTCACATCACCGGATGTCATGGTTAAACAATTGAAGTCTGGGGTATTGGATTTTATCGGATGCGCACGCCCGTCCATCGCTGACCCCTGGCTTCCGCGCAAAATCGATGAAGGTAGAGTTGAAGATATTCGAGAGTGCATAGGTTGCAATATCTGCATCACCGGCGACATGACCATGTCTCCATCACGATGCACGCAAAACCCGACCTTTATGGAAGAGTGGCGTAGAGACTGGCATCCTGAAATCATGAACGTTAAAGGCGACTCTAGCAGCGCCCTTATCGTTGGCGCAGGACCAGCCGGACTTGAAGCAACTCTGGCACTAGGCAAACGTGGCTACGACGTCGTTCTCGCAGAAGCTCTGGATACGCTAGGAGGCCGCGTTAGTCGGGAATCTCAGTTACCCGGATTATCGGCATGGGCCAGAGTACGAGACTATAGAACCGGTCAAATAGGCCAACTACCCAACGTCAGTGTTTATCCTCAGAACAGACTCTCCGCTGACGATATATTAGAGTTCGGTTCCGAACATATCGCCATCGCAACAGGCTCACACTGGAGATCTGATGGTGTCTCGCGATTTCACGTCAAGCCCCTTCGGACAGAAAATACGCTGCCCATCTTCACACCAGACGACATCATGAGTGGGAAGCTGCCGGATAAACGAGTCGTGATCTTTGACGACGATCACTACTACATGGGTTCGGTGATAGCAGAAAAACTAGCCATGAGCGGGGCCGACGTGACATTGGTTACCCCTTCCGCCTACATTGCAGAGTGGACACTCAACACGCTTGAACATGGCTTTATCCATAAACGGCTACTTGAGCACAATGTGACCCTGCTGAGAAATACTGCCGTCACAGAGCTTCACACGTCGAGCGTCACCTGCACTGATGTCTTTTCAGATATCAACTTTGATCTGGAGTGTGACGCCGTGGTTATGGTGACGTCTAGAGTCGGTGACGATCAGCTATGGCAGGAATTGTCGCAACGTGAAGAAGAATGGCAAGACCACGGCGTTAAGAGCGTACAGCTTATTGGAGACGCCGCCTCACCTGCTCCAATTGCCTGGGCAACCTTTGCCGGTCATAAATTCGCACGCGAACTAGATGCCCCTACCAGAAATGAAGAGGTATCCCCACTGCCATTTCGAAGAGAGCTTGCGCGTTTAGCAACAGACTGATCCGGCATTGTACTCATTGCGCAATTTATCTTGGACGAGCACCCTCTCTCGTTTAACATAAGCCTACCCCTCATCTTCTTCCGTCTCGAACGTATGAACAACAACTCCCCTGCCGTCATTGCACGCATTCGAGGTGGACTTGGAAATCAGCTTTTCATGTACGCCATGGCTCGCCGATTGTCACATGCGAACAATGTAGAGCTGGTATTAGATGGCACCACAGGCTTTCGCGGAAAAAATAAGTACGCACGCCAATACATGCTTGATCGATTCCCTATAAAAGGGCGACTGGCTACCCCGTCGGAGCGCAGAGACCCCTTACATAGCTTTCGGCGCGGAATACGAAAATCGATTGATCGAAAGAAGCCATTATCCGAACGGCAATATGTCGTTGATCCAGGTGGATTGGATAAAGCCATCTATGACATGCAAATTTCCCGACCCGTCACATTTGAAGGGTACTGGCAAACAGAAGAATGGTTTACAGAAATAGAAGACATCATCCGTCAAGAATGCACACCTGCGACTCCTGAAGATCAAGACAACCAAATCACTGCAAAGCAAATAGCCAACAATAATGCAGTTGCATTGCATGTTCGTTTTTTCAACGACCCTACCCAAACAGCTCAAAGCCAACAAGTCATCGATTACTACGCAAAGGCTATTGAAATCATCCGAGAGAAAGTTGCCTCTCCCACGTTTTTCCTTTTCTCCGACAAGCCTGAACAAGCCCGCGAAATTCTTGCGCTAGACCCTGCGGAGTCTTATGTAGTGGATCACAACAGTGGCGATGCCGCAGCCCATCTGGATTTATGGTTGATGAGCCGCTGCCAACATTTCATCACTGCCAACTCCACCTTCAGCTGGTGGGGAGCCTGGTTAGGTGAAAAGCAGGATAGCATCGTCATATCACCAGTGTTCACCGCAGCAGATGCGTTTCTCGCCTGGGGATTGGACGGACTTGTTCCTGAAAGATGGATCAGTGTTGGGACTTAACGCAGCTCAACCTTACGCAGTTACGTAATTACTCAATCATCAACAAATCTGCACACTTAAACACTTAAACACTTGTCGTGTAGGTGTCTTCACCAGTTCGCAGCCGAAGTTCTAAGCCGACTAACCTCATGATCAAATCCCAAGCTCACACCTTCAACCTCATAGGGAAACTTCAGACGTCTAAGTTCACCCCAAGGCGTTGATTCAATACCGGGCTGTAAATAAGTCTCATCCAACACTGGCAACGTTTTAGGAAAACGATCAGTAGTCTGAGCATGTGCTTCTGAATCGCCTGATTGGGAATTAGATGTTTGATCAGGAGCGACATTGTTTGCTAGGTCTTGCAACAGCTTAGCCTGCCGCGCTAGTGACAGCCGTGCTGAAAACACATTCCCATTTTGGAATTTTTCACGCAAGGCTCGAATCACTGCCGCAGCCATAAGATAACCGGTGACATGATCCAAAGCTTGATAAGGCAATGGATGTGGTTTTTCGCTGCCAAAGGCTTCTTGCCCTCGGCTAGCCAAACCCGAACTCATTTGCACCAGACTATCGAACCCGCGTCTATTCTTCCAAGGCCCTGTCCAACCAAAAGCATTTAAGGCCACATCGATTAAATTCGGATTGACAGCTGAACGCTCTTCATCAGAATAACCAAGGCCTTGCAGCGCATCTCGGCGGTATCCATGCACAAGTACATCTGCCTGCGCTAATAATTCATTGAAGGTAGACCGATCCGCGCTTACGTTTAAATCCAGTCCTGCACATCGTTTACCGACCGTCATTTCAAGAGCGTTACCGTCTTCATCCCAATTCGGCGGATCAATGCGAAGAACGTCGGCTCCCAAGGATGCAAGAAAACGGGTGCACACCGGACCCGCTAGTACGCGTGTTAAATCAAGCACCTTGATACCCTGCAAAGGCCGCGCAGGATTATCAGGATAGTGTCGATCGCTTTTCTGATTTGAGCTGGCCGCGTTGGCCATTTGCTTCCAGGCAACCACGGGTTCACTGTTAACGGATTCCCCTTGCGCATGATTACTCCAGTCTTGCTGGCTCATCATGTAAGCAGATGCACCGCCTGCCGCAACCACTGCAGATTCCAACTCGAGGCCTTTCCACGTCAATACAGCATCGGCTGCAGCCTGCTTGGTCGCAGGATTACCCAATACACCAAGAGCTGCCACACGATGATGCGGCGCATTTGTGTGCAGTCTTATCCATCCATCTGCACATTGGTAATCACCGGCAAATTCATCCCAAGCCTCAGGAATAGGCCAGCCGACAGGTCTAACACTATTGCTACACCACCCTGCTGCCAGCTCACGATTCACGGAAGCAGCAGTAGAGATTCCCCAGCGTGATTGTTTAAACCGTTGTAACTCGTGGATAGCTGCGGCGATTGCCGATTGGGAAAACTCCGCAACCGGAAAACACGAGCTTGCATGACCAGAGCCTGTCAGCTGAACCGAATAACTATCAGCACTACCATCGCCATTCTCGCAGGAGTCCGAGGATATCCCTTTATTAATCTCTGAGATTATGTGAGAAAGCATATATGTCTGTAGTGCTTAAATAGCCTGTATGTTTTTAGCGCTTAAAAATGGGCATGTCTTTGGTGATTGAGTTTTATTCTGAATCGATATACAGACTTCGAACGCTAAACTTCCTTAGCGTCTTGAACAATATTCATACTAGCAACACCGCTGTTACCAAGCTCGACTGATGCAAACGGACCACCTTGATATAAAAAGGTAGGATCGTTTAGATCTTGTGGCGATTCTTCAGCCAATACCTTCTCCGCAAATTGTTCAGCGTTGTCCTTAGGACGATAACCGAGAAAGCTAGCCTTAGCATTGTCAACAGGCGCTCTATCATTATTGGAAACACCATAGACAACGGTAAAGCCTGTTGTTGGCGTATTGATGGACTGCTGTACCAAGTGAATTAAATCATCATAGGATAGCCAACTGCCTAGCGCTCGAGCATTGTTAACCTGCGCACATGAAAGGATGCGCATACATACTGATTCAACCTGGCGCTTGTCCCAATACAGGCTGGCAAGATCTTCAGAGAAACATTTTGCTAAACCATAAAACGTATCCGGCTTATGCGGCACGTCTGTACCGATAAAATCAGTTCTGGGATGCATACCAACAGCATGTATGGAACTGGCATAAACAACACGTCTTACCTTATGTTGGTAAGCAGCTTCCCAAACATTATAAGCACCCACGATGTTGGACTGCAGGATGGCATCGAACGGCCCCTCATCACCTAGCGCACCAAAATGCACGACTTGATCAGCGCCTTCCATAACGCCCATCATGTCATCGAGACTGGCTAGATCGGCTTTAACGTATGTCTCGCCCTCGTAACGCTTACCGATATCTTCAACGATATCAGTGGACACCAATTCATCACACATCTGCGTCAAAGGCTCACGCAGGTAAGAACCCAGTCGACCGGCAGCACCTGTTAAAACTAATTTCATCTTTCTAGCCTTCTTACAATTTTGATTTAACATCAGCCAACAATGCATCAGCACCATTAACCAACAGATTTAGATCAGCACCACAGGCAACAAAAGTAAAACCTTCTTTCAGTAGCTTTGCAGCGAAATCACTGTTCATAACCAACGTACCAACAGGAATACCTGCTGCCATTAGTTTTTTTGCAGCCGGCAAAATTAAGTCCCAGACTTCATCGCACAAGGGTTGTCCCAACTTGCCGATGTCAGCGGCGATGTCAGCAGGGCCGAAGAAAACACCAGAAACGCCGTCAACACTTGCAATCTCAACAGCCTGCTCGATAGCTGAACGAGTTTCTAACTGAATGAGTACTGTTGTCTCATCTTCCACTCTGTCGAAGTAATCTTTCATTCGACCAAAAGCGTTTGCCCGCGATGTGCCAGTCACACCTCTTACACCTCTAGGAGGATAGCGCGTAGCAGCTACTGCTTTTTCGGCTTCTTCAACCGATTGAATCATTGGGAATAACAAACCCGGTGCACCGATATCTAATAAACGCTTGACCAGAACCGTATCGTTCCAAGGTGGGCGAACCAGAACAGTACTTTCACTAGGCTCTAATACCTCAAGCTGCGTGAGTACAGTCGCTAGGTCGTTTGGATTATGCTCCATGTCGACAAGCAACCAGTCATACCCACTATGGCTAACAGCCTCCGCCGCAAAATTGTTGCGCAGACTAAGCCAAAGACCGAGTTGTTTTTCGCCTTTTTTAAGTCCCTGAGTAAATTTATTCGTTTTAAGATTCATATGATTGCCTTTTCATCAAACGGTACGCCACGTTCGATTCTTGAGAAACTGAACTCTGACAGATCCAGTGTTTTGTATTCGCCAAATGTGATCATCTCTGCAGTGCCACGACCCATTGCCGGCGATTGCTGAAAACCATGACCAGAGAAACCGTTAACGAAGATAAAGTTTTCAACAACAGTATGCGGCCCTATCACGGCGTTCTGATCGAAAGTATTGAACGCATAGTGCCCAGCCCACGAGTTGGTCAACTTGATTGCCTCGAACTGTGGAATTCGATTAGCAATAATGGGCCAAACCTTATCTTGCCAAATGTTGTGATCTTGAACAAAGTCGTCATAGTCTACTGCCGGATCCTCATCTGGAGGACAGCCCGCTAAATAATATTGCCCATCGGTTCGCATGTGCACACCTGAGGGGTCAATGGTTAACGGCAGGTCTCGATCTAAGGGTTGCTCTGCATCAAAAATAAAGGTGTAGCGTTTACGAGGTTCGATAGGCACTTCAATACCTGCCATGCGAGACGTCAGAACAGCTCTTGGTCCGGATGCATTAACGACCGTGCCACAGTTGATGACGTCACCGTTTTTCAGTGTAACGCTCTCGACGCGAGTGCCATTGGCATTGCGCTCCATAGAGACAACTTCATTAGTCACATATTCAACACCGCGCTCACGTGCAGAACGCTTCCACCAATCGAATATGGTATTGCCATCAAAATAACCTTCATCAATAAGATTATGATTACCGCCAATAATGTCTTCGACGTTATAGAAGGGGTAGTCTCTTTTGATATCTTCGGCAGTCATAAATTTTGTACCGGCACCAAGACTTTCTTGAACCTTCTGCGATTCTTGCAGCGTCGTGGCGAATCCATCGTCACTCGCTAAATACATGTAGCCATAGCTTTGCAAAATGACATCGGGCACACGATCATCGTTACCCATGAACTGCCGAAAGTTCTTGATGAACTCAGCACCAAACTGAGAGATGCGCACATTCACTTGATTGGAAAATTGCTGCCGAATACAACTATTCGTGTGTGCCGTTGATGTGAACTCATAAGTCGGATCACGTTCAACGACCAACACAGAACCATTAAAATCCGGATTGTCCGATAAGAACCAGGCAACCGATGAGCCATACATGGCACCACCCACGATCACGACATCGTACGATTTATTTTTCGGTGATTGTAATGCTGTATCTATCATGATATTTCCTGACCCTGTTTAACCGCCTCTAACACGGTATCGACATCTGACTGACTTAAACCATAGTCGGCGATACACGCTTCGGCTGATATATAGCCTCGAGCAAGATCGCGACGAACCAACGCCGGGTCCCTATCTGAGGGAGACCCATATCCCGCACCACCCGGAAACGCCAGCATAACCCGTCGCCCGTGCGGAACAAACTGTTTACCTTTGCCCTTCATGGCGGTGTCATCATCCCTGGCAATGGTGGTAGGTGCGCCATTAAGGCCGCCCTGCCTTCCCCGCGCCGGATGTTCCACCCGGTCAAACATCGCCTGAAAATCAAACTCATGGCCTTCCGCAGCCCCCACTTCCATGTACTGCCCCAGCCCACCTCGATATTGACCGGCTCCACCACTATCGGGGCGCAACTCTTTACGCCAGATAATAACCGGACCGACATGCTCTGTCGCTTCGATTGGCATCGTCATGACGCCGGAAGGAAAAGCAGTCGCGCTCATGCCATCCTGAGTAGGTCTGGCACCTGAACCGCCGGAGTTAAAGGCGAGTACTTCTGATCGTCTCGCTGCATCTCTTGCGGCAACATCCGACGCATCCTCAACGTGATCGGTTCTAGGACGCAACGACACTTGAAAGTTACAAAGACAACCAGCCCCTTCGGAGGGCACCTTACCCGGCAGCATTTTGTCGAGCGCATCGTAGACGGTATCGGGAACCATATGACCAATGACATGACGTAGAGCCACAGGAGCCGGATGTACTGCATTCAAGATACTGTTTTCAGGCGCAGTAATTTCAAACGGTGCCAGAGATGCCGCGTTGTTAGGAATCTCCGGCGCGATGGCGCACTTCAATGCGTAACAAGCATAAGCTTTGGTGTAAACCAAAGGCACGTTGATACCTTTTTTATCCAAGCCGGACGTTCCATCAAAGCTGCACAGAATTTTGTCCTTCTCAAACTTCAACTGAACCTTTAAATCGATTGGATTGGAATATCCATCAATACGCATCCCACCGGTTGCCTCTAGAGCTGGCAACGCATTGATGCGCTCAACCGTTGCTCGGTGTGAATTTTCCAGAATGAATAAGGCGATATCTTCAAGCGATGAAAGGCTGAACTCCTGCATCATTTCTATGAGTCTTCTATGACCTATTTCATTACAAGTAGAAAGCGCATAGATATCACCAA
The DNA here is from genome assembly GCA_964498925.1 of uncultured Granulosicoccaceae bacterium. Lineage (GTDB taxonomy): Bacteria > Pseudomonadota > Gammaproteobacteria > Granulosicoccales > Granulosicoccaceae > Granulosicoccus. The sequence continues at coordinate 18,480 of CAZCKD010000027.1, forward strand.
CCAATTGATCCGGCTCTCGAACGTTGCCACGAATAATTTGTATTAGCGTTTTATCGATTACACCGCGCTCTGCCAATTTCATGATGGGGATATATAAACCCTCTTCATAAACTGAGTTAGCATCCGCTCCAAAACCGCGACCGCCAATATCAACAATGTGCGCGGTACAGGCAAAGAACCCAACCAGTTGCGCATTCTTAAATGACGGTGTTACAACGGTTATGTCATGCAGGTGCCCGGTACCTTCCCAGGGATCGTTGGTGATATAGACATCACCTTCATACATGTTGTCGACACCGATACGTCGGATAAAGTGAGGCACTGCATCGGCCATCGCGTTGACATGACCCGGTGTACCGGTAACAGCCTGCGCCAACATCCTGCCTTGCGTGTCATAGACACCGGCTGACAGATCACCCGCTTCTCTGACAGAAGTAGAAAACGCCGTTCTTACCAGTGCCTGGGCTTGTTCCTCAACAACAGAGATGAGGCGATTCCACATAACCTGTCGTGCAACATTAGATATCTCTTGGCTCATTCTTATTGCTCCCCGACCTGCTGTTGAACAGTGACATCGATACAACCATCTGACTGGCGCATCGCGACGCGACTTTGAGGAACAATCACCGTGGTTTCATCCTCAGTGATGATCGCCGGCCCTTGAAGCACTTGCCCGGTGGCCATGTTGTTACGCTCAACCACGTTGGCATCGACCTGCTTACCCAATGCTGCATCAAAAACTTCTCTAGTTTCTCCCGATGGAATCTGACCTTCCGCAACGGCCAGTTCAATCCGGTCTTCAACCTGTGCAGGCGTTGTGGCATTAGCAGCCCAAACGGTGATTTCGATATCCATGCCATCAACAATACGTCCGAACAACGCAGAGTAATCCGCTTCGAAAAGACGTTGATAAACATCTGCATCCGGGTTCAGAGCTTGATCCGCGTTGAGAGAAATAGGAATCTCCCAACCCTGCCCTGAATATCGCATATACGCTTTAAACTCACAGTTGATAGGTGCATCTGCATCACAAGAGCGCACAAAGGCCGTTGCCTCATCGGCAAGCTCTTTGAGTAATTCACGCACTGACTCAGCATTGAAATCAGATAATTTCATGTACTGGCTTCGATTTGCTTCGAAACTAAACGGCGCGCGTAAAAAGCCAATAGCAGACCCTACCCCGGCACCCGGTGGAACCAACAATCGTTCTACACCCAATTTTTCGCAAAGCCTGGACGCATGCAAAGGTGCAGCACCACCAAATGCAATCATGGTGAATTCGGAGATGTCCTCACCGTTCTCGACGGCGTGAACCCGCGCAGCATTCGCCATATTTTCATCCACCACTTCAACCAAACCGTAAGCCGCAGTCTGCGCATCCATGTCTAACGGTGAACCCAGCACGTTTTCCAAAGCCGACTTGGATTGATCGACATGCAAGGCGATTGATCCACCCGCAAAATTATCTGGATCTAACTTGCCAAGAACCAAGTCTGCGTCGGTAACAGCAGGCTTATCGCCACCACGACCGTAACACGCAGGACCCGGCTCTGAGCCAGCAGAATGAGGACCCACACGAATCTGGCGCATTGTATCGACGCTTGCAAGGGAACCACCACCAGCACCAATCTCAACCATATCGATAACCGGTATTGAAATAGGCATTCCTGAGCCTTTTTTAAAGCGATACGTTCTGGCAACTTCAAACACACGACTGGTTTTAGGCGACTGATTTTTAATAAGGCAAATTTTTGCCGTGGTGCCACCCATGTCAAATGAAAGCACTTTATCCAAACCATAGCGCGACGCGATATTGGCAGCGAACACAGCACCACCTGCAGGCCCTGACTCAACCAGGCGCACGGGGAACTCAGCTGCATTGTCGATTGAAATGATGCCACCACCAGAGTGCATAAGAAAAATCGGACAATCGACGGACTGCTTTTTTAATTCCCCTTGCAAACGATCTAGATAGCTTTTCATCAACGGTTTTATATAAGCGTTAGCCACCACGGTGTTAAAACGCTCATATTCACGCATTTGAGGAGATACCTCACTGGACAAGGACACCATGACATTTGGCAGCCTTGCATTAATCGCATCACGAATCATGCGCTCATGCGTGTTGTTCAGGTAGGAGTGAATCAAGCCAACAGCGACACTTTCGTAGCCCGCCATTTCAATGTCTGAAACTAGCGCTTCTAGTTCAGCCGTCTGAAGAGCGATTAACACTTCACCTTTGGCGCTAACGCGTTCACTCAGCGTGTAGCGCTGATTTCGAGGAAGCAAGGGCTCAGGCAATGTCAGGTCCAGATCATATTGCTCAAACCGGGACTCTGTGCGCATTTCTATAACATCCCGAAAACCGGACGTTGTTATAAGGGCGGTTTTGGCACCTCGCCGCTCTATCAGGGCATTGGTTGCAAGCGTCGTCCCGTGAATAATCTGATCAATGGCTGACGGATCAATTCCCGACTTTGTGCAAACCTGATGCAGACCATCAATGATGGCATTCTCAGGAGCGCTGTAGGTCGTCAGCACTTTCGTTGAGAATTGAGCACCGCCCGCTTCGAGCACAACGTCCGTGAAGGTGCCCCCAATATCTACACCCAATCGAACTGAAGGATTACTAATAGTCATCTTTTCTCTGTCTGCCACCACAAGAAAGGGATCAAAGCAGCATATCGATACCGGCTATTAAAATCCATTCCTTTTATGCGATAAATAAATCGGCCCAGGCCTTGTTCGGAAGGCACTGACGCAAGCCCTCATGATCCGTCATATTCGGTAATTTGCGTTACGCCAATAGCGAAAAGAGGATGGGCCAGAGACCGATCGCCATTCAATACAGCAAGTGATCTATGACGCTCTTCGGGACTTGATGATATTCGTAATCGCAAAAATGAAGGAGGATACGCACACTATGGTCGGACCTGTCGGCGTATCGAGGTGAAACGACGCATACAATCCCAACAATATAGAGAGAACACCAAACAAAGCGGCGAAGCAGGCCATTGTTTCCGGTGTTTTACTCAAAGGTCGGGCAGAAGCTGCCGGAATAATTAACATCGCCGTTATTAGAAGCACACCGACCACCTTTATGGCGACAGCAACCACAACTGCGAGCGCCACCGTCAATACCAATTGCTCTCGCTTTGGATTAACACCACTGGCATGAGCCAGCTCCGGGTTCAGTGTCACCATTAGCAAGGCCGACCAACGCCAACTTAACAAAGCAACAACGGCTACAGCGCCGATCCACATAACCAATAAGTCTTTAGAGGTGACCGCCAGGATATCGCCGAACAGGTAGGCATCCAGATCGACTCTGACACCTTTGACAAACGAGATGGCAACTAATCCAAACGCCAAGGCGGAATGCGCCATAACACCCAAAAGCGTATCTATCGAATGACCTCGCCAACTCAAGTTTGAGACTAGATACGCCATGGATACAGCGACGATCAAGGTTCCAGCAAAGATTGACTGTGAAAAAGCCAACGACAAAGCGACACCAAGAATAGCCGCGTGTGCCGTCGCATCACCGAAATAAGCCATTCGTCGCCAAACGACAAAACAGCCTATGGGGGCAGACGCGAATGCAACCGCTAGACCGGCAAGAGCCGCTCGTACAACAAAGTTATCCAACATACGCTCAGCCCCGACCTACATTATGGTCGTGGTCGTGGTCGTGGTCGTGGTCGTGGTCGTGATCATGTCGATACAAAGCAAGCGCTCCTTGCGTGCCGGAACCAAACAAGGCCCTGTATTCAGGCTTAGAAGAAACAACCTCCGGTGTACCTTGGCAACAAATATGACCGTTCAAACAAATAACTCGATCGGACGCACTCATCACGACATGAAGCTCATGGCTAACCATCAGCACAGCACATCCCAGTTCATCACGAACGGCCTCAACCTGCTGATAAAAGTTAGCCGATCCTCGCTGATCTAGGCCTTGTGTCGCCTCGTCCAACACAAGAATTTGAGGACTTCCGAGCAATGCTTTGGCCAACAACACTCTTTGAAACTGGCCACCCGACAGATCCATCATTTGCCGATCGAGCAGACCGGTAATTTGAGCCTGATCCACCACCTTGTCCACTGCCGCTTTAGACACACGGTTAGGCAAATTGAAAAAGCGTTTAACCGTCATGGGCAAGCCTCTTTCCATCTGCAAGCGCTGCGGAACGTAACCAATACGCAAACCGGGACTCTGAATTATGCGCCCTGACGCAATAGGCAGCGCACCTATCAAAGCGCGAACCATCGTGGATTTGCCCGACCCGTTGGGCCCAACGACAGTGACTATTTCGCCAGAGTTAATCGAAAAATCAACATGCGCTAAAACTGCGGAACGACCATGCTTAACGGTGACATTCTCAGCAGTAATCAGGGGCTGTACTGCACTCATGAGCCATCTTGTTGCAAGCAACCGGGGCAACGGCCCTCCGCTTCAATCGTGGTGTGACTAACCTGGAACCCGCTTTCTTCAGCACTATTGCTGATAGCATCCGCTTCCCCGCTAACAGGCGTCTCAGCAACAGATCCACAATCGCTACAAATAAGAAACGCAGGCTGATGTGATGAACCGGGATGGGCACAGGCCACGAAAGCATTCAGACGTTCGATTCGGTGGATAAAGCCGTTTTCAAGCAAAAAAGTGAGCGCTCGATAAGCAATCGGTGGTTTGGAGCCCAAGCCTTCCAGTTTTAGCCGTTCGAGCACGTCATAAGCACCCATTGCCGCATGGTTTTCCAGCAAGATGCCCAGCGTGCGCTTACGTACAGGCGTAAACCGAAGATTATTCTTCTCACAGTACGATTCCGCAGCTTCCAGAGCCTGCGATACGCAGCGTTTATGGTCGTGGCTCGAAAAACCAAGCATTGATG
>CAZCKD010000028.1:0-23245 GCA_964498925.1 uncultured Granulosicoccaceae bacterium
CTGGAGCTGGAGCTGGAGCTGGAGCTGGAGCTGGAGCTGGAGCTGGAGCTGGAGCTGGAGCGGGCGCTGGCGGAGCAGCTGGAGCTGGTGATGCAGGAGCTGCAGGCGGAGCGGAAGGTGCTGCTGGAGCTGGCGGTCTTGATCAAATTGTGGCTCTGCTGCAACAGATCATTCAATTGCTGCAAGCTCTTCTGCAACAACTGGGCGCGAAAGGCGCACAAGGTGCTGACTCAGGTCGTGGTTCAGACTTCGCTCAAAGTGCTAAGTCCGATATGGGCATGTCTGGCGCCGACGTGAGTTCTGGTGATGTGGATGCTGAAGTTGCTAGCATGCGTAAGATGATCTCAGGTGGTGAATACTAGTCTGCCTAGTTGTTGAAGGGAGGTCGCATTCGCTGCGACCTCTTTAGAGCAACGATTGTAAGATCGCTAGAAAGCAAATTCCGCGAATCTATTTAATAGGTCCGCGGAATTTTCATTTCTACGATGGGAAAACGTAAATCTGCGTTTATCTATTTACGAAAATTTTTACGGCCGATGGATTGATGCAAAGGTTTACGTTCATCATTCTCTACGGTTGTCCGATAACGCTAAGATAATCTCCAGCTTATTAATTTCGTTTGTGACGGAATTCACGTTCATCTCTTTAGTGACCTTTGAGTTAGGTCGACTTTTTCACCTCAACTAAGTTGTAAGCTCTACAACTTATGCATACGCTATTCACACACTAAGATGTGTCTCTTCATGTGCTGTATTTTCAACACAGACAGCACTCGTATCTGTAATGCTCGCGAAATGAATCAATATCGTTAGGATTGTCCAAAGATGGGTCAGGAAGACGAAGGCAGCAAAACAGAACTACCCACCGCGAAACGTCTGCGAGACGCGCGTAAAAAGGGTGATGTCGCAAAGTCGCCAGATGTCGGCATAACGCTTGGTTTTCTTTTTGCGTTGCTACTTATCTGGTTGGTTTTTGACATGCTGGTCGCGGAAATTATGTCTTTGACCAGGCACATTCTTGAATCACCCGGTTCCGATTTTTTAACCAGTTTAAAAATGTTGGGTGGTGAAGCGGTTGATGTGTTTATTAACGTCACTGCATTGGTTGTTATACCGCTCGCCTTGTTTGGTTTAGTTGTTGAGTTTCTGGTTGTTGGGCCTGTTGTAACCGCTGAGAAATTCACTCCAAAGCTGTCTCATCTGAATGCAGTTGAAGGTGTCAAACGTATGTTTGGTACCGATAATCTGGTTGAATTAATAAAGTCGATCATTAAGACGGCTTTGCTCGTAATCATTGTTTATATAGTGATAAAAAGCGCTATTGGAGATCTCGTACTGCTCCCTGATGCCAGTCCTGAGCACATTATGTTGGGCCTTTGGTATCTCATTATCAGAGTGTTCGGGTACGCCAGTATTTTGTTTATTTTGTTGATGTTTTTTGACACGGTCTATCAGCGCCATTCTTTTATCAACAAGATGAAAATGAGTATTCGGGATATCCGCGATGAGTTTAAGTCGATGGAAGGTGACCCAATGCTAAAAGGCGCTAGAAGGGATCTCGGTCAGGAATGGGCGAGAGAAGCACCAACACAGGCGGCGAAGGATGCTAACGTTCTGGTTGTTAATCCCATACATGTTGCCATCGCCATTAAATACGATGCTGAAGAGACAAAAATTCCGATAATCACCGGGCGGGGTGAAGAAGCCACTGCCAGAGAGATGCGCAATGCTGCTGCCGAGGCCGGTGTGCCGGTACTGCGTAACGAACAACTGGCCAGAGCGCTTCTGGCAAGCGACGAGACTGATGATTTTGTTCCAAAGGAATTTTTTGACATTATCGCCGAAGTCATTTTATGGGCGAGGCAGGTGTCTGAGCAGCTTTCGGATACAGCTAAGGCAGAAGACTTAAGCAACGCGATGGAACCACCTGGAGAAGATCTAACTAGTTATCAAGGTCACTTAAGATCCATGTGAACAATCGTTACCGGGAGTTGTAGTAAAACCCGTAACTATGGCTCGATAATGTGGCCGACTGCGCTGTGAATTATGCGTCTCAAAGCAGGCGTTTTCGGTGTTTAGCAGTTGAATTGAACGGCTGCTCAACTGTTCGGTGTTTTGCCTTGAGTGCCAGAACATCCCGATACCGCTCGTAAATGACTGAAAATCCAGTCTTATAGCTAATATCTGCGACGGCAGACACCTTTTGTGTGTCGATATTTCTGGATAATCCCGCACAAGGTAGTAGCGTTTTCAATGCTCCAATTCTCGGCATCAGAGAAAAGGAAATCACCGTTTTCTTGGTGTTAACGGATCGTGGGTCGTACGTAGTTTATGTTATGGACACTATCAAAGTGACATGATTTACTTCACCCCGTAGTTTGATGTCGTTGTTCATCTAACAGAATTCAATGAGGCAAGGTAAGTAAAATGAGTGAAGCATCTTTAGCAGGTAATCCAAGCAGTAGCTTGGCGATGATGAATGCTTTGTCAGCGACAGGTACCGCTGGGAAGGCAAACAATGCAAACGAGTTAGCCACTATGCTGATGCAGCAGTTCGGCGAAGCTAACGTTCAACAGTCAGTCAACAACATTGCAGCCCAAATGATCGGTGAGCTGGTAATGCAGCTGATCGATAGTCTGCCAATGCCTGATTTCATGGCTGATGCGGCGCGTGAAGCAGTTTCAGGCGTCATGAGCGATGCAGCTGGTGAGTCACCAGACGGCTTAGACAGTCAGGTATCTGAACTTCTCGGTCAAAATGCTTCTGCCTCTGATGCTTCTGCATCATCGGGTGGTGCAGCATCCACAGGCGGCTCCGAAGCCGGTTCCGATGTGGAATCTGACTTAGGCGCGATCATGAAGCAGTCATTACTGGACGAAACTGAAAGTGCCAGCGAAGGCAGTGGTGGTAGCGGTGGCAACCAAAACTGGTTGGTAGTTCTCGCTCGAGCTATGGGTTCTACAGCTGGTAAGCACCTGAAAAGCATGATCGAACTGGGTGAGAAAATGGGCGGAATCGACAGTAAGGAAAGCCCTGAAGAGTTTGCAAAAATTCAGTCTGAATTCCAGGCAGCTTCTCAGATCTTCAAGATGTTCCAGGAAGCTATTGCGACACTGATCAAATCAATCGGTGAATCTCTGGCTACGGTAGCCCGTAAGCAGTAAGTATCTTTTAGGAAATGTGACGAAGCCGTTAGCCTTTATGCGAGGTTGGCGGCTTTTTTTTGCTTCTTAATATGGGAAAGTATGTGTCGACATAGTTAGACAACGCATCTCTTAAGAGGCCTACACTGGCCGATATCAGTCAGGTGGTAACAATACGATGGGAAATTGGCTAGGGCGGGCCGGATCAGTTTTACAGCTTGCGTCCACGAAAAGCAGCGATTTGCTATTGGCACTATTTATAGTGTCTGTCATAGCTTTAATGATCTTACCGCTGCCAATTCTATTAATTGACACATTGGTTGCTGCCAACATGGCATTGGGCATCATGCTCGTCATGATGGCTATCTATGTCAGTTCGCCGCTACAGTTTTCTGTGTTCCCAAGCATCTTATTGATATCAACACTATTTCGTTTAGCGCTCTCTGTCTCCACTACCCGAATGATCCTTCTTCAAGGGGAGGCCGGGAGTATTATCGATACGTTTGGAAACCTAGTGGCCGGCGGGAACGTCATCGTTGGCTTGGTGGTATTCCTAATTATTACGCTCGTTCAATTCCTGGTAATTGCCAAAGGGTCTGAACGTGTAGCCGAGGTTGGCGCGAGATTTACGCTCGATGCCATGCCCGGTAAGCAGCTCTCGATCGACTCCGATTTGCGTTCCGGTCTCTTAGACAAAGCAGAAGCGCGACAGAAGCGTGCTGATCTTGAAACTGAAAGTCAGCTGCACGGTAGTCTTGATGGTGCAATGAAATTCGTGAAGGGCGATTCCATTGCAGGAATTGTCATCATTATTATCAACCTCTTAGGTGGGTTGGGCGTCGGCGTCTTTCAATTGGGAATGAGCACCGGCGTTGCTATGCAGAAGTATTCAATCTTGACCATTGGTGATGGCCTTGTTGCTCAAATTCCTGCGCTTTTCGGCGCTATGGCAGCAGGTCTGATTGTTACCAGAGTCAGTAAGTCCGACACCGATGAGCATCTTGGCGAAGCCATTCAAAGTCAGTTTGCCGCGATTCCGCGTGTCATCATTGTTGCAGGTGGTATGTGCATACTGTTCGCGGCTATTCCCGGTTTTCCGACAGGTGTCTTTATCGTAATCGGCGTCATCATGCTTGCTGTTGGTGGCATGTTGATTCCGGCCTTCAAAAACAAGGTTAACAATTATTCCGGCCCGGCTTTCGATAGAGTAATGAACCGCGCTGAGCGAGTTCATTCGTCGCAAGTGAGCGAAACTACCTCGGTTGCTGTAGAGCAATCGTCTCCTCTGATTTTGCATCTGCCGGCAAAGGTTGCGGCAAATCAGGGCGACACCGTTATTCGGGATACTCTGGATGACATGCTGGGCGAGCATTTTCGGAACACCGGCATCAAATTACCGAATGTGCAGTTTAAATGGCATAAGGAAGAATCCACGAATTGGTGGCTAGACATATATGACGTGCCAGTGGTGTCCAAAGAAATTGAGTTCAACGACTCACACCGTCAGGAAATCTGCGACCAAAGTCTGCAGGCAATACGACGAAATATGCGTCTTTTTGTGGGCCTGGAAGAGACGGCCAAGTTATTGGCCCGTTGTGCCGATTCTTCACCCGAAGTGGTTCGTGAAGTTCAACGAGCATTGCCACTTCAAGGGTTGTCAGTGATAGTTAAGAACCTGGCTGATGAGGAAGTGCCGCTCCGAAATTTAGCAGTGGCTTTAGAGTCGTTAGTTGAAGCTAGCCAGAACGTTAAGGATCTTTCTAATCTGACTGAATTTGCCCGAATCTCATTAGGAAGACAAATCTGTAACAAGTACGCGGTTAACGGTGAATTACAGGGTGTTGGCTTGTCTTTCGCGCTGGAAGAAAAATTACTTGCATCTGTACGTGCTAACAACACCGGGTCCGAACTTAACGTATCGCCGGTTGTTCTCGACTCAATTTCTAAAGCGCTGAGCGCATCAATTCAATCTCATAACAATATTGTCGTCGCAGTACCGGTAATTTTACGCCGACATATTCGAGGACTAGTCGCTGATAACAACTTCGACACACCAGTATTATCTTACCCAGAAATTGTTAAGCCGTTTAATTTAAGAATGATTGACCGGATTGACGTAAATACCGACCCGGGAAGCGAGTTAGGTATAGCGAAAACCGGAGCTGCATAAGAATGCGAAATAATAAAAATAAAATGAAGTGTCAAAGCATTACAAAACGCCCGTCTGTCGCTAAAAGCTGCAGCATGATCACGCTCGCGTGCTCATTTTGGTTCAGCTCACTAGCCCTTGCAGGCGATGTTCCGAATCTGTCCAAAGACGTAGACTTTAACGTTAGAGAGCAGGAGTTTGCTGATTTCTCAGACGCGTTCTTCCGCCAGATTGGCGTTCCATTGGTTATTGATGGAGATATCGAAGGTACCGTCAATGGCAGATTCAATGGAACCGCCGGAGATGTCTTAGAAGAAATTTCTGCAGCATTCAATATTGTTTCTTACTACGACGGCGCTGTTGCCTATGTTTACAACGCTAATCAACTGTTCACTCGTATCGTGCCCGCAACGTCCAATCACTCTCGGCAAGCGGTGCGGCTAGCAGGGGAGTTGAGCCTGCCTGACCAAAGAAACCGACTGACGGTTCAAGCCAGTGGCTTGTTGGTTAACGGAACGCCGCGGTTTATAGAGCAAATCGAAAATCTAGTTGAATCTTTGCAAGCGCAACCAAAGCCTGCGGCACCGGTAGCAAAACCTGTTGTGGCGCTAGCGCCTAAACCTCAAGAACCGGTCGAACCATTACCAGTTTATAAAGTATTTAAATTGAAGCACGCTTGGGCTAACGATACTAATTTTCAAGTTGGTAACGAAAGCGTCACTATTCCTGGTGTTGCCACCATTCTTAGAGACCTTATATCCGAGGATGCGTTTACAGTTAATTCAACAAGAACTTCGGCTGTATCCGGCCGAGGTACTGTTGATGGGCTGCGTGGTCAGGGCTTAAATGCAGATACGATTAATGCCAGTAGGGAAAACGGTGTAGCAAGCGAACAGCGGCTTACCAGCCGTGGGTCGCAAGATTTAATTCGCATTGTTGCGGACACACGTTTAAACGCGGTTATCGTAAGAGATACCGCTGATCGCATACCTGCCTACGAAAGCCTTATTGCAAGTCTGGATGTCGAGTCCAAGATGGTCGAGATTGAAGCCACCATTATTGACATCAATACCGATATGAGCCGTGAACTGGGCGTTAATTGGCGTCATACATCAGAGAACGGCGACCTGCTGTTCGGTGATGGAACCGCTTCCGACCAAGGCTTGATACCAGGTGCCGATTTAATAACTTCTCAAGGTCGTGGAGGGGTTTTATCTTTCATGTTGGGCGAACCCACTGAATTTCTTGCCAGAATTCGTGCACTTGAAGAGCGAGGGGCTGCGAAAGTCGTCTCTAAACCTCACGTCATAACGCTATCTGATGTAGAAGCCGTGCTGGGTGCCTCTACCGAATTCTTTGTGCGCATTGCCGGTAACGAAGAAGTGGACTTATTTAATGTCCCAGTCGGCACTTTTTTGCGTGTCACGCCGCATGTGTTTGAAGAACGTGGCGGAAATCGAATAAAACTTCTGGTCAATATCGAAGACGGAACGCAATCACCTGCGGCGACCGTTGACAGTATTCCTGTGGTTGAAAGGGCAACTATAAACACGCAAGCCGTTATAAATGAAGGAGATAGCCTTCTTATAGGCGGAATGGTGAGACAGTCATACACCAAAAGTGACTACCGGGTTCCTATTCTGGGAAGTGTGCCTGGAATTGGGAGATTGTTCAGATCTGACAGAAATAGTTCAACAAGAGTCGAACGATTGTTTATGATTACCCCTAGACTAGCTGATGGGTTAGGATTCAATCGCACTAGAGATCTTCCTGGTCTTCAAGGCAGCGAGCAAAGAATCCTGTCTGATGCTGGGCAAAGGATTGAATCAGTCGAATGGCCAACACGCAGTAAAGCTGGCTATTGGCCGGATGAAGTGGAAGCCCCTGCTTACAAAGCAAATGTTGCGGAAGGAGGAAATGGGGCTCTCGGTGTAGACGGAAACGTTTTAAGAAGGGTCATCAGCCCTTATAAAGTTGAAGCATGGCCTGTTAATTCAGGTGTCTCGCGCCAAGGAGTCAGGTGAATAAGTGACAACGATGCCGCCAAACAACTCGAATTCCGACGTTAGCCCGTCGGGACTTGACCAGCACTCCCTCGTCGTACTCGAAGGGCGTCAGGCGGGCGCACGCGCGCAGATTAGTGTTGATGCGGTCGTGACTGTTGGTACGGACCTGGACAATGATGTTGTCCTGTATTCCCACAACGCTGATCCTTGTCGGTTGACGATCACCGGATCAGAGGATGCTATTGAGTTAGTCGTCGTTGAGGGGGTTGTTCTAAAAAATGGTGAGCCATTAGCTACTGGCGTCATTCATGAAGTAGATATCAGCGAGACGTTTTCTATGGCTGATAGTGTTTTCGCGTTTACTTTTGCCACAGAAATTTCTCACTCCAGCTCGGCTTCTACTGCCAGTCTGGATCAATACGCATCATCTGACGGGGCAGTCGCTACAGAACATGCGCCCAACAGATCATTTACTTATTTGTGTATTGCGGGAGGTCTGATTTTGCTGACTTCTGTTGTCACAACGGGTTTGGTACGTGCGTTTCAGAATGAAGACAATCGTAAACAGTCGCTGCAAACCGAGCTTTTAGAGTCTGGTTATGAGAATCTTCATTTCGTTCCTCCTCAGGGGGATTTGCCTGCACGCGTATCCGGAGCTGTATTTTCAGTAGAAGATAGATCCAAGATTCTAAGCATGGCAGCAGATACCAAAACCAACGTTCAATTGGATCTGCAAATTAACGAAGAATTAGCATCCGCAGTGCAGGATGTCTATCGTGTTAATGGCATCACGGCTGAAGTCAGTATCACGGGTATTGGGGAAGTGGAGGTGTGGACTTCGACAAAGAATGAAGAGCTCTTGATTGCTGTTGAATCGAGCGTGAAAAACGATGTGCCCAATGTCATTTCGTTAACCACGTCAAATTCAATTCCAGCGGAAAAAGTGGTCGAGCAGAGCCCGGTGGCGGATGTCGACCCTGACAAGCAGGTCACGCTGGTAGTAGCTGGTGCTGATGGCTATCTGATGACGCGTGATAAGTCGCGCTACTTCATCGGATCAATGCTGCCATCCGGGCACTACATCAAGAAAATCGAAAATGGGAATGTCTACGTCGAATCGACTGATGGGCAATCCCTCGTTTTGGAATTTAACTAGGTCCCATTTATTGAGTGCAAATGGAACCGCAATCGGTGAATCGTGACGTGCTTTAACAAATAAAGTGACGGACACTTTTACACTAGCGTTTTTAGGAGAAAGAAAAATGAGCGATATTTCTACAGGTCAGGTTGTTGCCATGTTGAATTCCAGTTCAACAGGAAACAGTGCCAAAAAGGGATCTAGCTGGTTTGAGCAAATGGCAGATGCTTGGGGCGATGCGCTTAATACGCAAGCCAACCGCATCGTTGATCAAGCGGACAAAGTTGCAGGCGGTTTTGACACGCCTTCCGAGATTACGGAATTGACCGCTGAATCTTTGCGCATGAATTTTATCTCCAACAGTTCGCATACATCCCTGACCAGCGTTGGTTCGGCATTAGAAACACTCGCCAGAAAGCAGTAATAGCTGGACGTTTGATTTTCTTCTCCTGTATGTCGACGATTTGAGTGCCTGATTAAATGGATACAACATCTGCAGTAGGTGCAGTTAACGCTGTACAAGCCGTTGAGTCTCAAGCTCAGAGTATTAGTGTTCCCTATGGTGCGTCATTGGCTGACGTCTCTTCGTTTGAGGGCAGCTTGAATGCCGCTGAGCGACGCGCAACTATCGATTCCGCCAAAGTAAGCGAAATGGCTAAAGCAGCATTCGAACCTTTGGACCATATAAACCGAGAGGCTTTGGCGCTCGGAAACTATGCAGAAAAAGCCGTTGAATCTGGGAATACGTTAACCCCTGGTGAAATCGTAAACCTGACGGTACAAAGTCAGAAGTTTATGTTCCACAGTCAGTTGATCTCGAATATTGCAAACAGAAGTGCAGACGGGATCCAACAGTTGTTCCGGCAACAAGGCTGATCGGGTGATGAAACGGATCTTCTTCATCCTGATTTTGCCTTTGTTGCTCGTCGCGTGCGACAAACATGTGCTTTATTCTCAGCTGACTGAGAGTGAAGCCAATGAAATGGTTGCGCGTCTATATGCTTCGAATGTGTCTGCTGACAAGATTGCCGACACTGATGGAACATTTAGAGTCGACACCGATAAAGCTTCTTTTTCGCACGCGGTAGCAGTATTGCAAGCGCACGGCTTGCCACGCGAACGTTTCCAGAGTCTTGGTGAGATTTTCGAAAAAGATGGATTCGTCTCGTCTCCACTAGAGGAGCGAGCCAGACTGAACTATGCCTTGTCTCAGGAAATATCCAGAACCATTTCCAGTATCGATGGGGTCATCCTCGCTCGAGTGCATCTTGCGGTACCTAAAAGAGAGCATTTAGCAAAATCTGTAGAGCCCTCCAGTGCCTCGGTTTTCGTCAAGCATCGTGCGTCTGTAAACTTGGCTGACAGCGTTGGGAAAATAAAATCCATGGTCGTAACCGGATTTGAAAATCTCCCGTACGAGAATGTGACAGTCAGTCTTTTTTCAGCCGAGTCTCCGACTGTTTCAGAGCCTATGAATGGCGTCATCATGGATACATTTCCAGCCTCGACGAAACCATCGGCAACTTCTAACTTCATTATCATTCTGTGCTTTCTGGTTGGGCTTTTCTTACTGGTACTCGGTGGAATTTCGCTTTACCGAACTCGGACACCAGCGCCAGTAAAGGCACGTCGTCGTGCCTAATTCGTACCAACAAACGCTGCAAATGATTCGCGGCAAGCGGCAGTATGTCGCTCGCGCAGTAAACGCGATCATGGAAGCGACTGATGCCGATGCGAGTGTGCTCAAGGACATCAGCTGGTCAAATTTGTTGTCGATGCCAACATGGTGTCTACTCGATCAGGCACGCATAAAAAACCTGCAGACCGCATGCGGCGCTGTTTATTTACAGCCACTGGTGAAGTCGTCTGTTGATGGGGCTATTCTGAAACAGTTCAGAGAGTCTGTTGGCGATAACCTATTTAACTTTTTGTTTGAACTGGGAGACAGCGTCCAGGCGGAAGCTATCTCTACGGTCACACTAACGTCGGATGAAAGCTTGGATGACACTATCCAATCTGTGGGTGCTTCAGTGTTGCTAGGTACCTTGTCTGATATGAATATCGTAAAGGTGTACATGCCGGTACTCGGCAAACCTATGCTAGTGCTCGACAATGATCAGTCTATGCAAGCATACAAGCTTGCCTGTCAGGCTTTGCAGTTGGGTGCTCCATCTGCACCAACACCCAGAAAAACACAAGAGCCATCCGCTTCTCTTTCAGAAGCATCTTCGCAATAAGCGCGCATCGCATTCTACTAACGCGCCTATCAGGAGGTAGTCGATGAGTATCATAACTTTTCTGAATAATGACAAAGTCACATTGGCTTCCAGCAAGATTGTCTATTCTGAAGATGATGTTGGCAATATAGAGTCCCTTGTGTCCAAAGCTACTGAGCTTACTCAGTTGCTGGATAAAGAAAGTGTACGTGTTGAACAGGCTGAATTGTCTGGCTACGATGCCGGGTACGAAAAAGGGCAAACCAAAGGCTACGATGCTGCGCTAGAACATATTGCCATTAAGCTGATTACGCTCGCTCGTGAGGCTGAAGATACCCGTGATAAGTTGGAACAGAGTGCAGGAGATCTTGCGCTTAAAATTGTCAGGCGCATTGCCAATGATCTTGGTACCGAACAGACACTGGCCTCGTTAGCGGCAACTGCAGCGAAAGAACTGGTGCCGCGTGAAGCTGTGACGCTGCGTGTCAGTGTGTCGAATTTAGAAAAAGTGCGAGAGGCTATTCTGTCTACGCCCACTCGATCACATCGCATTCCGGATATTACGGGTGATCCAACATTACTCGACGATGAGTGTGTTCTTGATACTGAGTTTGGTCAGATAAAAGCCGACCTCGAGACGCAGTTGCGAGTCTATAAGGAGCATTTCTATGCCTATAGACAACGTTAGCCAAATCAGATCGGTTGAACTGGAAGAGACAGAAGGCTCCAAAGTAACAGCATTAGACCCTCGGTTTTTGGCGTCCGAAGAAGTTGTAGAACCTTTATCTAACGAGTCTTCCGTACCCGATTTTAGTCTTATCGTAGACTCCGCCGGGCCGGTTGCCGAGCAGGTGGGAAGGATTACGAAAGCCTACGGAACCACATTGCATGTTTCTGGGTTGTCAGCGTACATCGGCCAACGCTGCAGTATTACAACTCCGGGCAAAGCGGTTGATGTGCTGGCTGATGTAGTGGGTGTGGCAAGTAACTACATCATCTTGTATCCATTGGGTTCTCTCGAAGGACTATCAAACATCTCTGAAGTCCGGGTTTTGAATGCAGAACGAAGTATTCCATTCTCCGAGGACTTAACGGGTTGCATTCTTGATGGCTCCGGCAAACTGATCTACCAACCGCATGCGCAGAACAATGCGATTGATGTACCGATTACTCGTCCTGCTCCAGACCCGTTAACCCGGCGATCAATCGATTCGGTTTTTTCAACCGGTATCAAAGCGATCGACACAATGCTCACAGTCGGAGAAGGGCAGCGAGTGGGTATATTTGCCCCTGCTGGTGGCGGTAAGTCCACGCTCTTATCGATGTTGGCCCATCATTCTAATGTTGACGTTGTTGTTATAGGGCTCATCGGAGAACGAGGTCGTGAGGTTCGGGAATTTATTGATAATAATCTTGGCCCAGAAGGCCTTGCTAGATCGGTACTTGTCGTATCAACCTCAGATCGGCCAGCCATTGAACGAGTCAATGCTGCTCATTGTGCGACTACTATTGCTGAAGGATTCCGAGCGCGAGGTAAAAAAGTACTTCTGCTCATGGATTCGTTAACTCGCTATGCGCGTGCATTACGTGAGATTGGGCTGTCAGTCGGTGAGCCGCCGGTACGTCGTGGTTTTCCACCATCGGTTTTTTCAGAGTTACCCAAATTACTTGAGCGATCCGGTAATGATCAAGTCAGCTCTATCACCGCGTTCTACACAGTGCTTGCGGAAGACGAAGAGTCTACTGATCCGATCACTGAAGAGGTGCGTTCCATTCTTGATGGGCATATCGTGTTGTCGCGAGCAATCGGCGAGCAAGGTGTGTACCCGCCCATTGATATATTGTCCAGTGCAAGCCGCCTGATCAACGAAGTAGCAAGCAAAGAGCATGTGTCAGCAGCTATCCGTATTCGTCAGTTAATGGCTAAATATCAGGAGTTAGAATTGTTGATACAAGTGGGTGAGTATCAAGCCGGTGCAGATGCCGATGCTGATGAAGCTGTTGCTAAAAGAGATGCTATCAAAACCTTGCTTGCTCAGCACTTTGCTCAAAGTGTCAGTTTTTCTGATTCCACTGCTGCTATGCACGCGATCGCAGGATGACAGGCTCTCGTTCCAATCAGTCCTTGAATAAGCTTCTGCGTGTTTACGCTTATCGTAAACGCATTGCTGAAGCGAAAGTCGAAGAGCAAAAATCCGAGGTTCATAAATCACGCGTTGAGCTACGGGAACGTGAAGAAAAAGTTGCAAAACTGGATGCTGAAATTAAGGAGAACGTAGATTTTCTTGATGCTGCTGGTGCGAACGTAGGCGCAGAAGTTTTACATGCTGCCAATCGACATCGTTACTGGACTGACTACGATAAGCAAAAAGAATCCTACTACGTCGATCTTACACAACAGGAGCTTAGCGACAACATCGCCGAGCTTGATCGTAGAAGAATTGCTTTAACCAAACTGGAAGCAAAGACGAGTGCGATTGACACCTTGGTTTCAAAAAACCATGCAGATCTTGAACGTAAGCAGGAATTAGATCTGGAAGACGAATTCGACGCACTATTTGCATCACGACGAGGTGCCCATGTCTAATAACAATCCGAATGTCAGTAAGCCGATCTCGGCTAAGCCTACACCGCCTACGTCCAAGATCAGCCCTGCCGGAATTGCAAAGGTTGATGAACGTACCGCTACCGAATTCAGTAACTTAATGCAGCGGCGTAGTGAAAGCGAACATAGTCTTGTACGCGAAAGAGAGATAACTGCCTCCGTTGATGAAGGGCGTGTTAATTCAGAAGCAGGACGTCGAGCTGTAGAGCCAACGTCGCAGGCTCCTGATATGTTTTTTCGATCCGGGCATCAGTATGGACATGGCGCTATCGAAGAGGCCACAGATGATGCGCCCAATGCTATCAGTGGCAGCTCTGTCAGTACTGCAACTGCTGCGATATCAACACCTGTTGTAATGCAGAGCGAACAGGCACGTCCGGCTGCTATCGATCAAATTGTAGAAACTGTCTATCGTGACTGGCAAAGTCAACAGGCGTCTATGATGGGGCAGAAATGGTCGTTTCAACTTAGTACTGGTGCCAATGTGACATCCGAGCTCGAGATTGAATTGACCAGTTCGGGTGAGTGGCAGCTGAGAATTTCTGAAGATTCGAAATCAGGTGCTGCGAGCAGTGACGAGCAGGATGGTGAAGAACTCACGCAAGACTGGGATCATCGTCAATTCTGCATGGAGCTGGAAGCCTGTCTGCGAGAAAATCGACCAGATATTAATTTTACTGCCAGTCGGCATTCGTAAGTCTTACACGCTGTATTCCGATGAGCGATTTCAACCTGGGATTACCGAGACGTTCTCCGGCAAACACAGGCAATTTTAGATCTCCCGATACGGGTGTCTCTGTAGCTGACTTGGAATCCGCGTTCGGTGCCTTGGGAGAAGAAATCTTTCTAGTACATCGTGACACCGGCGATATTGTCTGGATGTCCAGTGCCTGTAAATCACTGACGCACAAGCTTGGGGCTAGCAGCAATATTGCAGAATTTCCCGGGCTTCGAAAAATGGTGTATTCCGTTGCATCCAAGACTTCCGGTGGCCGAACGCAGGCTAATTGGTACACCCATGATGCCACCTGGGAGCAGTACATCGGTAATAGCGAGAAGTCGTCTATTTCCGTGTTTTGTTCTGATGGAAATCCCAACAATATCTGGGTGAGGCTGACGCGTTACAGCGATCGAGATGACTACATGCGACAGTATGTGGCAGAACAGGAAGAGTTGTTCAACACGTCTCGTTCAATATCGGTCGGTGAAATTACCACAACTCTGGCACACGAGCTAAATCAGCCCTTAGGTACGCTACAAAATATCGTTAATGGTATTAGATCCCGCATAGACAAGACGTTTCCGAAGGCCGGTGAGATTTTGCAGGCTTTGGAATTGGCGGAAAAGCAGGCTCACTTTGCCTCTGAGATATTGTTAAAGGTGAGAAGCTTCACCAGATCACGTCAGCCTGTTATGGGAGAATGTGATGTTCGCCAGTTAATAGACGATACAGTCAATTTGTTGGATTGGAAGTTTCAGGCGGAAAATATCAATGTCTCTTACAACATCGCTGTTGATGGCTTAATCGTTAAAGGTGACATTACATTGCTTCAGCAAGTATTGGTCAATCTTCTGCGAAATGCTATTGAATCCATGGCGGATGTCGAGGTAGAGAATCGGATGATTGAAATATCAGCTTTTCATCAGGACTCAGCTGTTGGAATCGATATTCGCGATTCGGGTCATGGTATCGACAAGAACAAGATGGACGATCTGTTTACATTATTCAGATCCAATAAACCTAACGGTATGGGTGTCGGGCTGAATATCTGCTTGTCATTCATAGAACTACACAGAGGAAAATTCTGGTTTACGCAAAATGACGATTGTGGCTGTACGGCCCACATCCTCATTCCGGACTAGTTAGCTCATAGGATCTCACTATCATGACGTCAAGTAACAGGGTATTTATCGTCGATGACAATGATGACTTTCGAAGCTCCGTCGCTTGGATGCTGAGGGGTGAGGGTTATCAAACCATTGAATATGCCAGTCCCCTTAAAGCCATCAACGCGCTACAGCTAACCCGGGCCTCTGAATTGCAACATAGTTGTATCTTGCTGGATGTCCGGATGCCAGAAATGAATGGTTTAGAGTTTCATGAACAGTTACGTACGCGCAGGATTTCCATACCTGTGGTTTACATGACAGGTCATGGAGATGTGCCTTTAGCAGTAGAAGCTATGAAGAAGGGCGCCGTTACGCTTCTTGAAAAACCGCTTAAAACAGAATCTCTGATTGACGCTGTTGAAACAGCGATTGCAAGCTCCGTAGTTTCTAAGCCTGTAGAGCAGGCGATGGAGATGCCTGCAGAACAAAGAGCCAGCTTCGTCAAACTGATGGGTTCTCTAACACCGCGTGAAGAAGAAGTTTTAAATGAAATGGTTGCGGGCAAGACCAATAAGATTATCGCAAGTGACTTAAGCATAAGCATCCGAACGGTTGAGGTTCATCGTTCTAGGCTTATGAAGAAGCTTGAAGTTCGGAGTGTTTCAGAATTAATTCGTATGGTCATGATTTGTCAGGTACGTCAGGCATGAGTCATCCGGATTCCTCAGATCCATCCCGTTTTAAAAGGCGAAGTATTCGTAAGCTTCAACGTCATGCGGATCGATCCAAACCGACCAACGTAACGGCTGGACCATCCAGTTGTGATGTGTTCTATGTAGGAAAATCTTCCTATGGGCCTGTTGGCATAGCCGCTAGCATGGACGTAGATTCTTCAGCTTCCTTAGATGTTGGCGATGCGCTTCATGCCCTGGTTTTAGGCGTTATTGAGCAAAAGTTGCAGTACGTGGAAAACTGGTTTCAATGTGTATTCGACATTGAGCCGGGGCTCAAGCAATCGGAAGTCAATTCTGAACTCTTCACCATAAGGGATAAAAACGGTTCGGGAGCTTCTCTTTCCTTATTCTTACCCGTTCAATACTGGCATTTAATTCCTGCAGTTCCCGCTAAGGGAATGTCATCAGAATGGGAAATTATTTGGTCGAAATATAAAGGCACTGTGTGTCTGAGTAAGTTGTCCATGCAGCGTGAAGAGGTGGATAGCATTACTAAAGGGAGCCTGATACTCATACCTGAGTCTTTTAATGAGCAATGGCCTTCTTCCATCAACGTTCCGGATCTATCCGTTCAATTGCCTGGCAATTACGCGGCATCAGCCGGAAGTTGGTCTTCTACCGGCGGGTTTGAATCAATGCCTAACGAAGCTGTGATACCTATGGATGTCGTTGCTAACGAAGATGCTGATCAACCGCATGAGGTGCTGGCTGCTCTTGAAATTAAGGGGGTGATCACTCATCTGATTGAAGTGCCATCAAATGCACTTGTGCCTTCTGCTGGTGAACAGACCTTGCAAACGCCAAAAACAACTACTCATCAAGAGTGCCGTCTGGCCGTCGGCAGCGGCAAGGTCTTTACAGGTTACGTGGCTCCGGTTGCCTCCGGGTTCGGTATGTTTGTAACCGGTGGCAGCTCTTTGTGAATTCAAAAAGAACGATGTTCGCCGATAAATAGCCATGGATCTTTCGACATTCACGCCGTCGTCGGCACTGCTAACCGTTATATTTCTAGCGTTAGCGCCGTTCGTTGCGGTCATGGTGACATCATTCACCAAAATCATTGTAGTGCTATCGCTATTGCGTAACGCTCTGGGCGTTCAGCAGATACCACCTAACCTGGTTTTAAATGGTTTGGCGATGATACTGACTATCTATGTTATGTATCCGGTAGGGCAGGCGATGATGGGCGCTATCGATGATACCGATATCGATGTGCAGTCCACCGAAGAACTCTTTCAAGTAGTTAGTTCCGCCAAGGAACCACTTCGTGAATTTCTGGTAAAGCATTCTGATGATTTGGAGCGGGAATTCTTCCAGTCGACCATCGTCAGGATGATTGATGCAGAGAATAGCGATGAAATACGATCAGATGATTTTGTCGTACTCATTCCTGCATTTACGATCACTGAATTGACTGAGGCGTTTCAGATCGGCTTTCTAATTTATCTGCCGTTTATTATTATCGATTTGGTAGTGTCGAACATATTGATGGCCCTTGGCATGATGATGTTGTCACCGCCATTAATATCTCTACCGTTCAAGCTGTTGCTTTTTGTTCTTGTCGAAGGGTGGGCCAAGCTGACGCATGGTCTGGTTGTCTCCTACCTGTAGGTGTATCGATGGACGCTGGCAATATCATAACGATCACGCAGCAAGCGCTGTGGCTGGTATTGAAACTAGCAGGCCCAATAGTCCTCGTCGCCGCAGGTGTCGGGCTATTAGTCGCGTTTATTCAGGCGGCAACACAGTTACAAGAACAGACCGTGCAGTTCGCCGTAAAGTTTTTTGCGATTGTGTTTGCGATCTTTGTTTTTGCATCCGTTATGGGTGCATCGCTTTTTCAGTACACCGATCTGATTTTCAGCACCTTCCCGGATATGGTCCTGGGATCATAAGCATGCGACGCTGACCAAAGTGGGTGACGCAACCATATTTGACTTGGGCATTGGCTACATTATTGTGCTGGCCATGTCGTCACTGCGCATAGCGGTTGCTTTCCTCATAACGCCTCTGTTCACTGATGAGCTGGTGCCGCCACTTATCAAGACCTCGTTATTCGTAGCCTTGGGCATCATAGTGACCACTGTTCATCCCACTATTGATGTTGAATCCTTTTCGAGTCTTCAATGGATAATGCTGTTTGCCAAAGAAGCTTTTATTGGGTTGGCCGTCGGTTTCTTTTTCGGAATATTTCTATGGGCGTTTGAATCGGCAGGTGTCATCGTAGATACCCAGATTGGCGCTGCCATGTCTATGGTTTACGACCCTATCACGGGTCATGAAACGACATTGTACGGCGAGCTAATCAGCCGATGGATTCACTTTCTATTTGTTGCTGCAGGTGGGCTGCTCTTTCTTACCATGGCGGTTCTCGAGAGCTACGTGATTTGGCCCATGGATCAATTTATACCGGACTTTCAACGAGCCTCGGTAGTATTCTTCCAAGAAGAATTCGGTCGGTTCGCCAGTCTGATTTTGATGATTGCAGCGCCAATCATCATCGTTGTTTTTATGGTGGATGCATCGCTAGGGCTTATCAATCGTTTCGCAAAACGATTAGATATTGTCTTCATCTCCATGGCCATAAAAAACCTGGTGGGCTTGTTGATGGTTTTGATTATGATTCCGATAATGGCGAACGTTCTGTTTCGCCAGTTGGATATCCACAACGAAGCCTTATGGGATACCTTGAATCAAATTCTAGGTGTTGCCGGCTAGCGTAAGCCTTAGAACAAAGCAGCCTAATCTTTTTCGATAGTTACGTGCTTTTACCTGCGAAGACTGCCCGGTAGAAATACAAAAGTCCGGTGTCGATATAAGTCCCCGCGTCCTGTGGCTACTCCACAAACAAACCATCACTCAATGAGATGTTTGAAGGCGCTGTGCCTCTAACAAACAAAGACGAGACGGGTGCGACCAATCGATTCTCGATAAGGTAGGTTCTTTTCATCGCCAGCCGATCGACCGCGACCATGTAGGTGTAGAGCGAATTGGCGCTGGTTTCTTTAACTGTGGAGACCATGAGTACGCCGCGCCCGGTTCTATTCGCAGAACGTTCTACGTTGTATCCGCGTTTAATGAGTACATCACGCACTGCACTCATGAATGTAGAAGTTGAGTTAGGAATTCGTATGACTGCTTGGGCTTTGTCGTAGTTTGGTACCTGAACAAGTGCATTGACCAAGTCTGTTGCTATGACAATTTCAGGTTGGAAGGTATTGATACCCAGCTTCGCCTCACCACTTGCGCTGTTGCCCTGGTCAGAACAATCTGCTGCTCCATCACAGTTACGTGGTGCTGAGCTAGCACAGGCTTGAAGCATTACCAGCGTGCTGATCAGTGACAGCATCTTCAATAATTTGGGGAAATTGATCACGGTATTCTCTCTTATTATTAGTTCTGGTGAATCCGCTTACTGCGAAATAACTCCTAGACTTTAAGTGTATAGGAGGAGCACTTTGGGTAGAACGGAGGCCCCTCGGAAATGAGATTCGGTTGGCATCTCACAGAGCAATTTGTGCCTGAATTTGACAGCCATCTAATTCGGGGCGGATTTTAAGATCGCGGTACCAGCAGGTTCAATGGGAACCTTAATGGGTTACTATTGTTTTTTGCACTGAATTGGAGTGAATGATGGCGCGCGTTACTTTTCTCGGACTGGGTGTGATGGGCTACCCCATGGCAGGCCACCTGCAAAAGGCCGGTCATGATGTCACGGTCTACAACCGCACGACAGCCAAGGCCGAAAAATGGGCTGAAGAGCATGGCGGTAGCTTCGCCGATACTCCGGCGGCGGCAGCCTCGGGAGCAGATTTTGTCATGTGCTGCGTTGGTAACGACGACGATCTGCGTTCGGTTGTGTTGGGTGAGAGCGGGGCGTTGGCAGGTATGTCTAAAGGTACTGTCTTCGTTGACCACACAACGGCTTCTGCGCAGGTTGCCGGTGAAATTGCTGCTGTTGCGACAGAGGCGGGAATCGGCTTTGTCGATGCGCCGGTATCCGGTGGGCAGGCCGGGGCTGAAAACGCACAGCTTGCCATCATGTGCGGAGGCGCTGAGCAAGACTATGACAAAGCCAGCCCCATCATGGATGTTTATGCCAAGGCGATGGAACGATTCGGTGGTGTGGGCTCTGGGCAGATAGCCAAGATGTGCAATCAGATCTGCATTGCCGGTTTGGTCCAAGGCATGTCAGAGGCTATTAACTTTGCCGAAAAATCAGGTATTGACGCTAAACAAATGGCATCGCTGGTTTCTAACGGCGCAGGCGGATCCTGGCAGTTAGCCAACCGCGCAGAGACCATGGTAGATAACAAATTCGATTATGGCTTTGCAGTCGATTGGATGCGTAAAGATCTAGGGATTGCTCTAGATGCTGCAAAAGAATTGGGTGTGTCTCTACCAGTTACTGCCTTGGTCGATCAGTATTATGCTGAGGTGCAGCAGTTAGGCGGTGGACGTTGGGATACGTCCAGTCTTATCCAACGATTGAGGCATTTCCAGAAGGGCTGAGTCAAGCTGACCACCCAATCGATTACCCCGTTTAGCATTGAGCTTTGTCTGTTGACTAAGTGCCGGCAATATAGCGTTGAAAAAACAACGTTAAACCGAATGCAACGAATGGCAAGGTAGAAAATACGATTGAAACACCGTCGCTGGTCATGGTACCCGCGACGGTGATAAGCAGCATATCGACGAGGGCGATGCCGGCAATAAGGCCTGTGACGGCTTTCGGTACATCGCCTGCGTTGCGTCGAATAATCCATCTGAGGCAATAGCCAATCCATAGTGCGGTTACGATGATGGCTGCCCACACCGTGTAAGACGACGGTGCGAAGTAAAGTCCGAACAGAATAGGTGCCGTCAGAAATGCTAGCGGCCACCACGAAGATACTTTGTCTAAATGTTCTTGTTTGGCGGTGTAGGTTAAGCCGATCAAATACGCCAAAGTCATCATCGCGCCCAAGTAGACGAAGCTTGATGGTTCGGCACTGATAGAGAGCGCGCAGGTTGAATAAACGAATAATCGACACATGCCCATCAATAAAGGGCTGACAGGGTTGTTCTTGTGCCAGGCGTTGTAACCGACGATACACACGCATAGTAGGACGCCTGATATCGCAGCTGGTAGCACGTTAGCGTTTTGTTCTGCTATACCGAAGACGCAGACTAGTGATACTGCTAGTAGGCAAAATCCAGCGATAAATACGGATCTTCCAGAGACCAAACCCATGGGGATGGGGCGGTTGGGTCTTTCCACTGCATCAATGGCTTGATCGAAGGCGTCGTTGAGGTACATACCGCCAACGTAGGCAAGGCTCATCGCTAGCAGCAATCCGGCTACGGGAAGTACAGTAACTTCGGCTCCGCTAAGAATGACTGCGGCTAGAACGTTAGTCCAAACGGTGGGCAGATTTGAGACTCTTCCAAGCCTAAGAGCCGTGCCGAAAGTCCAGCCTTGGGGCAGAATGTCCGATGTCGTTGTGCTGCTGGCCATGGGTGAGTATGAAAAATGCATAGATAGGGGTTACATAGTCATTGCAGTTTCCATGCTCAAATTATGAAACAGACGCTCGTCATTCTCGTAGTAGGTCTTAGCCCCGCATTGGTAGGTGAACATACGCCTCATCTTGCGAAACTTGCTAAACGTGGTGGACTCAGGCCCATGAAGGCTGTGACGCCTGCGGTTACCTGTACTGCTCAATCTACCCTTGTTACCGGATTAACGCCGAAGGAGCATGGCATTGTCGGTAATGGCTGGTATTTCCGGGATCTGTCCGAAGTCTGGTTATGGCGTCAATCGAATCGACTGGTCGCGGGTGAAAAAATTTGGGAAACAGCCAAAGCCTTAAATCCGGAATTCACCTGCGCAAAAATGTTCTGGTGGTACAACATGTATTCCACAGCCGATTGGAGCGCAACACCTCGCCCGATGTACCCGGCAGATGGGCGGAAAATTCCTGATCACTACACCTACCCAGCCGAGCTGCATGATGAGCTTGATGAAAAACTGGGGCAGTTTCCTCTATTTAAGTTCTGGGGGCCGATGGCAGACATTACCTCCAGCCGTTGGATAAGTGATGCAACACGGCACATGATGGATACGCGAGATCCAACGCTTACGCTGACCTACCTTCCGCACCTTGATTACAACTTGCAGCGTTTAGGGCCAGACCTTGAACATCCTGACGTGCAAGCAGATCTTCGTGCCGTCGATGCTTTATGCGGAGAGCTGATCGAGAAGGCGGATGAAAAAGATCAAAACGTTATTGTTGTTTCGGAATACGGCATTACACCGGTTACCGATGCTGTGCATATCAATCGAGAGCTTCGATCAGCTGGACTGATAAAGGTACGAAACGAACAGGGTCGTGAGCAATTGGATGCAGGCGCTTCCGATGCTTTTGCTGTTGTCGATCATCAAGTAGCACATGTCTATGTGAATGATAAAAGCAAGATAGACTCTGTGCGCAAGCTAATAGAAGCTATGGATGGGGTAGAGCAGGTTCTGGGCGAGAAAGAGAAACCGCTCTGGGGTCTTGATCATGAGCGATCAGGTGAGCTTGTAGCCATCTCGAAAGACGATCGTTGGTTTAGCTACTACTACTGGTTAGATCAGGAGCGTGCTCCTGATTATTCGAAAACGGTTGATATACACAGAAAGCCGGGATACGACCCGGTTGAGTTATTCGTCGATCCTTCTCTCTCTTCGCCGAAGTTGGCTGTAGGTACCCGATTGATTAAAAAGAAGTTGGGATTCCGAACGCTACTCGATGTCATTTCAAATCATGAGACAACATTAGTCAAAGGATCACACGGTCGAGTGACTGATTCATCTGATCACGGTCCACTGGTTATCAGTAGCGATGCAGCGCTGTTACCTAAAGGCGAGATTGAGGCTACTGCGTTTAAGCAGTTGGTTTTAGATCACGTGTTTGTTGATGAAAACAGTGATAGTGAAGTGAAAAAGGCAGGTTGACGGGAAAGGTCACTGCCTTGATTCAGCTGTGTTTTTTAGCTCTTCATTTATGATGATATTAAGTCGTGCCTGACTGCTTCAGACATTACTCAATAATCAGATTGTCAGTGTTTCTGGAAGAAGCATTCTCTTCCACCACAGGCTCACGCCCACCGCGTAAAATGCTGTTGCCTTCATAGACGGTTCTCTGATCTATCGGTGCGGGCTCCAGCCAGTCGCTTTCTTTCATCTGACCACTTTGGCTATACGCGTCTAACGCGTTTTGATAGCAGGCGAGTCGGACGTTCTCGGTAGAGATGCCTTTCTTAAGAGCCAGACTTGCGGTTTTGGCAACGCCAAGTGGCTCTGAAATTCCCCAGTCGCAAGCTGAATCGACAATGATCCGATTTGCACCGTATTCAGCGAGTATGTCCACCATTCGCTCGTTACCCATCTTTGTCGAAGG
>CAZCKD010000029.1:0-22201 GCA_964498925.1 uncultured Granulosicoccaceae bacterium
GACGTTCGATCAGTAGGGTGTCGGTCCAACCAAGTTTTGCCAGCCAGTACAAAATCGACGTACCGACAATACCTCCGCCAACGACTGCTACTTGAACTTCAGTTTTCAATGCGCTCACTCTTGGCCTGTAAATGCATATTTATATCAGTAATGTCTTAATTTGTAACGAGTGCCATTGCAGACGTAATGCATCGCCTTCGCAATCAAAACGGCGCAAATCCATCACTCGCAGTGGTCGGCACTGTCCAACAAAGCCTGAAAGTTGGGTGCCGCCAAATACCCTTCAGAGCGTCGGTCCAGCATGGCACCACCACGATTTAGTGATATGCCATAAGGAGGCTTTACGGGAATCTGTGCATTCGCCGCTCGGTCCAGATAGCTTCGCAACTCTGCAATGCGCTCCGGGTCGAAAAACTGCGCCTCATAAACACCCGGGAACACCTCTTTCCATAGATCTTTCACGCCTGATTCTTTAGTTGGATCTTCCCACGCAGCTTCAACAGCCGATCGTAGTTTTGGATCATACAAACTGCTATCCAGCGGGTTCGGCCCATCGCTTTCACCCGTTTCCCATTCTTTCCACGCATCAGCAAACAGGTCTCGATTCTGAAACCAAAATTGTTGTACGGAAGGAGCTCTCTGAAGCATTGCTTCTCTTGTCGGGCGCTCAACAGCACGTGCGGTTGAGAGTGAATTGTTAGTCATAACGTCAGTTCCACTTTTGATGTATTTCTTACGGAATTGATCTCGCGTGATCGGCTTTACTTAAGATGTCTTAGATTGCACAGCTCAGCTAAGCTGGTTCACCGCAGCCTCAATTGCCTGCATGACCTCTGCGCAATGACCAGCATTCAGCGCTGCAGCATGCGGTTGCGAAAAGGCACCAATGTCGTTGTCGAAATACTTGCCGGATGCATCTGCAAAGGAATCTCCTAGCGTTGCTTCGCACAGAATATCCGCACCAATTTGCATATCTTTTCCTTCAACGCCAAAACCTTCCTTGACCATCTTGGAAGCCAAAAGAGAGGCGGGATTGACAGAAACAACGAGCGGTCCGTCTACCAATTCTTTGGCCATTTCCTGAGACCAGATGGTGATTGCCAATTTACTCTGTGCATAAGCATCCATATCGCTAACCCGTTTACGCCCATGGAGTGCATCTATATCAACGGGTGCTTGCGCTGCCGAGGATAGATTAACTATTCGTGCGTTTTTGGGAAGAATGGGTAGCAATGCTCGTGTTAGCGCATAGGGGGCGAAAGTATTCACCATGAATCGAACATCATGCCCCTCTGCTGTTTGGGTTTGACCCACTTTGAATACACCCGCGTTATTGATGATGGCATCAAGCTGTTCATGATTTTTAAGTATGTCAGCTGCTAGGGATTTAACATCGTCCATGCGTGACAAATCCGCGACATATGATTCAGTGTCGCCTCCAACTTCATTGGCGGCTTTCTCGAGCTTTTCCGAGCTTCGGCCATGTAGCAAAACACGGTGTCCCGCCGAGGCCAATGTCTTGGCTGTAAGAAGGCCGATACCATCGGTTGAACCGGTAATTAAAATTGTTTTAGACATAGTATTCTCAATGTAACGGTGTATTCGTGAACGCAATAGTGCGTTTGTGCCACTGCCTGGGCAGAAAAAAAGATTTAGCTCTGGTGATATCGATAACGCACCAACGTGCGACTCTCTATACTCTTGCGCACTGTTCGTATCTCTGGATTCTCAATCATATCCATTGCACTGTGTGCTATTGATGGTCGACCCTGGTTATCAAAAATATTGAAGTAGGCGGCTTCTTTGGGTGTCATAGTTGACTTGTATATCCACTCATGTGCAGGGTTTGCAGCCACACCTAATATTTCTCCGCGCCTATCAGGGTAGATCAGATCGAGCAGTATCCAATCGTCCGCATCTACACTAGCTGGATCAATAAAACCCAAGGGGGACGAATTGATAGGATTGCCGACCGGTCGCCACACATTAATAAAGGCGTAGTGACCTGCAGCCCAAACAGCTGCTTGCTCTTTCCCTAAAAGATCAATCAAACGCTGTTGTGCACCATCGATACTGTAGTCGCTATGTACGTTCCGAGCGGGTTTGCGATCTGAACGATCATCATCGATACGAACGGTGTGATCGAAAACAATAACGTCTTCAACATCAAGTTCCGATTTCAGTAGACTTTTGATTTCAGAATCGTAAACGGATTGCCAAACGTCATCATCGCCAAGCACATCAACGTCTGTTTCGAAAGCAGCGAAACCCAACGATGTGCTTTCGAATGAAGTGCTGTCATCAGCGTTGCGAACATCACGCACCTGTATCTCAGTCGCGGCCAGTTCGGGCGAGATCAGATTGCCAACAATTCCGCCGGCATCAAGCTCAAAGGCTTGGCGTTCTGGTTTGTGAACGTGGTAGTTCACAGTTGCTGTTGCGTAGGTGGTCATCGTAGTTTCTGTTTGTTCTAACCGATTAGCTTTGCTGAGCGTGCGAGAAATGTAATATATTCGTGATACATATTAAATCAGTGAAAAACGAGTTCAGAATTCGTATTTTCTAAATAATATAATTATGAATACCAGTGGAATTCGCCTTTTCGTCATGGCCGCGGAAATGCTCAATATCAGCGCCGCCGGCCGGCAATTGGGCCTGGCCCCGGCAGTAGCCAGCACGCGGCTGGCGAAGTTGGAAAAGCAAGTGGGTGCTGATTTACTCCACCGCTCGACCAGGCAGGTGTCTTTATCGCTGGAAGGGGCGGAGTTCCTGCCGTATGCCCGGGAAATTCTGGCCCAGGAGGATGCGGCGCTGGCTGCGCTCGGGCATGGCAGTACTGAAGTCACTGGAACGCTGAGATTTGCAGCCTCAAGTACGTTTGTACAACTCTACATAACGCCCATCCTGCCCTTGTTTCTGGAGCGATATCCTGGCATCAGGCTTGAGCTTAAACTCACGGATAACCAGATCGATCTCATCGACGGTGGTTTTGACTTGGCACTGCGTAACTACACAGCGAAGGACAGTTCACTCATCGGACGAAAAATCGCTAATGACACCCGAGTGCTCTGTGCATCACCTGAGTACTTGGCGATTAACGGCACCCCGCAAGAGCCTGATGATCTTAAGTCTCACGAACTTATCGTATTCACCAGTGCTACCCCCCGGCACCTGACATCCGCAAGCGGAGATAACCCCTGTACATTCCCACCGCCAGATACCCATCCTCGGGTCACTTGTGATGATGGCCGCAGCATGCGTCTCAGTGCGAAAAGTGGAGTAGGTATCTGCATGAGTTCGATATGGAATATCCATAGCGATCTTAAAGGCGGGTCTCTTGTGCGCGTTCTTCCAGATTATGAGGTGAACGATGGATCCGCGATCTGGCTTGTGTACCCGAAATCAAATGTGCTGACAGCGAAGGTACGGGTGTTTATCGATTTTTTGTTAGAACAGATTGGTACGCCGCCCGTTTGGGAGGCTGATTAGGTTTTTTAGATATTAGTCTGCAGAGTTAGCAATGGCTCACATAAAAACAGGGCTGAAATCGAAGTTACCGGACTCCCAGGGTAGTAATACCGGGCCAGATTAGTGGTCCAGAATTATCATAATGCACATCAAAAACAATTATAAAACGTGCAGATGAAACTCCAAAACCATTCAATAACAAACTCAGTTAGCTTAATTCTGTTGGCATTGCTGCCAGCTAGTAATGAGGCATTTGCCTTCCCAACTATTAGTGAAAATACAATAACAATAGAGGAGGGTCATTGGATTGAAGTGCAGAACCCCATTACCTATGCCTCTGTCTGTCAGGGTGCAACAAGTTGCGGTGTTGGCCCTGGTACCTACACAGTTATCGATCATACATCTGGCGAACGTTTCGAACAGATTACGATTGAGAGCGAAACTGTGCAATTACCAATCACCGAAGTGGATATTCCAGCGAATAATTCCGAACCTTCTGAAGACACAACCTTAGAAGTGACTTTAAACGGCAATACTATTTCATGGCCGAATGATGGTTGGTATCAAGTCCAGAATAAAGCTGACTTCAGTACGGTATGCGAAGGTGGAAGACAGTGTCATGTTACCGATGGAACGTATATTGTCATAAACCATACTACCGGTACGCGTAACGAATTGGTCGTAGGGTCTGCTATTACCTTAGAGAATGGCATTGAGCTTCTTAATCAAGCCTTCGAGGTTTTCCATTTAGACGCTTACGACAGACGTGTTTTTGAAGTGCTAAATGCGGATGACTTTACCGTGGTTAGTTCAGCTGAGGTCGGCTTTTACGATCGAATTGAGACACACTATTCTTGCCCCAATGGCGGTACCGCTGTTCGGAATTTCGGGTCTTACGACCGGGTTGTCATCAATGAATGGGATTTTGAAAATTGCTTGTCAGGAAATGAAATAAACAATGGCTATGCAAGATCAACCGTGTACACGAATGGCTCAAATCTATTTTCCTATGACAATTTCACGAGACGTTTTGGCGCTGAGGGTGAGATGCAAATATCGGGAGCTTTAGGTGTAACACAAGCTAATCCTGATGCATCTCAATCGTGGCAAAATAGCTTTCGGGCGAATCAAGAGCCAATCAGTTATAGCTTCACTTACTCAGGTGGCACATTAACAATCTCAGATGCCCTAACGTTTTTCCGAAGCCTTAAGCACTCAGAATATTATCCGGTTGGTGCTCAGCAACTGTTAGAAGGTTCGTTCAGAATGGAGCCGCCGTTCATGGCCGGCGAATTTGAGGTAACTGCCAATTTGCAGGGCAGCATCGAAATATCAGAGACGTTTCCGATTCAAATCCAGACAGGCTCCATGCAGATTGTCTCCACAATCGATGGCAGCTTTGTTGCACTTGATCCAAACACTGGCGACATCCATACGGTAAGAATCAAGACTGGCAATATTAGTTCATCGTCCGCTACCATCGAGATGGTGCAACGATGGAGCGACTTGCCGTTTTATTCGTTATTACTCAATAGACCTTTTGGCGCTAACTAATTTTCTCGGACTGTTTTAAATCGGGTTGTAAGCTTAAGCATTACGCTGCGGAGTAATGCTTAAGCGCTTTAACGCAATGATCCTAGTCCATTGCGCACGTGACATAAGGTAGGTTGTTTCACCCCTAAGTATTGAGAAGTGTTTTAATACCTGACTGCCTACCTATTCTTTCCCGTATGTTCGAGAAATTCGAAAATTTAATTGACCCATTCAAGCCGAGCAAGGGTGGGGAGCTGCCAAGAACATCAACGTTTCGCTTCATTCTTTATTTTGTTAATCAAGCGCCCCTGATATTTTTTGCGGTCTTGGTCTTTGGTGGTTTGCAGGCCTGGATAGAAATAACGCTATTCGGATTCATCGGTTCCATCGTGGATCTATTACAAAGTAGCTCGCCAGAAGACGTGTTTAAAGCCCACTGGGCTACGTTTGCCTGGATGGCGTTTTTTATTGCGGTTATTCGGGTTGTTATTCTCTCCGTTTCCACCCTGTTAATTGAATCGGCGGTGACGCCTTCAATCTACAATTTGATTCGGTGGCAGACGCACAAGAATGTTTCCCGACAAAGCCTAAATTTCTTTCAAAATGATTTTGCTGGTCGCATTGCCACGAAAGTCATACAAGCTGGTGCTTCAGCGACAGAATTTATGACAGCCTTGCTCGATACGGTTTGGCTGATCCTTCTTTATATTATCGGCACTATGTTTTTGTTCCTAGGGCTTGACTGGCGACTAACAGCCGTCCTGTTGTTATGGCTTGTTGTCTATTCCGCAATACTCATTTTGTTTGTACCTCGGGTGAGGGAACGTGCCCGGCAAATGGCAGATGCAAAATCTAATTTTACCGGCCGTTTAGTCGATAGTTATTCGAATATTTCATTGGTAAAAGTAGATAGCGCCCCCGAGCGTGAGGATGCCTTTGTAGCGACCGGTATGTCCATGCTGGTTGATGCGGCTCGTAGTTTCGGCCGGACACTGGTCAAACTTAGAATTGGTGTGGTGTTCGTTAACTCCTTTATGTTGGTAGCCATTGGTTATATTTCCCTTTCCCAATGGAAGCTGGACGCTTTAACGATAGGCGAGATAGCCTTTATCTTTGGTTTGGTTCTACGTTTAAACCTTCTTGCCAACCGATTTCTAATGCAGGTAAACGGCGTGTTTAGACACTTCGGACAAGTTCAGGACTCCATGAACACCGTCGCGGAACCCGTAGAGTTAGTGGATGTGCCGGACGCTTCAACGTTGCAAGTTAACGAGGCCGCGATAGATTTTAAATCAGTGTCGTTTAACTACAATAAAGAAACGCCCGCTGAAAACCGAATAAGCGTTATAGAAAATCTTGATTTGCAGATAAAGCCGAGTGAGAAAGTAGGGTTGGTTGGCCCGTCGGGCGCGGGTAAATCTACCATCGTCAATTTGTTAATGCGTTTGTATGATCTTGATAGTGGCGTTATTGAAATAGATGGTCAAAACGTAAGTGCAGTCACTCAGAATTCATTGCGCCGCAACATCGGACTGGTCAGTCAAGATACCGCGTTGTTGCATCGATCAGTGCGTGACAACATTGCCTACCCCAGACCAGACGCGTCAGATGCGGATATCTTTGCCGCTGCAA
The DNA here is from genome assembly GCA_964498925.1 of uncultured Granulosicoccaceae bacterium. Lineage (GTDB taxonomy): Bacteria > Pseudomonadota > Gammaproteobacteria > Granulosicoccales > Granulosicoccaceae > Granulosicoccus. The sequence continues at coordinate 6,634 of CAZCKD010000029.1, forward strand.
AGCGGGCAAGGGCAATGGAATTTATCGAGGGGCTGGAAGATAACAAAGGCCGTAAAGGGCTTTATGCACATGTCGGTGAGCGAGGTGTAAAGCTCTCTGGTGGACAACGCCAGCGCATAGCAATTGCCAGAGTATTACTAAAAGATGCTCCTATTTTGGTGCTAGATGAAGCTACCTCAGCGCTAGATTCTGAAGTAGAGGCAGAAATTCAGTCCAGCTTAGCTGAGCTGATGGAAGGCAAAACGGTCATTGCGATAGCGCACCGATTATCGACTATTGCTGCGATGGATAGGCTCATCGTTCTAGATGAAGGGGCAGTTGTTGAATCCGGCACTCACACGGAGCTATTGGAGTACAACGGACGGTATGCGTCTTTGTGGAAACGTCAATCGGGTGGTTTTTTGAATACGCCTTAATGCCTTCTTTGTTCAAAGCTCGTCGCAGACTCGTCACCATTCATTAGCATGTTGAGAATTACTGCAACCGGTTCTCCCCAGATTGGTTATTGTCTCGAAGAGCACTCAGCAGCTGATCCTGCTGTCGCAACAATTCAACGTCTTCTGGGTAAAGCATAAGCTGGTAATCCAGACACACCATTGCATACGCGGTGTGGCCTTTATGCAGATTGACCGCTTTCAGGTTTTCCAGAATGCGTCTAAGCAGTTGTCTATTGTCGGCGGGGTTAAAAAAGCGATCATCCGGATCAGGATGTCGCCCATAAAGATTGGCGATGATGGAATAACAATCTTCTTTTGTTACCAGGCATCCTTTGAAAGGATCGACAAGGTGTTCACCCATATCATCGTTCACTGCCACTAGAAAGTGCCCGGGGAAATTAACACCCCACGCATTCAAGTGTTGAGTCTCTAAGAATTGGGTATTAGGTAGTTGGGTACCGGGTATTTGAGTATCGGGAATTAATCTCTGCACAACGGCTAAATATACAAGCGCAAGAGTAATTGGTATGCCGCGTTTGCTTGACAGCACTTTGTTCAGAAGGCTGTTCGATAGGCTGTAGTAGTCTTCAGAATTTCCCATGAATCCCTTTTTGACAGCCAGGAACTCCACCAAAGAGCGAGCATCGACAACGGGAAATGATCTGGCTTCCCTAACCAGCTGATCAATTGCTCCGAGTTCGCCTTGAATATCCAATCCAGGTTGAAACTCGCCCGCAATAACCATTGCGCAACTGGCAATATCCGGTTCCTGCACACCAGTTATTGCTTGTAAAAAGAGTTTTCGCCTATTCATAACTTTTTATTGTTTAATATGGATATCTGCTACCGATCACCAAGACTAGTAGCAAAGTACTAGACCCACTCTTAATAGAGCTTGTTCTGGAACAAACGCGAGACGAAGCCATGACAAGCACTAAACCCTCCGACCGATCTAATGACAACATATTAACTGGTGTTGTGCTGATGCTTGGTTTTTGTTTAACCGCCCCGTTGTTGGACGTGGCGGCCAAACTGGCGTCGTCTAGCGTACCGGTTGGTCAGATTACTGCGGCGCGTTTTGTCGTGCAGTGCGCGTTGATGGCCCCGTTTATCTGGATCATGGGGTTATCCCTACGCGTTCCGAAAGGGCAGTGGTTGCCTCTGATGTTGCGCGCATTCCTTTTGCTTTTCGCAACCTTTTGTTTCATCACCGCAATCCGCGTGATGCCACTTGCCGATGCCTTGGCGATCGTGTTCGTGGAACCTTTCATTGTCTTATTGTTCGGTAAGTTCTACTTGGGCGAAGATGTCGGTCCACGCCGCATTGGGGCATGTGTTGTGGGGTTTATAGGCGTCTTATTTGTTATCCAACCAAGCTTCGCAGCCTTCGGCGCGGTGGCCCTTATTCCGTTGGGTACGGCCGTTGCTTTCGCTTTCTACATTCTCGTGACTCGCGGCCTGTCGCGTCGGATGCATCCTGTTGCCCTGCAATTCCATACCGGTCTGATCGCCAGCTTGTTTTGCATACCCGTCCTACTTCTGGCCCAAGGCTCAGGCTCTGAACTACTCGACCCAGTTTGGCCAGCCGGAATTGCGTGGCTGTGGCTCTTCGGTGCAGGGCTGTTCGCTGCTGTGAGCCATATGATGATGACTTACGCTCTGTCGCTAGCACCCTCGGCCACTTTGGCACCATTGCAGTATTTTGAGTTACCGGTGGCCACCTTGTTCGGGTATCTGGTTTTCAGCGATTTCCCTAACACGCTTAGCCTGATAGGTATTGCCATTATTGTTGCTGCTGGGCTGTATATGATCCACCGGGAGAGGGTTACTGCAGGACAATCTTTCATCAGCGTATAAACTAATAAAACTCGCATAAAAGGATTTGATCTCAAGGTTGCAGACCCGCTTGCGTACATTCTTGAATGTATTCGAATGAATTGTGAGAGTCGCCATGAACGACGAGGCAATTTATCGTTCCGTTCTGCACAAAAAAAGATAATTCAAAAGCTTACAGCGATATTGAAGAATCCCATGCAGATAGTGTGATTGGAAGAAAAAAGCCCAGGTTAATCAAACGTCTTGTGAGTTTGCAGCAGATTTGACTTTAGTAGCCATCTACATCAAGATGATTCGTTATGGGTTAACACTTGTTACCCATCGCTTGGGCTTGTAGTTTCATCGTAATTAACAATGCATGAAAACGAACGATTCCAGATGATTCAACTCTCCGTTGAAAAATAATCGAACCAAAAAGGAGGAACACCATGAATAAACGAATAATTGCAGGTTTAGCTTTATCAGTAACCTCAACGTGGAGCGCAACCACCTGGGCTGCAACTGAGGTTCAATTCTGGCATGCGTTTACCGGTCGATTGGGTGAGCTGGTGGCAGAGCAAGTGAGCACGTTCAACGCCAGTCAGAGCGAGTACGAAGTTGTTGCTACTCATAAGGGTAATTACTCCGAGACCCTGAACGCAGGTATCGCGGCATTCAGAGCAAAAGAACAACCACATGTTTTGATGGTTTTCGAGGTAGGTACGGCGACCATGATGGGAGCAAAGGGCGCCATTAAGCCGGTTTATGAGGTTATGTCGGATTCCGGTGCGACGTTCGATCCAGATGCATACATTGGCTCGGTGAAAGGGTACTACACGACAACCGAAGGCGATATGTTATCACTGCCGTTTAACTCCTCTACCCCCGTGCTTTGGGTTAATCGAGATGCACTTAAAGCAGCAGGCGTAGATCCTGATGTTGATCTATCAACTTGGCAAAAAGTCGATGCAGTATTAGATACGGTTAAGGCATCTGGTAGTGAATGCCCACTTACAACGGCATGGCAAAGCTGGATTCATTTGGAAAACTTGTCTGCATATCACGATGTGCCCTTTGCGAGTAAAGATAATGGATTTGCCGGAATGGACACTGAACTTGCTTTTAATAGCGAATTGCAAGTGAAACATATTCAAACCATGGGTGATTGGGCGAAGGATGGGAAGTTCTTTTACGCTGGCCGACGAAATGAAGGTGGTGCAAATTTCCGAGCGGGTGAGTGTGCTTTGTTCACTGAAAGTTCTGCGGGATATGCGGGTATTAAAGCGGAAGCAAAATTTGATTTTGAAGTTCGCCCATTACCGTATTGGGAAGGAACTGACGGCGCACCACAAAACACCATCATTGGTGGTGCATCTTTATGGGTGATGACTGGGCACGACGATGCTGAGTACAAAGGTGTTGGGTCGTTTATCAGCTTTTTATCGTCCGACGACATTCAAGCAAAGTGGCATCAGGACACAGGTTATTTGCCGATTACAGTCGCTGCCGGTGATAAAACTAAAGCCGATGGTTTCTACAATGAGAACCCGGGCACCGATATCGCAGTTATCCAAATGACGGCGAAGCAACCCACACCAAATTCGAAAGGTTTGCGTCTAGGTTCATTTGATCAGATTCGAGGCATCATCGATGAAGAACTCGAAGCGGTCTGGAACGGCGATAAAGATGCACAAACGGCAATGGATAGCGCTGTGGAACGAGGCAACAAGCTACTTCGACGTTTCGAACAAGCCAATCGATAGTTGTTCATGTGTTGTGACATCGAATTAGTACGTTTCTTTTAGTTGTTGTGTAAATAGTGTGTAAGGGGGTCGCTACAGACCCTCTATCACTTTAATACATGGACAAAAGAGTCACATTCAAAGGCTGGTTATTACCGGTATTACTGGTGTTGCCGCAGATTATTATTTCTGCGGTGTTTTTCTTTTATCCCGCTGGTCAGGCAATTTGGCAATCTTTGTTTATCCCCGATCCTTTTGGATTGTCAGCCCAGTATGTTGGTCTGGGTAACTTTGAATATTTATTTGGCGATAGCTACTATCTCGCCTCTTTCGTGACCACAGCATTGTTCTCAACCTTAGTCACGCTTGTTTCAATGGTTCCGGCTTTGTTTCTTGCCGTCCTTGCAGACAGGCTAATCAAAGGTGCGGGTATTTACAGAACCATGTTGATCTGGCCCTATGCAGTGGCTCCGGCTGTTGCGGGTGTATTGTGGTTGTTCATGTTCAACACGCGTGTTGGTGTAGTTTCCTGGTATCTCGGTCAGCTTGGATACGATTGGAATCATGTGTTGAACGATGGTGAGGCAATGAGTCTGGTTGTGGTTGCATCAGCATGGGGTCGAATTAGCTACAACTTTCTATTCTTTTTCGCCGCATTGCAGGCAGTGCCACGCTCGGTTATCGAAGCAGCAGCCATTGATGGGGCGAGATTCTGGCGTCGTTTTTTTACCATTGTATTACCACTGCTATCGCCTACCACGTTTTTTCTCTTGGTTGTGAATGTTGTCTATTCGTTTTTCGAAACGTTTGGAGTCATACATACCATTACCTCGGGTGGGCCACAGCAGGCCACAACCATCCTTGTCTATAAAGTGTTTTCCGATGGATTTGTCGGCCAAGACCTGGGCTCTTCGGCCGCTCAATCGGTCATTCTATTATTTGTTGTAGGTGCACTAACAGTCTTTCAATTTAAGTTTATTGAGAAGAGGGTGCACTACTAATGAATTCGAAAAAGTCGATGGTAAAAGCTGAATCGAATCGCTCCGGAATGGTCGAACCTGTGGGCCGGTCGTTGTGGTTAACTCATCTTTTAATGATTCTTGGCCTGTTAGTGATATTTTTTCCTATATGGCTGGCTTTTGTAGCATCTACGGTAACCCAGGATGATCTTATATCGCCGCCCATGCCATTGTGGCCAGGTGCGCACTTTATCCAGAACTACTCAAAAGCGCTGTTTTCCGGTGTGAACGTGCCTGTCTCAACTATGCTGGTGAACTCACTGATCATGGCATTGGGCATTGCATTAGGAAAAATAGTTGTGTCGTTACTATCGGCATTTGCGATCGTGTATTTCCGATTTCCAGGGCGTGGCGTTTTCTTCTGGCTTATCTTTATTACGCTTATGCTGCCTGTAGAGGTACGAATAGTACCGACCTACGAAGTCATTGCCGGATTCGGCTTATTGAATAGTTATTCCGGATTGATATTCCCGTTAATTGCATCTGCCACTGCAACGTTTCTGTTTAGACAATTTTTCATGACGATACCGGATGAGTTAGCTGAAGCGGCGCGCGTAGATGGTGCCCGGCCTATGCGTTTCTTTTTCGATATTCTGCTGCCGATGAGCCGAACCAATATTGCGGCCTTATTCGTAATTTTGTTTATCTATGGCTGGAATCAATACTTATGGCCATTGTTAATTACCACTGATCCAGAGATGAATACCATTGTGATGGGTTTAAAACAGATGTTTCCATCGGGCGACGACTTTGCTGATTGGCCTGTGATCATGGCAACATCAATTCTAGCGATGATTCCTCCGGTTATTGTCGTGGTATCCATGCAGAAGTTTTTTGTGCGTGGCCTCGTGGACACCGAGAAATAAAATGGCCACTGTATCAATTGATAATATAAAAAAGCGATTCGGCTCGGTCGAAGTGATTCGCGGTGTCAGCATCGATGTAAGCGACGGAGAGTTCATCGTTATTGTCGGTCCGTCAGGATGCGGAAAGTCAACCTTGTTACGAATGGTTGCAGGACTTGAAACCATTAGCGAAGGCGACATTTACATTAATGATGAAAAAGTGAACGAAAAGGAACCTATGGATAGGGATATAGCCATGGTATTCCAGAACTATGCTCTATATCCGCACATGTCCGTGCGCCAGAATATGGCTTATGGACTGAAAATTAAGAAAACACCAAAATCAGAAATTGCAGAAAAGGTGGCTAAAGCTGCTGAATTGTTGCAACTGGGTGATTACCTGGATAGAAAACCGAAGCAGCTTTCCGGTGGACAAAGACAACGGGTTGCTATGGGTCGAGCAATCGTGCGAGAACCGGCCGTTTTTTTGTTTGATGAGCCACTATCGAATCTAGACGCAAAACTTCGAGTACAGATGCGATTGGAGATTAAGCAGCTACAGTCAAATCTTGGCGTCACTTCATTCTATGTGACTCACGATCAAGTTGAGGCGATGACCATGGCCGATAGAATGGTCGTTATGAATAATGGTATCGCTGAGCAAATCGGTACGCCACTCGAGGTTTACGAAGCACCCCAGACCTTGTTTGCTGCTCAATTTATTGGCAGCCCAGCAATGAATATACTTGACGGCAATATCCGAGAGGGGATGTTGACACTAAGTGGCGGTGAAGAACTGGCATTAAATACAACGTTCGAAGGGCCTGTAAAAGCTGGCATAAGACCGGAACATCTCGAAGTTGTCGAAGATGGTCCTCTAGCCATTGACGTCAGCTACGCAGAACCGTTGGGTGCTACAACGTTGTTGCATGGAAAATTGGTTCAAAGTAACAACGATGTGGTTGTTGCCGCATCGGGTATTTATCGAATGCATCAACAAACAAGCTCATCCGACAACGCTGTAAGCGGTACGGAGCGGATTCATGCTCGGCCGCATCATCTTCACTTATTTAACAGTGAAACGGGTCAGCGAATTAACTAGTACTGCGAGCAGACGCCGTAGCGTTAGGGCTGACTACAAGCCTGCTTGTAGGTTTTTTCTTCTTAACAGAGTCAATTAAACCTAGCCAGGTCCCAGCCAACGTCGTTGCAATGCTTCCCATTCATCGGTGCTGAGATAGGTCAACAACGCTCGGTTTAATGGCTCCCTCAGCTCACTTCCCGGCGGTAATGCGATGCCGTAATCTTGTCGTCCAAAGGTACTGGGTACCAATTCGATACGGTTAGAGTATTGGTTTTCAACGAGATATCTCAACAAAGGCCGATCGTAAACAAAACTTCTCACCTCACCTGAAGCCACGGCTTCCATTCCTGCTTGCACACTCTCAAAGTCTATAAAGTTCAGACCATAGCTTTGCAGCCAGTGGTCTGATGCTGAATTTCTAATGGACCCCGTTGTGATACCGGATAAATCCCGTGGCCCTTCTACGATTTGTGATAGCCGCTCTGCGGTTAAAGAAGAGGCAATCAAGCCAGTAAATGTGGACGTGATGAGCAATGCCGAAAACATCCATATCAGCCCCACTGTTCTTCCTGCCCAGGTACGTGGCGCCATGTCGCCATAACCTGTCGTTGTCATGGTAACCGCTGAGAACCAAAAACCATCCGCCACACCTTGGAGCCCAGGGCGAAATTCTTCTCGATTCTTACGTCGTTCTGCTAGCCAGAAACAGGACCCTACAAACGTTAGCAGTAGAAACAGGCAGCCAACTATCTTTAGGAATTCGCGTGATATCAACCGCGTCATCGTGCTCCACCAGCCTGACTTAGCACGCGGCACGACTATGCCGTATCCCGTTGTATAAAACGGGTGAGTGAAGTCAACCTGTTGCTCTCGTTGAGAGGTAATGGTGATCGCAGAAATACTGGCGTCAAAGCGTCCGTCAGCGACACCTTCAATCATCTCAGCAAGATTGGCCTTTTCGTAGCGAAATGTAAATCCCAGCTTTTGCGACAGGGCATCCCATAGTGAGATTGATAAGCCATGCCATTCACCGTCAGAGCCCTGCATGGCGAATGGAGGAGCTTCCTTTGTCGCGATAACAAATTCTTTGTCTTGAGCGATGGCAGGGGTGGACCCGATTAAGGAAATGCAGAGGGTTGTTAGAACGAAAATAACAGAGGTGGCTAGACCGTTACTAGCAACTTTTGGCATATCCGGAATGAGACGTCGCATATCCAATTTGATTCCTGCTTACCTCGACATGTTACAAGCATAGATGAATATGCCGCTAGGGAGGTTTTAGATATGTGAAGTTTTCTTACGTGCGATTTGAAATGGCAGGAAATAGCCGATCAATACATGCTGTCTTTTAAATCCTTTTCAATGACATCTTGAATGCGTTTCTGTTCCCCGGCATCAATGGGTAGATGGTCGTACATCAATGTTGCAAGACTCGGCACGTCATTGGGTGCAACGCGGTGCGTGTCCTCCCATATTTTTCCACGCAAAATCGCTTTGGCACAATGCCCATAACATTCTGTCACTGAAATAATCTGAACAAGCGATGGCAGTTTACCGGCCACAGCAAATGGCTTCAGTAGATTCGGATCGCGGCTGATCGTGGCAATGCCGTTAACACGCACAGTTATCGGTACGCCGGGAATCATGAACAGTAACGAAACAGATCCTGTCTCCAGTATATTTCTAAACGTATCAAATCGGCGATTGCCGGGTCTATCTGGAAGTAATAACGTCTTCTCATCATTGAGTCTAACGAAGCCTGGGGCATCACCGCGCGGACTGATATCAACGCTGCCATCACTTCCGCTTGATGAAATGCAGCAAAACGGGGATTGGGCAATGAAGTTTGCCATCGGTGCTGTTATAACTGGACTTGCTTTATCCCATATAACTTGAGTTGTATCTCCACAATGTTCACGCAAACTCTTCTGACTAGTGAGTAAATACGCATCGTCGATTGGTAACTGCAGAGGCGTGTTACTCATAATGTATCGCTCCTAAGGTTTCGTATGCCGTTGATGGTGAAGACGGGCCACTGGCTGCGAAGCTGATGATTCGGCCCAAATGTGTCAGTTATACCGAGTTGAAGGCAACGATCCGTTTGCTACTTTTTTAATCATGCTATCAGGCAAGCCGAATACCAACCCGGCAATTGCACCCAAAACCATTGACCGGCCACAACTGTCACCGCCGCAACGGATGTTATCGCGTACGACCTGCTCAAAACTCTCTGCATGATGGAGTAAGTGCCAGATGACCGGTAATGCATGATGCACATAGCAGGCGCGACCGAATACTTCACCGATATCGACAGGTTGGTAACCTTCAACTTCAATCGACTGTTGCATCAATTTCCCCATATCGCCATTTGATGCATGTGCCGAATCATAAAGAGCCTTTTGCAGAGTCTCTCCGGCCGCCAACAGCTCTGCGCATTGATGAACAATCGATATGCCTTCTAATACCCCCGTGTTTGTTGAGATGACACTAGAGGATTGCAGCATGACATCCAGACTCTGATTCGCAGAGACAAGCGCGGGGAATACGCAAAATGCAGGCATTTGATTATCGTCCATCCCCGACGCTTCTGGAATCTGATCGCCTTCCAGCACCATTCTGGAAATCAGATGTTTGGTTGGTCTGTCGGCGTAGCCAATAAAACTGCCACACGGGCCAAAGGTTTTGAAAAACTGCTGTTGATGAGCGCTGACGGAGTAGGGGCCTTCGAATACTATATCGGCCACAATACGGGCTGACTCCCCATAGTGCGACAGCTCACCAGCTCGTCTGGCTGCATGAACAAAACCGCCGCGCTTACCTTCGTAAACCGATGGGTCAGGCGTACGGAACAGTATTTCTCCATGCAACGATAAAGACTCTATTTGAATCGGATCGTAAAGCCAATGTAATCCCACGCTTGCCGCATCGGCAACTAGCGCTCCGTATAACGCATCGTATCTATTCATTATTTCTTATATCGATTATTGAATTTATCAACTTGATCAGACTTGTGCGACTTGCGTATTTTTCCGGTATAGGCAGGGTGACATTGGCTACAAGTCTCTATTTTTAGTTGTGCCGAGCCTGTCGAACGGGTCTCGAAGCTATTGCCGCAAGTTGTGCAACTTACTGTACTGGGATGGTAATCTATCGTCATTGTTATGCTCCGTGTCTGTTTTATCTACTAATAGACAGGTAAGGAGGGTTAAAGTTCATTTCTTTTAGTTCGCTGCCCGATCCTCTATGGCTTATTGGTCTAATGTAACTACAACAAGTAACCGTGTGCATCTAACCTAACGGTTTGTCTCCAGACACAAATAAGGTGAAAAGCGAGACAGTAAACCAGATCACAAAATTCTGGCAATGTTGTTGCATGCTTACTAGAAGGTAGGTATATTTAAACCATGCAAGCAGAATCCACAAAAGAACTGATTCTAGATAGTGCCCAGGCATTAGCCCAGTCTCGTGGGTTTAATGCCTTTAGCTATGCCGATATTGCAAACGACGTCGGCATCAGAAAAGCCAGCATCCATTATCACTTCGCATCGAAGGAGGAGTTGGAGGCAGCTCTACTTGAACGGTATCGCAAAGGATTTATGGATCAGCTTAAATCCCTATCGGTTAAAAATTCAGATGCAACTAAATTACTAAAAAAATACGGTGATTTATATGCAGCGACTCTAAGCAAGCGCGTTATTTGCCTCGGCGGCATGATGGCATCTGATATTGGCGCTCTACCAGAACGCCTAGTGCCTTCGCTGCAAGGATTTTTCACCGAGCAAGCCGAATGGTTAGCGGATGTATTGGCGCAAGGAAAAGCTTCGGGAGAGTTTACGTTTTCCGGGTCACCACGCAATCGAGCGGCGCTGTTTCTGGCGGCTTTGCAGGGGGGGTTGTTAATGGGAAACGCGATGGGTGACGACGACGTGTTTAAGCGAATACGTCAAGATTTAATTAACGGGCTGAAAGCGTAGCTTTTTATTTGTCTATTGTAACTACCTACTAGTAGGGATATTGCAAAAAATCATCTACATAAACAAGCTGTGATCATGGCTATCAGTTAGCACGGCACTGGGATTCGACCAACCGAAAAGCTTGAAGCAACTTATGTAGAGAGTGTTTTGAGCGGATGGTGATGGTTTCGCTAGACGTAATGAAGTTTTATTCGACAATAACCAGGAAAGAAAATGAAAAATCACACTAACTTAAGTCGACGACGCCTACTGACAGCAGCTGGTTCGAGTGCCTTGATTCTAGGGGCGCCCGAGATCGTTAATGCTCGCTCTCTGGGTGGCGGCCCTTTAGATCAAGGAGCAGCACCGATGCGTCATGGCGCAATGACAATCGCACGGTTCAAAAACTCTACGGTGCATAGTTACCAGAGCCCGGATCTTACCGGGTGCGTGACTACGCACATAATCGAGACCCCTGAGCGTTTAATTATTGTCGACGGCCAGCGGTCGGTCATTTACGGACAGGAAATTCGAGAGTACGCCGAGTCATTGAATAAACCGATTGATCGAATGATCATTTCGCATCTTCATCCAGACCATTGGTTTGGTGCGTATCAGTATCGCGATATTCCTATCTATTCATTAAAAGAAACTCAAGCGGAGATTGATCAGCTCGGAGAGTTTTTTATAGAGATCAGCAAACCATCATTGGGAGTACATGTACCACCTACAAAGGTTGTACCCAATAAGCTTATTACACCGGGTAGCCGTGAAGTCATCGACGGTGTGACCTTAGAATTTCAACATGTTGTGGATGCTGAATCTGACAATATGCTTACAGTGTTTCTATCGGATGAGAAAGTGTTGATTGCGCAGGATATTTTGTACAACAATTGCCATCTTTTTTGTGGGCACGGTAACTTTGATGGATGGATGAGCAGTTTAAAGGATCTTCGAGCGGATACCTCTTATGATCTGATATTACCAGGCCACGGAGCAACACAAGGTTCGAGACAGGCCATCGATGATGCCATTGTGTACCTTGATTTCGTTAAAGCGCAGTTTGCAAACGCGAAATCAGGCGCAGAACTAAAAGCGGCAATTATGGATCGATACCCAAGTTATATGGCTTCTGCACTTGTGGATATCCAAAATCTGTTTCTGTTTCCTGAGTGATCGTACTCAGCGAATCTAACTATTACGTCTCGGAGATACCAGTGATGAACAGCAAGCAACCTGACTTACATGCAAAAACTTATGTTTGCAGTAATTGTGGAACAGAAGTAAATACAACGTCGGCCAGCAGTGGAAGAAGTTCCATAGACATTTGCTCTCATTGTCATCCTGCCTACACCGGTAAACAGAGGATGTATTCATCCTGTGATCGAATTGATATGTTCAACAAAAAGTATCACGGAAAATAGATATCGTATTTTTATTTAAAGGCGAGGATTCGTAGCACCTGTGGCTGCGAGGCCTCGCAATTATTTAAAAAAAACCTGTAGAGTTTTGAAGCTACGCCCTCTGATAGAGACTTAGAATTGATTGTGGAAAAGCGCGGTTTGTTAACCGAGTGTCGTGGCATATTCATACCCGAGGAAATTATGCGCCGGGTGAAATCTAGTGGAATATCCTAGACCCGACTATCTATCTCGACTCTGTTGCTGTCTGGGAGTCTGGCCGTTTGTATCCTGATAGTCTGCCAAATGGAGAAGCCCTGTTAGCGAAACATCCTGAACTGGCGAAGCTGTAGCAGGACCCTTATCTGGATGTTGGCCTTAGTGCCTGAACGGTGCTGATGGATATTCTTCTTTAGCAATGCGCCTTAAAAACTATCGCAGCTCTGTAAGATGGTGAAGCTGAATCGCAACAAAACATTTCTCAATTTTATTTAAAGCCGAATAGCCTCCGGCAAATAGCGTGTTCCCATCATGGTAATTCTGAAAATGTACAGCCATTTCTGTTGGTGCTTATGTCGCTATTTAACAGAGTGAAATAGTATCGCGCAATCAGTGGTGTCGATTCCAGTAGTGTGTATTAAAAAGTTGTTGATTTAAGTTCTTTTTATGTAATAAGTCGAAAGCATTTATTTCACCGGCTTCCACCGACTAAAAAGAATAAACGCAACGACAACCGACAAGGCTGACATTAAAAAGGGTGCAGCCGGTAGATAGATGGGAGCATCGCTCTGAGTAAAATAACTAAACACACGAGTCATCACAAAGGGGCTGATGATGGTAGCCACCGCTGTGAGAGAACTCATTGCCCCTTGCAGTTCACCCTGAGCATCTTCGGGCACACTATTGCTCATCAATCCTTGTAGTGCAGGGACAGCAACGGCACTGAACACACTGATTGGCATAAACGCGAACACATGCCACGTTTCAGACATTAACGGGTAGGCCATGAACGTCAACAGGTGCATGCACATACCAAAAAGGGCCGTCACCTTCTCGCCAAAACGAGCTAGGATGGGTCTGATCAGCACGCCTTGTATTATTACGATACCAAAGCCGTAGGCTGCCAGCGACATGCCAACCATACGTGCGTCCCAGTTAAATTGAGCGCGGCCAAAGAATGCCCAGATCGATGGATAGACAAAGAATGCGATGCTCAGTAGGAGGAACACCATCAACATTGGCATCAGACCCGGCAGTTTTTTCATTTGCTTAAAAGCACCGAAAGGATTAGCTCGCCGCCATTCGAACTTACGCCTCTTATCTTTTTGAAGGGACTCTGGTAAGACAAAGTAACCGAACAACATATTGGCAAACGCCAATGCAGCTGCCGCGAAGAAAGGTGCGCGAGAACCGTACTCAGCCAGTAGTCCTCCCAGCATCGGACCCAGTATGAAACCCACACCAAACGCAGCGCCCAAAAGTCCGAAGTTTTTTGCCTTGTCTTTACTATCGGAGATATCTGCCATATAGGCACCTGCGGTGGCATGCGTAGCTGCGGTAATGCCGCCAATAAAGCGCCCTACAAATAAGAGCCATAGGGATTGAGCGAATGCCATCACTAAATAGTCGAGTGACATGACTAACAACGCAATGAGTAGCACACGCCTGCGACCATAGGCGTCTGACAAACCACCTACTGTGGGAGAAAACAGAAACTGGTTAATCGCAAAGACGACCGTTAGCGTGCCACTCCATAGGGCTGCCTGGCTGAGATCGAACTTTCCGACCTCTTGAATCAAGTCTGGCATCACCGGCATGATGATTCCGATCCCCATGGAATCGAGCACGACAGTTACAAATATGAAGACAACGGGTAGACGCATAGTTAATTTTACTGTCGTGACAGTTATTTACGCAAATTCGGAGACGTATGTAATGAATTTAGCTTAGATTGACGGATTGCGTCGTTAATAGTGAGCAGTTCCGAAAGGAGCCACCGCACAGTTCTTGGTGATCTGGCCGCCTTTAAAACGACATCTGGAGATTCGATCTAATGAACCGATGTTTACTTTTAATCATCTCTACGTTCTTCATTCTACTTAGTGGTTGCGCTACGTTGTCCGGCGGCAATGGACCCAATGTGCAGGTTGTTGGCCTAGAAGCCTTGCCCAGCGAAGGACTGGAGGTGCGTTTCGCACTGAAACTTCGCGTACAAAATCCCAACGAAAGCGCATTGGCATACGACGGTATGTCAGTCAGCCTAGATCTCGATGGACGGGGGTTGGCTAATGGGGTTAGCAATGTCACCGGGGAAATTCCCCGGTTCAGTGATGCCGTCTTGACCGTGCCGGTTAGTATTTCTGCCTTCAGCGTTGTTCGCCAATTGTTAGCACGGGTAGGGTCGGCCGAAGGTGAGGGTGTTGCAAATCAGCCTATTGCTTACTCACTGACGGGGAAACTTGGAGCCACTGGTGGGAGTCTCGGTGCTGTTCGATTCAGCAGTAGGGGAGACTTGAATCTATTCGGGTCCGCTAATGAATAGACGGAACTTTTCACCGGAAATTCAGTCACGATAAGTACACCGGTGCGAGTTGAAACCCTGCGTACTTGCGATCTGTTTGTTAACCGGCGTAAACCTTATTCACGACACCCTATTCATTGGAGTACCAAGAGCATGGCGTTCAGTAAAGATACAAAAATAATGACTGTTAACAGTGGTCGTAGAAATTTATTAGTTGGGTCTGCGGCGGCGACCGCAGCGGCTGGGCTTGGTTTGGCTCCAGCATCGTTGTTAGCGCAGGAATCATCAGCGCAGCCTAATGCTATTAAGCAAACGATGAATATTGGCAGCATGGAAGTCTCTACTTTGTTGGCGGGCACACGTACAGCACCTGACCCACAAAGTATCTTTGGTATGAATGTATCGGCGGAGGAATTTTCCTCCGTGAGCGCAGAGAACTTTATTCCCGCGGATAAAAACCAATTCTTTTTTACGCCTACGGTCGTTCGCGTCGGTGATGATGTAGTTTTGTTTGACACAGGCCTAAACCCGGCCAGTATTACAGCTCCTTTGCAGGCTGCAGGTGTAGCACCTGAAGATGTCACCATCGTTGTTATAACCCACATGCACGGCGATCACATAGGCGGGCTGAGCGGGGACGACGGCGCTCCCACATTCCCAAATGCGAGTTATGTCACTGGCCAAGTGGAATACGATACTTGGGCGAAACGTGCGCCGGATAACTTCAACGCTAAGGTAAAACCATTGGCTGA
>CAZCKD010000030.1:0-13411 GCA_964498925.1 uncultured Granulosicoccaceae bacterium
GCAGAACCTCCTAAAGCGAGAGATCTGGCATCTGCCGACCAAGCCGGTGAACAGAGAGCTGATGATACGACCAGAGCCGTTGAAAATTTAGTCAATAATCCCATGAATACCTCAGATAGGGCTTCAGATTTTGGCAATCTGAATACAGTTATTTAGCGTGTGCCAAATAACGTGCATGGACCGTACCTGCATGGCTAGGTAGAGGTTACATCTGGCTGGATTTTGCAGCTTGAACCGTATTCAAAATGGCGTGTCGGACCGAATCGCTGAGAAGTTTGCGCGCTTCTTCCTCCATCGTGACTAATATGGGTGTTGGACTTATTCGATCTTCATGACGCTTGATATAACCTCTTTCAGATAAGTTTGTGATAAGCGATTGATGGAGGTGTTTGTCGAAAAGGTCATTAACAGGCCTTCCATGTGTTCGCGAAAGACGTTGTGCGATGGCAGAACATAAATCACTGAGTTTGTCTTGCTCAACATAACCTTCAGGAGCGTTTGTTAGTACACAGGCGTAGAGATAGTGCCTTTCCAACGCGGGCATAACCACCTCTGCGAGCCTTATTAGCGTGACATCTTCTGTTGAGCCTACTGCCGCCCGACACCAGGTGTTGTCGGAGCGATTTAGAAGGCCAACGGAATAAAGAGCATCCAGTGTTTGATCGATGGTCTCCGGATCCACTTCCTCCTCTAAAAACAGTTCTTTTTGTAAAAAAGGAATTGTTAATGTTACTGATCTATAGATATCTGAAACATTCTGAGTTTCATTGCTGGCAACGGATGCTGCCACCAAAGCAGGTGTTATCAATAGATGAACAATGTTGTTTCTAAAATAAGTGAGAGGGGCCTGTTGTCCTGTTTTAATCTGGATCGCAACACCGACATCATCCTTGATAGACTCCACGAAGCCTAGGCGAATTCCATGCTCTATCAGTTGTTCTGCATTGACTTCGGGAACAACAATCAATGTGCCTTCGTAAGCTTTTTTCAACAAAAGCTGATAAACATTGATCTGGCGAATGAGTTCAGTTCGATCAATACAGCCATGTGGCGTAGAGAGCAAAGCCGTTGCTAGTAAGCTAATAGGGGTGACGCTAGCGGCTTCATTAATTGAACGCATTATCTTCACGCCAAGCTCATCGACAATGGGCGTGATCCATTCAGGGCGTTTTTCGTCAATGACGTGTGATTGCCAGTCAGTTTGGTGGCTATCTAAAAATTCGGTTAATGCAATCGGTTCGCCGAAATTTACATAAACCCTGCCGTAGTCTTCTTTAAGTGTTTTTAGAGACTTCAACAAAGCAAAAACTGTTTCCTTTTGCTTCTTCTTACCGGCAAGTTCATTGGTAAATGCGTTGCCTTCAAGTAGTCGCTCGTAGCCGAAATAGACGGGTACAAAGGCTACAGGCGTTTGCGGATCACGCAAATAAGCATGGATAGTCATGCCCAGCATGCCAACCTTGGGTGGAAGTAGTCGTCCCGATCGGCTTCGTCCACCTTCCACAAAGTACTCCAGAGCATGACCTCTTTGCAGTATCTCTTTGAGGTAAACGCTAAATACTGCTGCGTATAAGGGTTGTCCGGAGAATGTTCGGCGAAGAAAAAATGCTCCACCTTTTCTTAACAAACCACCTACGACGGGTAGGTTAAGATTGACCCCGGCGGCAATATGCGGCAAAGAGTATCCTTGAACGTATAAAATATAAGACAAGAGCAGGTAGTCAACGTGGCTTCTATGACACGGGACATAAACCAATTCATGATCGTCTGCTACAGCCTTTATACGATCGACACCTGATAGTTCAACCCCATCATAGAGCTTTGTCCACAGGCGTTTGAGCACTCTATGCAGAATGCGGACGGTGGGGTAGGAGACATCAGCGGCAATTTCGTAGGCGTGCTTTTCCGCTTTTCTCCTGGCTTGGTCTAATGACAGTTTTCCCTGAGCTTCTCTGGTGATGGCTGCTCTGACAGATGGGTCTGCCAAAACATGATTTACCAACATGCGTCGATGTGATTGATCCGGTCCCAAACTGGCGATTCGCCGTTGCCTAAAATGCACGCGTAAAATCCTAGCCAACTTTCTTTCCAGAATATTGGCGGGTTCGCCAGAGGCCTTTAGTGTTTGAAAGGAAAGTGGCTCGCTAAAACTCAGTAAGGTGTGGTGTCCATGGATAATGGTGGTAAATAATTTCCGCGTTCGACTTGCGAACTGCCAATTTTCCGTAAACAGTAGTCGCCAGAAAGAGGATTCTTTGTCCGGTGCCCGTCCCCAATAGATCGATACCGGAACAATCTGTAGTTCGCCAGCGTCTTCTGCCATGCCGGCATCTACCAACTGTGAGATTTTCTGTGAGATAGGCCTGAGAGATTTTCTATTCGTCCATTTGCGTTTCTGATTCAAGACATCAACTGAATGTCGAAGCTGCTTTGTTCCGAACGATAAGGGCTTGCCTGGAGCCGGAAGGTTCTTTTCTTTGCAGGCGATTTCCAGCGCAGCTCTATCCGCAATACCCCCTACCTCTAATAGGTAGAGCACTGGCTTGTCAGGATCTATTAATGAGCTGGGATCCTCAGGCAACACATCGGGTTTAACCCAGAGTCCGAGCACTCGAGATAGAACAGACTGTATTGAAGGAAAAGCGGTTTCAGGCATAATGATGTCCAATCAACAGAACATGATCATACCGTGTCCCGTCTAACTACGAAAAACGAACAGGATCTTTCTTCAGAAAGCCTGTCAATGCTTGAAGCGGTCCGCTTGAATGGAAAAATAGCGCCCGTCTACCTTCAATTTGCCAGCAGCGAAACAGCACTACGGGCATACCTGAATATGGAGGCCAGTATACGACAAGGCTCGCTTGCTACCCGGGAGATTGAAGCAATTAAACTCTGGGTGAGTGAGCAAACCGGCTGTGAATTCTGTTTATCTGTCCATAGCTACAAAGCCACGCAAGCTGGGTTAGATCCTCAGGTGCAAAAAGCGATCCGACGATCAGAGGATATCGGTGAAGAGCGACTGGATTGCATCATGAATATTGCCAGGACGATATATGCGAGTCCGGGAAAGCTACCTGACGAGTTACTTGCAGAAGCCAGAACCTTAGATATTTCAGATGAGAACTTAGTAGATCTGACTATGGTGATGAGTACGATATTTTTTACTAATATCACGAACCATATCAACGACTCTCAATCATCTTTGCCGCCGGCACCCAATATTGAATAGAGGCGAAAGGCTCTTGCCGCTGACTAAATCTTCCCTTTACTTAAAACTTGTCCCAGCCGTTTGAATTGAGAGAAGCGCTCGGACCACGAAATACTTTGCTGGCCACTTTCGAGGCGTCTTCTATTCCACTGGGATAAAACTGCTTCGTCGTAAAAAGAAAAAATCTGTGCGACCACAGCGTCCGCGTTATACGCTTCATAGCTATTAGACAAGCTAACAGGAATTGTCGGGGTGTCTGAAGGCAGTTCTATTTGTTCGATACACGCGCTCATTGCCAAATTGATATTTATTGCCTTTTGGCTGCTGCCGTTCAAATCGTAAGGGGGAGACCACTCAGTGCGAGGTGCCAGCTCATCGATATGTGTCATAACCAGAACACATGGAGGCATTCGGCGCGCGGGCATCTCTAAAAATGTGTTGGTTAGTTGAGTGAGGAAAAGTTGATCCGGGCCTTTTGCGGGTTGAGTTGATTTTGACGTGAATAGAATTAGGTCAGCATCTTTAGCCAACTCTACGATTCTATCTTGCACGATTGAAGAACCATCCAGGCCTTCTGTATCTAGCAGATGTAGTTTCAATCCACCTTCTAACTCAATTTCATGAACTTCGGCTTTTTGCGTCGATGGAAGGTTGTCAATTTCCGCGCTCAGTGATTGTGTCACTGCATTGATCAGCGACGATTTCCCACTACTTACTTGTCCTACAACTACAACGCGCAGAGGCTCTACCGCTTCTGGTTGCCGGGTTGTGTCTGCTACCATGGCTGAACTGCGATATTCGAGAAGCTCGGAATCGGATGTTTTTAAACGCCCGCTATAGAGTTCCATACCAACCTGCACAACTTCTTGGAGTAGTAATCGTTTGAGACGGTTTTGCACACCAGCACTGAGTTCTCTGAATATGCGATCTGTTAAATGTTCTCTCAGCTCTCCAACAACGGCTGCCAGTGGATTCCAAAGTCTTAAGAGGCGGCGCGTACGATTCATCCACGTATAACCGGTTTTAAGTTCAGATTGATGATCGTAAAGCGTGAAAAGCGAGGACACGCTGACTTTTTCTGAATACGGAATATGTGACAACACAAGTTTGCGATATCGCTGGGATGTCACCGCTAAAACCAACAGGGCTTCTGGAAGCGTGAATCGGTAGGGCAGTTTCTTATCAATTTTTTCTGCTTCATACTGTACGTCGTGATACATGGCAGATACACGAGATAAGAGATTCAAAGCGTATTCGGGCAGTTCGCTCCACATAGGTTCTTCATTAAGCAGTGCCTCAATGTGTTCATAGCATGTGTTCCAAACCCGTGTGTCATGAGTGGTCCAATGGGCCTTAGGTGTTAGTTCCTCTGGTAGCTCTTCTACCTCTTCGTCCGTACTGGCGTATACACCGCTTTCATCAGATTTTTTGCCTGTTCGATTTTTAGCAAAATTGTTCAAACGAGATTTTCGTTTGTTAAGAAACCATAGAAGCGCATAGCCGGCGCAAGCGATACTTAACCAAATAACCAGCGCACTTAATAACAATTTGTTGGTTGATAGGTAAAATAAGCCGGTAATAGACAATCCGATCAGGGGAAGGCAAACAAAGACGGCTAAGAAAATTAGTCCGTTGCTGTTCATAAGCAGATTGAGTGGAGAAAACTTCACTTATTGTTCCGTTCGTTTAGCGCTTGTTTAAATGTCTGTTGAAGTGATTCAGTGTCAATAGAAAGCTGATGGTGCTTTCTATAGAAGTATAGGCAGGCTGCGCGCCCGATAGCATAGGTGCTGGCAAAGCTCATTGCCGCCGCAGCAGCTGCTCCTGCGCTTTGACCGTATACCGGAATGAATTTGCTAAGTTGCCTGCCTCCCAAAGACAAGGCATAGCGATAGAGAAAGCCGCTACCCATGGCGGCGGTAAATTCCAAAGCCGTACGTTTATCCCACGGAACTTCGTAACGACCTGCCAGCGTGTGCAGTAGTTTCCCTTGAATGCTTGGTACAGCGAAAAGTCCGACGGCAGGTAGGACATCAGCGGTACCTGCAACACTTGCGTACCCTAATATTTCTCGTCGATGAGCGTGAAACAAGGCTTCTTCGGAATGTCGAGATAGTTGAGAAGAGAGTCTTTTGGTTAATTCGGGAACAATGTCTATTAGGGCTGCTCGAAGGTTTTCAAGGCCATGGTCAATATCGTCATAACCATCATCGATGGACGTAAAATCGATCTGTGCACTTTCCGGTGTGAATCCGAGTGCTTGCGATATGGTTTGGGCGTTGAACGCGATGGCTCGAGCTCGTTGTTGATCATCAAGTTTTCTGACGTGTGTATGAACATGTACAACTGCCTGATGGTCTAACTGACTGCCTAAAACCTTCAGGGCTTTGACAAGTTCGGATTGATCAGTGTCGTCAACGCGGGTCAGAATGATTAAGGCATGACTCCCAGTCTTTGCCGCTTCCAAGTCTGAGGTAGGGTTGTAGTGTGCTTCCCCTAGACCTCGAGTGTCTAGGAAACGTATGACGGGCGCATCGACAGGATGCTCATAGCGCATCGACGTTTGTGTACACGGTGAAAACCCGTTGCCTATCTGGGCGCTGATATCTCCGGTTAGACGCTGAATAATTGACGATTTTCCAGTCCCGGTTTTGCCCAATAACCACAGAACAGGTAGTGACTCTTGGTGCTTAGCAAGTTCTGCTTGGAGTTCTGGACTGCTGGAAGGCTGAACCCACTCCTTTAGCCAGCGACGCCATACAAGACTTTCGATCATGGTCCTGAGCTCACGTATAATGTCTCCAATGGCGGCAGAGAACAAGAACTGAGCGATATGAGAGAATTACTCGAACTCCAGACAGGGCAGGTGGCTTTCATCAGCGGGCTCATGTCTGGCTTCTCCCTTTCTGTGGCCGCGCATGTGCTGCGCCACGGTATTCGCAGTCGATGGGCAAAAGTCGTATTTCTTCTGTTTCTTGCGTCTTCACTGCAATTCCTGATTGCGCTTTACGTTGATGTCAGACTAAGCATTGAGTTGGCAGGTATAGAGTCCCTACCGGAGGAAACTCTTGAAAAGGTTGCCATGATTCGTAATATTGGAACCGGGTGTGCCACAGTTGCATTATTTATGTTTGTTGTCGCTACTGCGTTATTAGGCTGGGTTGCTACGCCGTTTACTGGAATTCTGAGCACATTAGTCGGTGGTGCGGCTCTATATACTCTTTGGTTCATCTGGGACAATATCAATAGCGTCAGCTTAATGTTACAAAAGTTGTGAAATAATGCGCTTTATCAGACATATTCTGGACTATTTCGAATCGCGCATACCGCCATTCCCGGAAGACGACCCTGTACGGCCGCCGGCGACTCTATGGCCATTCCTCTGGTATTTCGTCAAAGATTCGTGGGTCTGGCTACTTTTGATGGCGCTGATGTCGGCAGTCGTCTCTCTGCTTGAAGTCAGCTTGTTCAGTTTTCTGGGCAACCTGGTGGACTGGCTGGGTAATCGAGAAGCGGGTTCTTTGTTCGAGCAGGAAACCAATACGCTTGTTTGGATGTCGGTGGTTGTTCTCATCCTGTTGCCATTAGCCGGAATAACGCAGTCATTGCTCCTGCACCAAGCTGTGTTCGGCAACTTTGTTATGACCATTCGGTGGAAAGCGCATCGATGGATGCTCGGGCAGAGCTACTCGTTTTATCAAGATGAGTTTGCAGGACGTGTAGCCACCAAGGTAATGCAGACGTCATTGGCTATCCGCGATGCAGTTCTTAAAATCCTTGATGTACTGGTTTATGTCTCGGTGTACTTCATTGGGGCCATGTTTCTGGTGTCTTCATTTAATCTGTGGATGATTGTGCCGTTCCTCGTATGGTTGCTGCTTTATGCAGTTATGTTGAGCTTTTTTCTACCAAGATTAAAAAAAGTATCCAGGTTACAGGCAGATGCCCGGTCTGAAATGACGGGCAGGGTTGTCGATAGCTACACCAATATCATGACCGTTAAATTATTTGCGCATGCCGGTCATGAGGCGCAATACGCGCGAAATAGCATGAAACGCTTCTTAGGCACTGTCTATCCTCAATTTCGTTGGGTGACTGGTCTCAATGCTTCATTGGACATCATCAACGCCTTTTTACTTTTTTCTGTAGCTGGCGTTGGTTTATGGCTTTGGGATGCAGGCTTGACTGGTGTCGGCGCGCTGGCTGTGAGTATGGGGTTGGTGCTCCGACTACAAGGTATGTCGCATTGGATCATGTGGGAGCTCTCCGGTCTATTTGAAAGTGTCGGCATCATTTACGATGGAATGGCAATGTTGTCGACACGTCGTGATGTCATCGACGAGCCCAATGCGAATGAACTGGTTGTGACCAAAGGAGCCATTCGATTCGATGATGTCCGTTTTCACTATGGTCGAGAATCAGGCGCGATTGAATCACTGGCCTTGCAAATTAAAGGCGGTGAAAAAATTGGCTTGGTGGGTCGCTCTGGTGCGGGTAAAACAACGCTAACGAATTTACTACTAAGACTCTACGATGTTGAATCTGGTGTTATCTCTGTCGATGACATGAATATCCAACAAGTGAAGCAGGAGAGTCTGAGAGCTAACATCGGGGTGGTGACTCAAGATACCTCACTTCTGCACAGAACCGTTTATGAAAACATTGCCTATGGTCGTCGTGACGCTACCCATGACGATGTCATCGCAGCGGCCAAGAGAGCAAATGCGCACGATTTCATTCAAACGCTCGAAGACACGGCTGGCCGGAAAGGATATGACGCTCATGTCGGTGAGAGAGGGGTCAAACTCTCCGGTGGACAACGCCAGCGCCTGGCCATTGCGCGAATGTTCTTAAAAGATGCGCCCATACTGGTGCTTGATGAAGCAACCTCTGCTCTGGACAGCGAAGTGGAAGCGGTCATTCAAGAAAATCTGAGTGCGTTGATGCAAGGTAAAACGGTTATCGCAATAGCACATAGACTATCCACCATCGCTGCAATGGATCGGCTAATCGTCATGGACGCCGGTGCGATACTCGAAGAAGGAACCCATGATGAGCTGGTCCAGAGCGGTGGATTGTATTCTCAACTATGGACCAGACAATCGGGTGGATTTTTGGTGTCTGATTCATCTGAATAATCGATAAACTTAACCTCTTTGCTTAGCCACCCAAGCAACGTGTTTACTGACCGCAGGATCGGCCAGCAACGATTCCAGGGTATTAAGTTGATTGCCCAGGTCCGATTCGCTATAGAGCTTGTGTATGCCTTTATGGCACCGAGGGCATAGCATCACGCCCTCGTTTAATTGCTCTTTGGTGTACGTTTTTACAAAGCGTCGACGCTTATGTAGCTTGCGCGGAATGAGATGGTGAAACGTTAAATACGTTTCTCGTTCGCAAAGTCGGCAGACGCCGTATTTTTGCTGCCGATTCATACTCAGTTGGCTTTGGCATTCATACAACGTGTGTCACCGGTTTTGCAGCAACAGGGCGATCAAGCCTGTCCAGCCGGTTTGATGGCTGGCGCCAAGTCCCTCACCGCTCTCTGCGTGAAAGTACTCGAAAAACTGATGCATTCCGTTTTTACTTGCGTCCAGTAAGTCGGAATTGTCTCCGCACCATGCACGTTGATCGTTATCTGATAATTCAAAGAGTTTGACGAGCCTGGACGTGATTTCATCGGCCACTTCATTCAGATTCATCATGATGCCTGACCCGGTCGGGCATTCGATACTAAAGCTTGATTCGAAATAATCATGGTATTCGCGGAGCGCTTCTACCAGTAGAAAGTTGATAGGAAACCAAATGGGACCCCGCCAATTCGAGTTACCACCAAACATGTTGGTTTCACCTTCTCCGGGCTCATAGCCAACACAGAGCTTCTTACCATCGCCGGTTTGATACGAGAATGGATGCGCTGCGTGATACTTTGATAGTGATCGGATGCCATAGGGCGATAAAAATTCTTCTTCGTCTAAAAGGTATTGAAGAACGCTTTTCAACCGTTCCTCTGAAATAAACGATAAAAGATGTTTTTTGGATTCACCTTCGGTCAACATATTCGTCATTTTTTGCGACATGTCCGGCCTACGTTCCAAATACCAGGACATACGACGAGAGAAGTCCGGAAACTCGTGATAGACGTCTGCTTCAATAATGGTTGCGGCGATCATGGGCATGAGTCCGACGAGCGAACGTACTTTTATCGGGGTGGTGCTTCCATCGGGTAGGTCCAAACGGTCATAGAAAAAGCCATCGCTTTCATCCCACAAGCCTGCGGCTTGGTCGTTTCCATTTATCGCGTGTGCAATATGCAAGTAGTGATCAAAAAACTTAGAGGCAATATCTTGATACGTTGGATTAGATCGTGAAAGCTCTAAAGATATTCTGAGCATGCACGCTGAGAAAAAACCCATCCATGCGGTACCGTCTGATTGATGCAATGTGCCTCCGGTAGGAGGAGCTTCAGATCTATCGAACAAACTGATGTTATCCAGACCCAGAAAGCCACCTTCGAATATTGAGTTGCCTGTGCTGTCTTTCTGATTGACCCACCATGTGAAGTTCAGAAGCAATTTGTGGAAAACACTTTCTAGAAATTGCGTGTCACCGGTACCGCGATGACGTTTCTCCATGTTGTAAACGTTCCAGGCCGCCCAGGCATGTACAGGCGGATTAACATCACCATAAGACCATTCATAAGCCGGTAGCTGTCCGCTAGGGTGCATGTACCATTCTCTGGTAATTAACAACAGTTGCCTTTTGGCATACTCATTGTCGACCATGGCCAGCGGTAAACAATGAAAAGCGGTATCCCAAACTGCGTACCAGGGATATTCCCACTTATCAGGCATCGACATGATGTCGAAGTTATTCATATGATGCCATTGTTTGTTACGCTCGTCGTGCCTATAGGTGGGCTGTTCCGGATCGCCGTTAAGCCATTGGTCAACATTGTAGTAATACAATTGTTTTGACCAGAGCATGCCGGCAAGTGCTTGCCGTTGAATTGCGATGTGTTCGTCGGTCATGCCAGGGGTCTGAAACTCCTGATAAAACACATCTGCTTCTGCCTTACGTTTATCCATCATCGGCTTGAAGCCGGAGAAGGGTTTCAAGTATTCAATATCGCTTAATCTGAGTTGAATAGTCTTTGTTGAATTTCCCTTCACACTTAGCTGAAAGTGCAAGCCGGCTTTGGTGCCATAGTTATCAGTCTTTATCGCTTTTTCATCACCATCAACGATGTATCGATGGAATGCATCCTTGACCCACGGTGTTTTATTTTCAGTGCCGAAAAGCAGCGATTTATTAGTTTCATTCTCGGTCAGGATGACATCGGGTGAACCTTGCCAGTACAAATGATACTGACCCAACTGGTCATGTTCGGTCGTTAAGCTGCAATCGTTGTCCTGTCGAATCTTTGGCTTTGTGGGAACGTTGCCTTGCGGCCCCGCCGGGTAGCCCCAACTCCACGTATTTCGAAACCAGAGTTGAGGAAGCACCGTCAATTTGGCAGTCGTGTCTGCCCGGTTCGTAACGTCAATTTTGATGAGCAAATCATTTTCGTGTGCTTTGGCATAAGTGACGGTGATATCGAAATACCTATTGTCCGAGAAAATACCGGTATCGCTGATTTCGTACTCGCGATCCTTTCTTCCCCTTGCGGCGTTCTCGTTGATCAACGCCTCATAAGGATATTCTTGATGCGGATATCGGTAACACATGCGCGAGTAGCTGTGCGTGGGTGTGCTGTCTAGATACCAGTAAAGTTCTTTGACGTCCTCGCCGTGATTGCCTTCCGGCCCGGATAAACCGAATAAGCGTTCTTTTAGGTAGGGATCTTGTCCGTTCCACAGTGCAAGTCCGAAGCACAGGAACTGATTTCGATCGCAAAAGCCTGCCAGTCCATCCTCGTTCCAACGATAGGTTCGACTTCTGGCATGTTCGTGAGGGAAGTAATCCCACGCGTTACCATCACTGCTGTAATCTTCCCGTACGGTGCCCCATGCTCTTTCAGCTAGATAAGGGCCCCAGTGCTTCCAGTTGGACTTCTGCTTTGCATGCGCCAGTAATCTTTTGCGCTCCGCAGCGAAATGGGATTTATTATCAGTCATGAGTTTTTTTTCTATCGGGTACCTATAAGTGTATCAATCGTTAACGACGGGCACATTGCAAGAAGCCGTATCGCAGCTTGCGAAGCAGGATCCGCTTATAAAGGAGCTAGTGGAAAATTACGGATTTCCACCTTTATGGAGAAGGACTCAGTCGTTTGAGACGCTGGTACATATTATTTTGGAGCAAAAAGTATCATTGGCTAGCGCCAAAGCGGTTATGAATCGAGTTAAAGCTCACTGTCCGACGATGGATCCGACGCAGTTTCTTGACGTTGCCTTCGATGATTTAAAAACAGCGGGTGTGAGTGAGCGAAAAATCTCATATTGCCAATCGATAGCCTTGTCATTGGTGACTGGCGATCTCAAGCTTAAGTCCTTACGCAACAATAGCGATACAGAAGTGATGGATCAGTTGATAGCAATACGGGGTATCGGTCCGTGGACAGCCGGTGTTTATCTGCTGATGGCAATGCGCCGCCCGGATTCCTGGGCAAGTGGAGATCGGGCTTTGGTTGTCAGTTATGCACGCAGTGCGCAATTGTCAGAGATTCCTAGCTACCAAGAATTTGACGAGATCGCAGAGAGATGGCGCCCTCATAGAGCTGCCGCTGCACGGGTGTTATGGCATGCGTATTTGAGTCGAATGGCCCAATGACAAGCGAAGTCGTTGAAAATAAAAAAGGTGTCGCCGAGTCGAAAAAGACAGCCTGGTTTGCTGTGTTGGTACTTTATGTCGGCGGGTGCACAACCTCCTTACACATCGGGAAAATTCCCCCGGCAATACCGTTGTTCAAGTCTGAGTGGGGATTGAGTCTGACGGAGAGTGGATTAATTGTTTCTCTTTATTCTCTATTGATTGCACTTTGCGGGTTCGCCTTAGGCTTATTCATCAGGCGTATGGGTTCTGCCCAATGCGCGTTCATTGCTGTTGGAATAGTCGGCATTGGAGGGTTGATCGGATCTTTTGCTACGGCGTTGCCTTTATTGCTGGTTGGAAGAACCATCGAAGGATTGGGCTGGATTATGTCGGTGATTGTTCTTCCTTCATTAATTTCAGCACTTAGCAGCGACAAAGACAGACCCATGTTACTCGCTGCCTGGGCGTCGTTTCTGCCGGTTGGGGCAGGGAGCATGTTATTGATGGCGCCAGCACTATTAGAGAGAGGGGGGTGGCAACTGACCTGGCACTACGCAGCGCTGATGTCATTTCTCGCATCGGGTTGTGTATTCCTGGTGACTAGACGTTATCGTGAGCGTTTACGCGAGTTGGGGCCCACGAAAGAAAAAAATAGCTATGGCGATCTTCGCAAACCCGTTGTCTGGATGTTGAGCCTGTGTTTTTTCGCTTACTCGTTCAGCTACGTGCCATTAATTTCTTTCTTTCCGTTGCTGATTCTCGAAACCTCTGCATTGAGTCTGGAGACAGTAAGCCTTTTCGCCGCGTTAATACTGCTTTGCAACTCAGTGGGTAGCGTGTCGTCGGGTTTTTTATTGCGTCGTGGTGTTGGATTTGGACCCTTATTGATCGTGGGCATATTGGGCGGTGGAGTGTTTGCTTATCTGCACTTCGCGACGGGTTCATCCACATCGGTGCGAATCGCCAGCGCATTTCTATTTTCAATGCTGGGAGGCATGGTTCCCGGTGTTCTTTTTTCCACGATACCGCGAGCCGCTAGTCAGCCTGCGTCTGCCGGTATGTTGTTTGGTGTGATGATGCAGTTTTCAGGCATCGGTATGCTGCTAGGCGGGGTGATTCTGCCTGGTGTTGTCGAATGGCAGGGGCAGTGGTCTTCAGCTGGCGTAGCAATTCTTGCGGTAGCGTGTATGGGAGTGGTTCTAGCCTGGCAGTGTAGACGCCACTTCGAAGCAGGCAAATATTAAAAGAGTTTGCCCGCCATGTTCATGCGGGCAACCCCATTGTTTGATCGTGAATTAATTAACGTACGATGTTAAATCCTGCGCCATCAAAGTGATTGTTTTCACATCTGAATACAATGTCCGTAACGTCGCTGTGAACAATGGCAGTGCACTTACCACTTTCCTCTTCATTGGCAACGTTAGTTAAATAATCCAGATCGATCTGCTT
>CAZCKD010000030.1:13511-22083 GCA_964498925.1 uncultured Granulosicoccaceae bacterium
AACAATACACGGGTGCCTTCAGGGCTGATGGATACGCTAGGTTCGCCCATCGCAATATCGTAGGACGCGTTCTGCGCAGATTTACCAAAAGCACGATGATGAGTTAGCCTGCAAACCTGAGTCTCGCTATGAGGATCTGTGTTTGCCAGGAATATCTCTGAGAAAAAGGTCGGTGCCGGAGTGTCACTGGCAAACTGTTTGAGGTTGTCGTAACCGATGTTGGAAACAGCAATCCAGTCTTTTGCACCGGTAGGTGTTGCGAATATCGTTGTACCTTCTGAAGGTAACGAGAGATCATCATCGCTACGAATTAATGCCGTGCAATCTCCATCTGAAGAGTGCGCAGTTAACAGTCCCTCTGTTGAGCCAATATTACAAGCCGTGCCGTTTCCGTTAGCTGTGATTTGGTATAGCCGATCATTGTTTTCCTGATCGATACCGATGCCGTGCGCCAGCCCGGCTGATCCTTCCGGTAGCTTCACAAGCTCTTGTGCTAAATCAGTAGACAGGGCAGTGCCTTGATACCAGAAATTATCACCGTTTAAAGACGGCTTTAAGGGGTGGCCCAGTTCCCAGTCAGTGCCTTCACCGACCGGCATAGTATGTAAATCCCCGGATAGGTGATCGTAGCTGATAACAAGGGATTTATCTGAAGTTGTGGCACATTGAAATCCGAACAGGGTATCGTCGGCTGACGGCTTAGAAAAAATACCGCCCATCGCCGTGTATCCAGATGCTGCACAGACAGCTTCGAAATCTTTAATGGAGGTCAGATCACCCGAAGCGACATCGAAACTGACCACGCGACCGGTAGTGGCGTCCGATTCAGATAGGTAGACCACCGACATAGGGTTGATCCTACTCCAGTACAACGTGTCATTAGCGACAGCATTGATATTCAGGCTGCCCAAAATTCGGTAGGAATTGCCATCCAGTAAATTGAATTTGGGTTTCGCACCTTTTTCGGAATAATGAGGCAGTATCATTAAACTTTCATCGATGTTCCACGTTTGAGCGGAGTTACCAAAGGGACGGTGGACTTCACCTTTTTTACTATCTGTGATTCGGCGATTGCGGCTATTGAAGCCAGGCTCCAAATACAAGCTCATGCGCGGAGGTTTGGATACCGGTGCAACAGGCAATGGATCCATGTGGGTGAGGAGAGCTTCGCAATGATTTAACAAAGGAGCTTCGAGTTCTTCCGTTAGCCCTGCTTCAGCTGTATCCCAAACTTCGTCATCTTCGACGTCTATTTCCTCAGCGTCAATTGAATCCCACAGCGCGTCTAGGTTTTCGTCATCGCTTGCCTCGAGCGTTTGCGCTGTTGACTGGCCGGGGTTAAGGGCCAGCAGCAGTCCAAGTGCTATAACGCTTAATGCTGATGATGGCGCGGCTGTTGTGTTACGCGTCGCAGCAACACGATGAAATTTAGAAATTCGAAACATAAAACAATCCCCAGAGCGATGTAAAAAACTCATGGCTTTTCGGTGAAACGAAGGCGGAAATCACGCGTTAAGTGAATTTCCTCTGGGATTGCATACGCAGAATTGACGCCAATTCTGTTAAAAATGGCTTAGCGAATCGAAAATCTGTTGGAGGGTTATTTCTATTCAGATTACGTTCAGTGCGGTGGGGCGCACTCGCTAGATGCTGTTAGAGCCGATGTGCTGCGAAACATGTGTGCTGAATTTATCGGCTGACATAAAACCCACGACTCGGGCAGATCTGATTTCATAGCCGTTAGTGTCGTAAAAAATAATGCCAGGAGGGCCGAATAAATCGAAGTGCTTAAGTAAGGCTTTGTCTAAATTATCATTAGCTGTTACATCCGCTTGGATGACGACGGCATTTTTGAGTTGTGCCTGAACACGAGCATCGGTAAAGGTAAAGGCTTCCATCTCTTTACAACTAACACACCAATCCGCGTAGAAGTCCAACATGACGGGTCTTCCTTCTGCACTGGCTCTTGATACGATTTGATCAAGCTCTTCGATGCTTTTGACAGGAGCGAACGCAAGGTGCTGATCGTCGACAGCGGCTCCAGAGCCACCACCTTGCAAGCCTTTAAGTGGTGTTAGGTAACTGCCACCACCTGATAAAGCGCCTACGAGTAGAGCTGCGCCGTATAAAGAGACAACCAGACCGGTGCCCTTAGCAAATTTCTGCCAACCTGTGCTTTCTTTAGTAACAGAGTCTGCAGCACCCCAATAGATGCCGCTCATAACAGCTAGCACGCCAAACAACAGCATCGTAACGGTGGTTGGGATAAATCGCGAAATCATGTAAATGGCCATGGCGATCATGATGATGCCAAACACATGTTTGACGGCATCCATCCAGGTACCAGCTTTGGGAACGAACTTACCCGCTGAAGTGCCGATCAATAATAGCGGCGCACCCATACCTAAACCCAATGCGAAAAGTGCTGCGCCGCCTATGACAGCATCGCCGGTTTTAGCGATGTAGATTAAGGCGCCTGCCAATGGTGCAGTAATACACGGACCTACTATAAGCGTGGATATAAAACCCATCGCTGCTACACCGGAGACTTGGCCTCCTACTTGTTTGTTTGACCATTTCGTTAACTTTTCTTGCAGGCTCACCGGCATCTGCAATTCGTAAAAGCCGAACATGGAAAGGGATAGCAAAACAAACAGTACGGCAATGAATGAAAGGACCCAGGGATTCTGGAGGAACGCTTGAACGTTATAGCCGGAGAGTCCAACGATAATTCCGACCAGTGCGTAGGTGCTTGCCATAACGAGAACGTAAATCAGCGATAACTGGAACGCTCTCATCGTGCTCATCTTATCTCCTTGTCCAACGATAAGGCTGGAGAGGATAGGCACCATGGGCAGTACACACGGTGTGAAGGCGAGCAGTAGGCCGAACCCGAAAAACGTAGCGACTGTAAGCCATAAACCGCTACTGGAAAGAAAGTTGAACAGCCTGTCTTGTTCTGATTCAGCGATTGGAGCCGTTTGTTGAGACGTCTGAGCATTAGCTAATACACCGCCTGTATTGCTTGCAGCTGAGGCGTTGTTACCGATCGACGCAACCAGAGCAGCGTTGCCTCCTTGAGTTCCTGAAGTTGAACCGGATGTGCCTAATGTCGCAATAATAGTGTCACTGTTGCGGTTTGATTCTGTAGCTTCAAAGTTGACTGGCAACTCAGTGACACTGGGCGGAAAACAAACGCCGATATCGGCGCAACCCTGATAGTTAATTAGGAGTTGACCATCCAGCTTGCCGGAGGTGCTTCTGCTTGAATCGATCGTCAGTACAGCATCCGCTGAATGTCGAAATACTTTTACATCGCCATAAAACTCATCGTACTGGTCGACCCCTTCATCCAATTGAACGTGAACGAGAGACACATCGGGCAATTGCTCCAACGAGAATGAGAGTTTGTCGCGATAGAGGTAGTACCCGGGTTCAATAAACCAACGAACGACAATATTGGAACCTGTGGCACTGACAATTTGTGGCAGATAGGCCAACTCTGGCGGCAGCAGTTCATCCTGCGCGCTACTTTCACCGAATATGTTGAAGCCACTGTCGTTACCGGATATCGGTGATGCAAGCGACGATGGTTGTTCTGCCCCGACGCCTCCAAGGGTGTTGAGCTCAGCAAGGATTATGGGGGCATCTCCGCTGGCCTTCGATGGAGGAGGGTCAAAACTGACTTTGGCTTTCGTGGGTGGATAACACAGCCCGATGTCTGCACACCCTTGATAGGTGATTTCCAGCATCCCGGAATCGACGGAAGAAAACTGGGTATAGGGAATGTCAATGCGCACCTGATTTCGGTAAATCGCCATCTCACCAAAAAATTCGTCATCGAGAATTTTGGCAGGAGGGAAATCGGGCGTCGAAAGCTCAATGGGAGTGCTTGCGAGGATATTATTTAGAGATTGGGAGCCAGACTGATCAGACTCGACGTTGAACTTGAGTTTGTCTCGATAGAGGTAGTAGCCGTCTTCGATATCAAATTTAACGCTGATATGGTTTGACGTGGTTTCGACAAAAGAAGGTACAAAGGCGACTTCCGGCGATAAAGGCTCGTCCCCTCCCAGAAGATTTCCCAGCGCCGTTGATTGCCAAAGGACAATAAGCGCTGCAGCAGAGAACGCATAGGCGACCCACTTGGGAGCTAACGTTAAACTGTTTTTAGGCTGCAACATGGGCGTTATCTGAGCTCTTTGAGCGCGGCTGTTTTTGGTTGAATGATTGACCAAAGGCCTGAGAATCGTTGATTCTAAGACATACTGTTAGCAAACCTGCAGCCAGAAGTTAAAGAAACATGGCAGCAGCACTTGTACGAGTAGGGATGTGGAATTAGGTTCCTTGATTGATTGGGAGATGTTATGCCGTTTTTACTGATTATATTCATCGCGATGCCAATAGTGGAAATCGCGGTCATTTTGCGGGTGGGTTCAGCGCTGGGATGGCTTCCGACGCTGGGAATCGTGATCCTAACGGCTGTGCTCGGAACCATAATGCTTCGTCAGCAGGGACTAGCGACGCTTAATAAGGCCCGTTCACGGCTAGGGTCGGGCGAAATGCCGGCCCAACAGCTTCTTGAAGGGGTGTTACTCATGGTCGGCGGGGTTCTTCTGCTGACCCCTGGGTTTGTCACCGATGCATTTGGATTTGCCTGCCTAATCCCGTGGTCTCGCCAGTGGCTAGCAGGAAAAATCGCTGCCCGGGCAATCATAGGCGGGGTCGGCTTTGGTGGTGTTGCCGGGGACGCTGGCGCTCAAGGGCCCCAAAATCGGGGCTCTGCCGGCATTGAAGTGGGCTCAGGATCCACCGATGGAGCTGGCCAGAGCAGTAATCCTTCAGGAAGCTTCGGTAGCAATCCGGGCGGGCGTCCTCAGCGCCAGCCACCCAATTCCGGGCGCACAAACGACATTGAAGACGCAGAATTCCGCGAGATTGACGACTAGGCAGAAAATTAGTTCGCCCCGAGACTTGAATTTGCTGGAACCGACATTAGAATTGGCACTCGTCGAGGTTGAGTGCTAACAGTCCTCGTAATCATTTTCCAACAATTCAATTATTCGGAGTCGTATTGGTATGAACATTCGTCCGTTGCATGACCGCGTGGTCGTCAAGCGCATGGAAGAAGAGCGCACGAGTGCCGGTGGCATCGTAATCCCTGATTCAGCGACTGAAAAGCCCGTTCGTGGTGAAGTCCTGTCTGTGGGTAAGGGCAAAATCGCTGAGAATGGCGATGTCCGTCCTCTCGACGTAAAAGTGGGTGATCAGGTACTGTTCGGCAAGTACTCGGGCACTGAAATCAAGGTTGATGGTGAGGAAGTTCTCGTGATGCGTGAAGACGACATCATGGGCGTTTTCGAATAAACAACTGATTCTTCCGATTCACAAGGGTCCTAGCGGACTCCTACGGATCCCCACAGGATTAGTTCAAACCATTTTGCGACCGCTAGTAGAGGCTTTGCCTCCTAACGGTACTTTCAATTTTTTATGAGGATTGCATTTCAATGAGTGCTAAAGAAGTCCGTTTTTCAGATTCGGCGCGCCAGCGCATGCTTAAGGGCGTTGACGTCCTGGCAAATGCCGTAAAAGTTACTTTGGGCCCTAAAGGCCGTAACGTTGTATTGGATAAGTCGTTCGGCGCTCCAACCGTTACTAAAGATGGTGTTTCAGTTGCGAAAGAAATCGAACTGGAAGACAAGTTCGAAAACATGGGTGCACAGATGGTGAAGGAAGTTGCTTCACAGACATCTGACATCGCTGGTGATGGAACAACAACAGCGACAGTGTTGGCGCAAAGCATCGTTCGCGAAGGCTTGAAGTCAGTTGCTGCGGGCATGAACCCAATGGACCTGAAGCGTGGTATCGACAAAGCTGTTGCTGCTGCTACTGCAGAATTGGCGAGCATGTCCGTGCCTTGCAACGACGAGAAAGCCGTCGCTCAGGTTGGTTCTATCTCTGCTAATAGTGACGAGTCAATCGGTAACATCATCGCAGAAGCGATGGCTAAAGTTGGTAAAGAAGGTGTTATCACTGTTGAAGAAGGTAAGTCACTGGATAACGAACTGGACGTGGTTGAAGGTATGCAGTTCGACCGTGGTTATCTGTCTCCTTACTTCGTCAACAACCAAGACGCTATGACAGCGGAAATGGAAGAGCCGTACGTATTGTTGTTTGACAAAAAGATCAGCAACATCCGTGATCTACTTCCAGCTCTTGAAGCTGTTGCCAAGTCGGGCAAGCCTCTACTGATCATCGCTGAAGATGTTGATGGTGAAGCTCTGGCGACTTTGGTTGTTAACAGCATGCGCGGCATCATCAAGACTTGCGCAGTGAAAGCTCCTGGTTTTGGCGATCGTCGAAAAGCAATGCTTCAGGATATCGCTATCTTGACTGGCGGCCAGGTTATCTCTGAAGAAGTAGGCCTGTCTCTGGACAAGGTTACTTTGGAAGATATGGGTACTGCTAAGCGCGTTACTGTCGACAAAGACAACACGATCATTGTTGACGGTGCAGGTTCCTCTGATGAAATCAGCGGTCGCGTTGATCAGATTCGCACTCAAATCGATCAGGCTACGTCTGAATACGACAAAGAGAAGCTGCAAGAGCGAGTTGCTAAGCTTGCCGGTGGTGTAGCTGTCATCAAAGTCGGTGCTGCTACCGAAGTTGAAATGAAAGAAAAGAAAGATCGTGTTGATGATGCACTGCACGCTACTCGTGCGGCTGTTGAAGAAGGCATTGTTCCTGGCGGTGGTACTGCTCTGGTTCGCGCTATCTCTGCTGTTGAAGCTGTTTCTGGTGATAACCACGAGCAAGATATCGGTATCGGCATTGCTAAGCGTGCGATGGAAGAGCCACTACGTCAAATTGTTGCAAATGCCGGTGGCGAGCCATCAGTTGTTGTTAACAAGGTTCGTGATGGGTCGGGTAACTTCGGTTACAACGCTGCTAACGGTGAATATGGCGACATGGTTGATCTGGGTATTCTCGATCCGACTAAAGTAACGCGTTACGCTCTTCAGAACGCAGCATCAGTTGCTGGTCTGATGATCACCACTGAGTGCATGATCGCTGACTTACCTCAGGATGATGCTCCAGCTGGCGGCGGCATGCCGGACATGGGCGGAATGGGAGGCATGGGCGGCATGATGTAATTCGATATCCTGCTTAAGGATACGAATTAACATGTGAGCTAACCCTCATTAAGTAGTACCAAAACCCCCGCCAATGCGGGGGTTTTGCGTTTTTGCAGGCCTGAAATATGGCTTAAGGCAATGAATACAGTGCCGATACCGGTTTGTAGGGTGGTTCCAGACCACGCTGAGCAAATTTTTAATCGGACTCGTAATTTTTTGGATCTTCGTAACGAATTCAGGAAGATGTACCACTGCAAGACAGCGCGCATGCTGGCTGTGTCGGTGGCGTTGATCCTGTTTACGATTCAGTGGATCATTTCATTGAGCGGTATCTATAACGATTACACCGTCTCAATTGCCAACCATATCAAGTCTGAGAAAGCTCTCGTCACCAGCCTGGTTAAAGGCGTAGAAGACCGATATGACGAAGTACCTGGTCTTGTACTGAGTGAGAAGGTTGTCGGTATTGTTCTTATAAGCGGTGCCA
The DNA here is from genome assembly GCA_964498925.1 of uncultured Granulosicoccaceae bacterium. Classification (GTDB taxonomy): domain Bacteria; phylum Pseudomonadota; class Gammaproteobacteria; order Granulosicoccales; family Granulosicoccaceae; genus Granulosicoccus. The sequence continues at coordinate 21,135 of CAZCKD010000030.1, forward strand.
ACGAACTCTTAATAGAAGCGGGTGAGACAGTCGGCTTCATGATGGGGCAAGAGAGCTCCGAAAGCATTCGCTTTGTTAATTCGACTGAATGGCTGATACAAACACCCATGGAATCGTTGAGCGCGATCGCGTACATCAACACCAAGAGTGTTGTTGCATTAGTTTTAACGCATGCGCTACAGCTCTTTGCTCTTGCTCTGATAACCAGTCTTCTGGCTGGCGCAATTGCGATGTTATGTACTTTCCGTTTTTACGTTCTGCCTATGGAACAGTTGATCGTTTCTTTACGGGACAGTAGGGCCGTATCTGAAGGTGATCTCCCTGAACTCATCGATATGCCGGACAGAGCTGATCTTCAGAATCTGGCTGAGGAAATCAATAGTTTGATTGAAGGGCAACGAAAGTCTGCCCGGCAGTTGAAGGTTAAGCAGCAGTATCTGGAATACACAGCGCATCATGATCCGTTAACGCATCTGCCTAACCGGTTGATGTTCGACGAAGAACTTAAAAAGACAGTGCATTCAGCGATTGCAGATGATCGTGAATTCTCTGTTTTCCTGGTAGATCTTGATAACTTTAAATTCTTCAACGATCAGTACGGTCATGATATCGGTGACAAGATGGTGACTGAGGTTGCCAATCGTTTACGTACACAGATTTCACGCGTCGATGTTGTCGCCCGACTGGATGGTGATGAATTTGTTGTCCTTCAGCGCGACGTGGACAATGAAGAATCTGTTGAAAGTGTTGCAGCACGCATTCTCAGTATTGTCTCTGCACCTTTAGAATATCGTGGGTTTACGCTAAAGGTGGGTGTCTCTGTTGGAATTGCGCGATTTCCTAATGACGGCTTAACCAACGAGAATGAAGATTTGTTGGGAGAGGAAGTACTCAATAATGCAACCGTAGCCATGCAGGAAGCCAAGGATGCAGGCAAAGGTCAGTATCG
>CAZCKD010000031.1:0-22019 GCA_964498925.1 uncultured Granulosicoccaceae bacterium
GTGGATTTCGATGGCCTGAGTCAGATGGGCAGCTTCTTCTTCTGCAGTAAAGTCCTTGTAGTCAATCCACTTCAAACCGTGTGTGGCAATTTCCCATCCGCTTTTCTTCATTGCCGCAACGGCATCAGGCACTCTGGCCAAAGCTGTAGCAACGCCAAAGACGGTGACTGGCATCTGTCTTTCTGTGAAAAGTCGGTGTAATCGCCAGAAGCCGCTGCGAGCTCCATACTCGTAAATCGACTCCATATTCATATGTCGTTGACCGGGCCAGGCCGCGGCACCAACAATTTCAGAGAGAAAAGCTTCTGACGCGGCATCGCCATGCAGAATATTATTCTCGCCGCCTTCTTCAACATTGATAACAAACTGCAGGGCAATGGCGGCATCATCAGGCCACTGCGGATCGGGAGTTATCTCACCGTATCCAATGAGGTCTCGGGGGTACTCGGCACTCATGGCGCGTTCCTGTGAAAAGAGGTCTCACAGGATAATCGCATTTAACGCACGATAGAGAAGCTGATTTCCGGTCGTTTACCCATTCTTGGTGACAGGTTGAGTGTGCTGAAGGAATTCAAATTAACCTGACGATTGGCTTCCAGGTCATCTAATACAGACTGGGCGTACTGATCAGCCCACTCAGGTAACTCACCAAACATGATGAATTGGGAAAATAAGACCGTGAGGTCTGCGTCGTCTGCACGGTCACCGAACCAAGTGAGATAAGCCTCGCTGAAAAGCTTGAACTCGCTGATGTTCAGAATACTGGCAGCTTTCGATATGGTGTGCATTTGGCGCGTCTCTAACACTCTTGTGGTTTTTCCATTCCGTGTTTTATATGGCTACCAAGCCAACTACCTTCGCTAACACAAGGCGTTAAAGTTAATAGCGCCTCAAGTCCTGCGTCAACATCCTCAAAATAAGAGTTTGTTGATTTCGAATCGTTCGATGTTTAAGTCTAACGGCAGCAAAATGACAGTCCTTACCCCAATTTGATTGAACTGATACCTATTGTCTTGATCGCGCGTTTCACGCTTCACATATACCTCTTTTTTTAAGTGGTTGAACACATTTTTATCGATGAAAAGTTGAACGCTGCACGATAGCGCATCGTCCAAAAAACTTTCTGACGATGTGTCAGATACTCGGCATCAATGGTCGAGATTATCGGTGTCTTGCTGCGGTAGACTACGTTTAGTCATAAATCAAGGACATTTGCCAAAAGAGTGAATGCCGATTCATGATCTTTAAGGGGTGGGAGTGATCCCACACATGAAACGTGGCCCGACTATGCCTAGTGGGACACATTGCGACAAAGCGGATAGTCGTGATGTATCAACACTCCTAAGGTTCGGTCGATACCACGTCAAAGCTCGGCAGTTGCGAGCCGATGGGGATAAAGGATGTTCAGCGCTAGACTTAAAAAAGGCGCGCTTGCAGTGGCTATGGCATGTCTTGCCATGTCAACGCCGGCAGCGTTAGCGGAACGATCAGAAAGGGGTGGAGACTCCCGTTTGCAAGCTGCGCAGCAGCTTATTCAAGGGGCTTGCACGCAACCTGATGCCAGCACTCTGCGGGCAATTCTGCCAGTTGCTACAGACCACGGCAGCCAAGCCACTGGGGTCGTTTTTGACCGAAATCGCGTACTGACAGCTGCGCACGCAGTATCTGGCGGCGGGCAATTCTTTGTCAAAATCGGTGAGGCCTACCGACAGGCTGATTTAGTGGGCGTGGATGAGTCCCGAGACTTAGCCGTCTTATCTGTTGATACCCAGGGCATAGAACCGTTACACATCGCAGGATTTGATCCTGTTGAATACCAGCCGGTTTGGGCAGTGGGCTACCCGCGAGCGCAGGCAATAATGACATCCACGGGTGTACTTCAGGACTACCATGAAGGTTCATTGCATGCCAGTGCCTCTATTGATTCGGGGCAGTCAGGGGGCGGATTGCTAGCGTGTTCCAATGGAAGCTGGCAAATGCTGGGCATGTTGCGCGGATTTGGCGCGTATCTCGATGGTGATAGCTATATCAAAATCCAGAACCATTCTGTTTCGGTAGCCGCAGCCACTATCCAGCAATTTTTGCGTACTACGTACTAGAAACCACAAATTCCACGCTCGATGTCGCCTGCGGGCCGTTGATAGGCCGTTCCCGGATCATTCCGATTGGCCCAAGCTCTATACAGTGTGCTGCCCTAAACCATTGATGGTCAGACTGTCAGGAGATCCAATCGTATGGCGATCAGTGTATTCGACCTTTTCAAAAGTGGCATTGGCCCGTCAAGCTCGCACACGGTGGGTCCTATGGTGGCCGCAAGGCGATTCGCTCTTGCGCTCACTGATAACGAGATCTGTGGCGATGTCGGGCGGATAAAAGTCGAGCTGTATGGCTCCCTGGGTGCCACGGGTAAAGGGCATGGCAGCGATAAAGCCGTGTTACTCGGACTTGAAGGCGAACACCCCAAGACAGTTGACGTTGGCGTTATTCCTGAACGCTTAGCGGCTATTCGAGAAAATCGGCAATTGACACTGCCTAACGGTCAGAGCTTAACGTTTGATGAGTCCAAGGATCTTGTCATGTACCGCCGACAGTCTCTGCCGTTTCACCCTAATGCGGTGTTGTTTAAAGCCTTCGCTGGTGATGAGATCGTGCTGCAGAAAACTTACTACTCTGTGGGTGGTGGATTCGTTTTGGATGACACAGCCGCAACCGGAGATCCAGTGGTCAAAGCCGACGACACGCCAATCCCATATCTATTCACAACGGGCGAGCAGCTGCTTGAGCTGTGTAAAACACACGACAAAAGTATCAGCGAACTCATGATGGCCAACGAGTGCACGTGGCGTAGTGAGGATGAGGTAAGGCAGGATCTGCTCGAGTTATGGCAGGTTATGCAAGATTGTGTTTCCCGAGGTTGTCAGGAAACAGGAATTTTGCCTGGAGGTATGAAGGTAAAACGACGCGCAGCCTCACTTTACGAAAAGCTCAGCGCCAGCCCGGAAGCCTCACTAAAGGATCCGTTAACCATCATGGATTGGGTCAATCTATATGCCCTGGCTGTTAATGAAGAAAATGCTGCCGGTGGCAGAGTGGTTACTGCGCCTACTAATGGCGCTGCCGGCATAATCCCCGCTGTGCTCCACTATTATCATCGCTTTGTATCCGGTAGCTCTGACAACGGTATTGTCGATTTTCTACTGACAGCAGGGGCGATTGGCATTTTGTATAAAGAGAACGCGTCGATCTCCGGTGCTGAAGTGGGTTGTCAGGGCGAAGTCGGTTCTGCCTGTTCCATGGCAGCCGGAGCACTGGCAGCTGTTATGGGAGGAACACCGGAACAAGTAGAGAATGCTGCGGAAATCGGCATGGAACATAATTTGGGCCTCACCTGCGATCCTGTTGGAGGATTGGTTCAAGTACCTTGTATAGAGCGCAACGCGATGGGATCCATCAAAGCGATCAATGCTTCCCGTATTGCATTAAGGGGAGACGGTACTCATTTTGTGTCCCTTGATAAGGTTATTAAGACAATGCGTGACACGGGTGCTGATATGAAAACCAAATATAAGGAGACAGCACGCGGCGGATTAGCTATAAACGTAATAGAGGTACCAGTAAGTTTTCCTGACTGCTAGGTAGGTAATCGGATGAATGCGTTAGCAATTACGTTGCACGGTTTGTTGGCCACTGTTTGGGTAGGCGGGATGTTCTTTGCCTACGTCGTCTTACGCCCTTCAATGATGCTGCTTGAACCGCACCGGCGACTCGGCGTTTGGGCCGGTGTTTTCAAACGTTTTTTCCCTTGGGTCTGGATGGCGGTCATCCTCTTGCCTTTGTCCGGCTATTTTTTAGTCTTTAATGCTTTTCAAGGGTTTAGTACTAGCCCTCTATACGTTCATATGATGCATATTTTGGGTCTGCTGATGATCGTCTTGTTTGCTTATTTGTATTTTCGGCCTTACGCCGCGCTTAGAAGCGCCGTCGAATCAGAAGACTGGGCATCCGCTGGCGTTGCGTTGAATTCGGTGCGTCGTATCGTGCTGATCAATCTGGTTTTAGGGATGATCCTGATTGCCTGTGTTTATGCGGGTCGCTACGGAGTGTTCATTTAATTTTTCGGTAACGGCCATTGGAACAGTAGCTGCGTTATCGCACCATTTCTCCAATCAGTATTTCCTCAGAGTTTGATGCACAAAATCGCGCCGATTTTTTGCTTCTGATACTTTAAGAACATCACATAAGTGTCGGAATTTTGACGTATTTCTATTTTCTTCGCCATGGTGTGAACTGGCGCACTAAAAATTTTCCAGTTTCAGTTTCGTTTAAGCATTGTTAGGTACTGTTCGACTTGAAAGTACGGCATTTCGTGCTAAGGAGTCGAACGAGTGTTTGAGTCGGGAACAATTGACAACGCAAAAAACCAATCTGTAGCCAGTGGCTACTTGTTGGCTTGTGTTGTCTGCGTTTCGGTTCTCGGAGACTCGCAATGAGCACGCCGCAGTCGCTTTATCAAGTCCCGGCAGACCAGTCTTTTCAAATAAAAGACAGCTCGAGCACCCCGCCGGAAGATATTCCCGGCAAAAAATCTTTGGAAAAAGAACTTGCTTCTTGTGTGGCGGAAATTAGCGCGCTGCAACGAAAGCTCTATGCTGACAATCGCTATTCAGTTCTACTCGTTTTCCAGGCAATGGATGCGGCCGGTAAAGACGGCACTATCCGGGCTGTGATGAGCGGGGTAAACCCAGCGGGTTGCCAAGTTTCTTCTTTTAAAGCGCCGTCCAGCGAAGAGCTTGAGCACGACTGGTTGTGGCGCACGTCCAAGCAGTTACCAGAAAGAGGTCGTATAGCGGTTTTCAATCGCAGTCACTACGAGGAAGTTCTAGCTGTTCGGGTTCACCCGGAATATTTAGCCAAGCAGCAACTTCCTGATTTCAACCTTGACGATATCTGGACCGAACGCTTCGAATCCATACGCGAACATGAGAAGCATCTGAGTCGTAATGGCACGGTCATTTTGAAATTCTGGTTGAACGTCTCTAAAGACGAGCAGAAAAAACGATTTCTCAAGCGGCTGACAACACCGGAAAAATATTGGAAATTCTCAAAAAGCGACTTATCCACGCGCAACCGTTGGGATGATTACATGAGCGCTTATGAGAGTTTGCTGAATGAGACGTCAACACCGGCCGCACCTTGGTTTGCGATTCCGGCGGACAACAAACGATATATGCGGCTTGCCGTCGCAAAAATTATTCTTGAATCGCTCCAGAAGCTACCACTGCGGTATCCGGAGAAGAGCGCTGAAGAAATCGCATTATTCGAACAACACATTACCAACTTGAATAATGAATCCGAATAGAACCATCACAGGCGTTTTGGCGTCGAACAAAAAACACGCAATGATTGGTGTTGAAAATTCGAGCTTGCCTTACAAGATGGTCGCGGAATTGCGTAGTACTAAGAAAATGCAGTTTTGGGTGTGATAACGAGAGACTGACCAATGAAAATGACGAGTGCAGAAAGAATAGACAGGCTGACCCTGTTGCCTAAATCATTGACAGTGTGTTCCATGATCGATGAATCCGGCGACGAGCAGGAAATATCCGAGCTGATGATTCGCCGGGCCTGCGACCGAATGGATGCCGATCAAATTTGGCCCTTCGCTAGCGATACTTTGCTGCCTCAAATGCGAACGATCACAAAAACGTCCGCAGACATTTTGCCATTCCGACGACCATCCTAGCGCCGGCAACTCAAGACACTAGTTGACCAGCTGATTCATCTCGAATATCGGCAGCAAAATGCCGAGCACGATCGTCAGTACCACACCACCCATTATCAAAATGACCACCGGTTCGAAGAGCCCCAGGAAAATGGCCATTAGAGAGTTCAATTCTCGCTCTTGATGAGTTGCGGCCTTCTCCAACATGCTATCCAGCTGCCCCGAAGACTCACCACTGGCAATCAAGTGCAGTAACATGGGCGGGAAGTAGCCTGTTTTTTCCAAGGCATTACTTAAGGTAGAACCTTCACGCACTTGAGCTGCCGCATTGTTAACAGCCGTTCGCATCGGGCGATTGGTGATGACCTGGGCGCCGATATCTAGTGCTTCAAGAACAGGAACACCACTGGCCGCGAGAATACTGAGGGTTCTGGCAAATTGAGCGGTATTAAAGCCACGAATCAACCGTTTGAACAGTGGCAGTTTTAATAAAAACCCATGAACCTTGGTTTTAAACGCTTCACCTTGCATTGCGCGTTGAAATCCCAGCGTTGTCACGACAGCCACGATTACGATTAAGAATCCCCATTCCCTGACGAATGCGCTGGCTGCAAGCATGCCCTGGGTAAGGGCGGGCAGTTCCTGATCCATGCCTTCAAATACTTGCACAACTTGCGGGACTACATAGGCTAGAAGGAATCCCACGATGAGAATGGACGCAACCACTAAAACACTTGGGTAAATTAGAGCTTTTTTTACCGTTGCGTTCGCCGCTTGTCGCTCTTCTGTGTAGTCAGCCAGTCGTTCAAGAACCGCGTCGAGGTGTCCGGATTGTTCACCGGCAGAGACAGTTGCCTGATAAATTTCAGGGAAAACTTTCGGAAAATCTGACAGGGCAGACGCAAACGTATGGCCCTCGAGCACCTTGGCACGAACAGAAAGCAAAAGCGATTTAATTCTAGGTTTTTCACTCTGGCGGCTTACCGCTGATAGTGATTCTTCCAGGGGTGTACCCGCAGCGCTAAGCGTGGCTATCTGCCGCGTCATCAGTGCTAAGTCATTAGTCTTTATTCCACCTCGAAAAGACGGTGAAGCATTACTTTTCCCTGAAGCACCAGATGACTTTGATTTCGAACGTCCTGAAGCTTCGTTGACTTCAAGTGGCGTTAGTGCCTGCTGTCGAAGAAGTTGGCGGGCTAGTCTTGCCGTATCGGCTTCCAGTACGCCTTTTTTTTCCCGCCCTCGTTCGTCGAGCGCGAGATATTCAAACGCGGCCATTATCCTTCTCGCGTGACGCGCAGAACTTCTTCTACAGAGGTTTTGCCTTCAAGAACCAGCCGCATACCGTCTTCGGTGATTCCCGGGCTTAATGTGCGGGCATGTCGTTCGATATCCTGCTCGGATTCGCCGTCATGGATCATGGTGCGCATCTGTTCATCGACTGATACGACCTCGTAAATACCTTGTCTGCCGACATAGCCCGTGTGAGCACAACGATCGCAGCCATGTGATGCACACATGTTGGTCACTTCATGCGCTTCTTTCTTTAAGGAGCGCAGCTCACCCTCAGTGGGTGTATGTGGCTTTTTACAGTTAGGGCAGAGTAGACGGACCAGACGTTGTGCAACCAAGCCCACAAGGCTTGAAGAGAGAAGAAATGGCTCAATACCCATGTCTCTCAGTCGTGTCACGGCACCGACAGCTGTATTGGTGTGCAGAGTCGATAACACCAAGTGACCTGTTAGAGAGGCTTGAACAGCGATTTCCGCCGTTTCCATGTCTCGAATCTCACCGACCATCACGATGTCCGGATCTTGTCGCAATATAGCGCGAAGACCACGGGCAAAATCGAGCTCAACCTTATTGTTGACCTGCGTCTGTCCAATGCCGTCGATGTAGTATTCAATGGGATCTTCCACCGTCAAAATGGAAAATCGACTGGTATTCAGTTTTGCGAGTGCGGCATACAAGGTCGTTGTCTTACCAGAACCTGTAGGTCCGGTCACCAGAATGATGCCGTGCGATAAGCCTAAAGAATTTTGAAGAGATGTCAGCGCATCGGCCGGCATTCCAAGGTGTTCGAGATCGAGGCGGCCGGCTTGCTTATCTAGCAGTCGGAGCACAACGCGCTCACCGTGTCCGGAAGGCAGTGTCGACACACGCACATCCACCGGGCGGCCAGCAACGCGCAAACTGATGCGTCCATCTTGCGGTAAGCGTCTCTCAGCGATATCCAGCTTCGCCATAACCTTGAGGCGTGAAATGACCAGAGGCGCGATGGCTCTGGGCGGTTCCAGAAGCTTTTGCATGACGCCATCTACTCGATAACGTACTGCCAATCTCTTTTCAAACGGTTCGATATGAATATCAGAGGCCTGCTTTCTGACAGCTTCAGTCAGCATGGCGTTGATGAGCCTGATAACCGGCGCATCGTCTGTAGATTCAAGGAGATCTTCAGGCTCGGGTAGAGCGTCTGCCAGTTGAGCAAGATCTAGGTCATCGCCAAAGTCATCCATGATATCGATTGCCTGGCCTGTTTCACCTTCATAGTGGCGTGTCAGGCGGGCGTCGAAATCTTCCGATGAAACGGGTTCTAACGTGAGTGGTTGTGCAGCTTTACGACGGGCTTCAGACAAGGCGGTCAGCTGAACCCCAGGTCGATGAATAAGTAGCAGCTCTCCGGAGGAGGCACGTTCCAGCAGTACACCGTGCCGCTTGGCAAAGGTATACGGCAGATCCGTGTACGGCGGAGGAGTCCCGGCGTTCAACGGATCAGACTGCAAGGTAGCTGGCGATTGAGGTGGTTCAAGTGAGTCCTCGGCCCCGAATATTTCGTTGGGGTCACCTACATCGATAAATTTAGCTGAAGAAGCCACGCAAATTATTTAGAATTCTGTTGTGTCAGGTCAACCAATGCATCTTCTGAGCCGTTTAGGTCCGATTCGAGGCTGGCGCTGGCAATTAGGTCTGTAACCGTTTCATTGAGTGGCAAAACATCTGTTACAACGACGATATCGTTCTCAAGGCTACCTGCGTAGTCAAGTTCAACAGCTTCGTTATTCAACAAGTCGGTCGTTGCCACGGCGTTTAGCATAGGTACAGCTTCGAGGATAGCTTCGTCGTCGACATTCGAGCCGGATGCCTTACCGATCAGAGTGTCTTCTGTGCCAGCTGGAGCGGCAGGCAGCAGATCGAGCAACTCTGTATCGAGATCGAGTGTGGCATCGTCTACTGGTACCTCTTCCACATCAGGGACGATAGGCTCCAGAATTTTAATGGCAGAACTTGTTGGCAAGATAGTATTGAAATTTTCAGCGCCTCGATTAACTCTCTGACCTTCAAAGTACAGATGGAGTTCCGGTAGCTTGGGACGGCTGCGCTGTGTGAAATCGTCTTCGTTATCGAATAAACCCTGTTGAGCGACTCGTAAGTCGTCGTACTTGCTGCGGCTATAGTAGTCGGCAGTGGTAGGGTCTCGCAAAATTGTAGGGTGCAAGAACACCATCAGGTTACGCTTATTCTTTTGTGTCGTGCGGTAACGAAAAAGACTACCCAGTAAAGGAACGTCACCGAGGAATGGGACTTTTTCGCGAGTATCGTTGATTTGATCGTCGATCAGGCCTCCAAGCACCAGAGTTTGACCGTCTTCTACCAACACAGTCGTTTTGATTGAACGTTTGTTAGTCGTGATATCGGTCGCGCCTGTGATGGCTGTATTGCTGACGTCAGAGACTTCCTGCTCGATTTCCATCTTGATGTTGTCGCCTTCGTTAATTTGAGGGCGTACCTTCAGACTGATACCAATGTCCTGACGTTCAATTGTCTGGAACGGGTTGTTGTTAGACGATGAAAGCTGCTGACCTGTAACAAAAGGAACGTTCTGTCCGACAACGATCTCAGCTTCCTGGTTGTCCATCGTCACAAGTGTTGGCGTGGACAATATGTTGTTGTCTGAATCAGAAGCGATGGCGGATAGTAAGACGCCAAAGTCGATGCCGCCGCTACCAAAACGCCCCAGTGCCAGTGATAAGCCCTGACTCAAGGATGCACCCTGACTAGCGATGGTGCCGATGAGACCTTGTGTAGCACCGCCGAGGTTGGTGAACGCTGCCGGTCTGTTTTGATTCGAACCATCGACGGCGAAGTTAACACCCAACTGTGAGCTGTTCGTTGTGGAGAGTTCTGCAATGATGGCCTCGACTAAAACCTGTGCACGTCTGATATCCAGTTGTTCTACAACGGCCAGGATGCTGCGCATTTCATCAGGTGGCGCTGTGATGATTAGCGCATTGGTGTCTTCATCAGCCTGCAGGTCAACGTTAGGGCGATCATTTTCCTGAGTAGCCCGACGGATAAGTGATGCTGTAGGGACTGCCGCAGGCGCTGCACCTGCCGTGTTTGCCGGTGTCGTGGCTGCAGCTGCTGTTGCTCCGCCGTCTCCATCGGCAGATGATGTTCCAATTTTGGCTTGTCCTGCAGATACACCCGTGAGGATAGCCAGAAGGTCAGTTGCATTCGCGTAGCGAAGATATACAACGCGTGTATTACCGCCTGACTCAACAGGTGTGTCCAGATTCTTAATGATTCCGCGCATGCGAGTTCTTGCTGCGCGATCTCCACTGAGTAGAATACTGTTTGTTCTTTCGTCAGCAGCAAAACGTACAGATCCTGGAGTGCCATCAATTTGACCCCCACGACTTTGCAGTGACTGCATGATACGGATGATTTCGCTGGCAGATGCGTGACTCAGCCTGACGAGTTCAACTTCGTCATTGTCTGGTCGGTCTATTCCGTTGATGATGTTTGTTAGTCGTTCGATGTTTGAAGCGCGATCTGTCACGATCAACGTGTTTGTCGATGCGTAAGCCGCTAAATGACCTTGTTGTGGAACAAGAGGTCGTAAAATTGGCACCAACTGCGCAGCAGGAACATTTGCAACCTTGATGACCTGAGTAACGAGCTGATCAGATGCGCTGGCATCTTCGCTAAACGCAGGTACTGGACCTTGCTTAGCATTAACATCAGGAACAATCTTTGTTAGATCGCCGCTAGGTACTGCAGCGTAACCATGCACTTGTAAAACCGACAAAAATGTTTCGTAGAGTTCGTCCGCGTTAAGCGGCGTTGACGAAATAACTGTCACTCTTGCCTTAACACGCGGATCAACGACAAAATTCCGTCCCGATTGGCGCGATACTGTTTGTATTAAAGAATGAATATCCGCATTCTTTAAGTTAAGCGTAAACGTTCCTTCCTGAGCCAGGAGGGAAGTAGGCGCGTACGTTGCTGTCGCAACGGCGGCACTCAGAACAGCAGATTTTAAAAGCAGTTTAAACATTGTATTCTTGGGTAATTCGGTATCCCATGGAGTGTAGCTGCTTAATACGCGTTGACGAGTATACGTCGCAGAAAGGCTACTGCACTAACGATATAGATATTGGTACTTCGCTACCATCTCGTAACAAGACAACGTCTAGTTTCTCAGCTTTGACCGCATCACGTAAAGCACGAATGCCTTGCTTCTGACTATTCAATTCTATGTCGTTAACTTTCGTTATGACATCGCCTGAGATAATCCCGTGCGATTCAAGCATTTTGTGATTCTGCGTTGGCGTGATTCTGTAGCCAACAAGCTCGCCATTCTTTGCAAACGGCGTGGCTGTGATCAATCGACCTAACAATGAAGGATTGCGCGCAATTGTATCCCTGAGCTCTCCCGGCTTAGTGGGTAATTTCACCAGCAATTCGTCGATGTCGGATGACGATGGGGTTTGCGCGTTTTCGATTTGAGCTTGACGTTCTTCATTAGTCTGTGAGCCATTGGGTAGAACCAATTTTTCACGTTTTCCCCGGTAGCTAAGAACCACGTGGTCTGCATACACTGAATGCAGTGTGGTCTCATCCCATATTTTGTCGCCTATACCGTATGCACGCTGACCTTTTCCCTCTACGCTGATAATGGCAAACGCCTTATCTTTCGGTTCGGCAGCAAATACTCCGGATAGCTGAAGGGTCGGGCCTTTTTTAGGTTTTGGCTTGTCGCTTTTGGCGGCGCTCTGGGTAGTCGTCGTGACCGGGACCGCGCTCAATTTAGCAATCGCGCTTGGGACAATTTTGATCAACGTGCCAGCAGGCACTGCTGAGTAGCCGTGTACTTGCAGAATAGATAAGAAAGTCTCGTAGAGTTCGTCAGCATTAGTGGGAGTTGACGAGATGACCGTCACGCGAGCTTTTACACGCGGATCAACGACAAAATTCCGTCCTGTTCGGCGTGATACGGTCTCAATGAGCGAATGAATATCCGCATTCTTGAGATTGAGCTTAAATGTTGGTTCCTGAGCTAGCAGGGGTGTGTGAGTTAGCGTTGCAGCGGAAACAGCTACACTGAGTAGAGTGGTTTTTAAAAGCAGTTTAAACATTGTCTTTGGGTGTATTAGGATCCCTTTGAATGCAGCTGCTTAAACCACCTGAAAGCGCGGTAGAGCTACTGCGCTAACGATATAGAAATTGGTACTTCTATGCCATCCCGCAGAACGACTACCTCAAGGTTTTCCGCCTTTACAGCATTTCTCAAAGCCCGAATGCCTTGCTTCTGGCTATTCAATTGAATGTTATTAACCTTTGTTATGACATCACCAGCAATGATTCCTTGGGCTTCAAGAATTTCCGGATTTTGTTTTGGTGTAATTCTGTAGCCCACCAATTTGCCATTCTCTTGATACGGCTCAGCAGCAACGACCCGACCCAGCATGGAAGGATTGCGTGCAAGCGTATCTCGGAGTTCTCTTGGATTGGTCGGCAAATTGACCGGTTGACCGTTGTTGGTCGAAGATTGGCTCTGACTGCCCGAGCTCGCTATCTGCACGCGAGGTGTTGCTATGGGCTGTACGTTCTCAGGTAGCGCTAGTTTTTCAAGCTTTCCTCTGTTGCTGAGCACAACATGGTCTGCATAGACTTCTACTAGAGTCGTCTCACCACTGATTTTGTCGCCAATGCCGTAAGCATTCTGTTCTGCAGAGCCCGTGCTAATAATGGCGAACGCACGCTCTTTCGGTTCGAAAGCGAAAACACCGGCAAGTTGCAGGTTTAGACTAGTTTTACGGATAGGTTCCTGACGTTTAGTCGGGGCTTTTGCCACAGTTTTTTTGCTAGCGTCTCCGAATAAGTGCTTAGAAACAATAAGTTGGGCCAGCTGTGTGGGGCCAGGGTTATTCGCAGATGCCGAAGAAACGGGAGTAATGGCACCCAGTGGTGCTGTAGAGGCCGTCGGTATTAGTTTTAGCGTAAGGATAGCCAGTGCGATACCGATCCCAACAACTAATAAACCGTTGACGAGGCGAGGCAGCCGGGCAGGCTTCTCGGAAGCTGCTAATGATGAAGCGGTAGCACTCATTACAAAATCAGTCCCAACATGAATGAAGAAGAGGCAAGCAGTTGACCCCGAATCCAGTACTGAGTTCTTCTTAGAACCACGGACTGTGCAGTGTACTGCGCGAGGGCGTTACCCGCTACGTATCAATATTGACGCCAACCCTAGCATTATCAAGTGCCAAAAACGTGGCGTGTGATGTCTGTAGGTTTCTTTTAGGTAATACTACCGACTTAATTTAGACGCCATCGACGAATTGACGATGGCGTTATGAGTGTTACCTAAACGGTTACACCATGTCCTTTAAGTTTTTCAAAGGAAGAATCTTTACAACTTTTCGAGCTGGCTTAGCTTTGAAAACAGTCTCTTCACCGGTGAACGGGTTGATACCTTTTCGAGCTTTAGTAGCAGGCTTCTTGTTGACACGGATTTTCATCAAACCAGGTACGCTGAATGTACCGGGTCCACGCGGCTTCAAGTTGTCTTGAATGAGTCCGTTCAGAGCTTCGAATACAGAAGCAACTTCTTTTCGGCTCAGGTCTGTTGTCTCTGCGATAGAAGACATGATTTCAGACTTGGTAGGTGGCTTTTTTACACCTGCTGCTGCAGATGCTTTTTTCTTTGCCGTGACTTTCTTTTTCTTCGCCGCTGGTTTTTTCTTTGCTGCTGCTTTCTTCTTAGCCGCCATGCGTTAGATCCTCAGTTGTGAGATTTATAAAATTGCTGAAAAACACTGTAATTTTAGTGTTTCCGTTCGCTAGTTACACCTTCGAGAAGGCGCGCGAAAAGTAACACAGAAGCTTCAGTACCGTCAGCATTTATAGGCTAAAAAACGAAAAAAACACTGTTTTTTAAGCAATAAAACGCAATGAGGGCGAAAAATACTATAAATGCAGTGTTTTTACGTTAATCCAACTATGACTTGTAGCGTGCCCAGCAAAAAGATACGTAGGGCGTATAGCGCAATTATTGTGAAGAAAACAGTTAGATCAATGCCACCGATTGGTGGGATTATTTTTCGAAAAGGTCTTAGCACAGGTGTGCTGATTGCTGAGACCAAACCATAGACTGGATTGCTTCCGCTGCCAGGTATCCAGCTCATGATGGCTTGTATTATTAACGCGAAAATAAACACGTTAAAAAAGTGGTGAATGACGTCCAGAAAAGCTGCTGCAACTAAACCGATAAACGGCAAAGACCCGAGTAATAAATGCTTCCCGATGGCCGGAACATAGCCAAGGCTTAGAAGCTTAAAAAGGACCAACTTGACGAGCAAAACGGCAAAGCAAAGAAACAATGAAGCTGTGTCGTATCGCTTGAAACTGGGGATTACACGTCTGAGAGGAATCAGCAACGGGTCCGTTACTTTTACGATACCTTGAGCCAGCGGGTTGTAATAATCCGCTCTAACGACTTGCATGACAAAACGTACAGCCACGACAGTTGCGTACAAATTGAATAGGGTGCCGAGAATAAACGCGATTGCGCTTAGTGCAGGATTTCCCATGGATAATTCTCCAATTGAAAGAGTATTACGGGTGATTACAGCGTGTTAAAGCATAAATCGTGCATTTGCCCGCGTTTTTCGAGGATATGCACGCCAGTTCTTAGTCGATTTAGTCCGGTGCTAGCTGATCGCCCAGCTCGGCCGCTCGATCTTGCGCAGCCTGCATGCCTTGTTCAACGATTACCGGCAGTCCTTTTTCATTGAATACATGAAGTGCAGCGGCTGTTGTACCACCTTTTGACGTCACGTTTTCTCGCAGAACAGACGGTGAGTGCTCTCCGTTTCTGGCCATGCTCGCAGCACCAAATGCCGTTTCAATGGCTAGTTCCTCGGCCACCGACTCAGATAATCCCAATTTTTGACCGGCCGCCGCCATGTGCTCAATCAGATAGAAGAAATACGCCGGGCCGCTGCCAGAAAGTGCTGTGACGGCATCTAAATCACTTTCTTGATCGACCCACAGAGTCTTACCTGCTGTACTCAGCAAGTTTTCTGCAGCTTCCCGATTAGATTGTTCGCAATCATCATTGGCAAATAGCGCTGTTGCTCCGAGCCCAAGTAATGCGGGAGTATTCGGCATGCAACGAACGATGGGAATTCCAGCGGGCAACCACCTCTGCATGCTGCTGGCCCGAACACCTGCAGCGACAGATACGATCAGCGTGTTGGCATTTTGGAGCTCTGTAGACGCAAGGTTCGCAGCTACGTCTTTACAGACGGTCTCAACAATATGAGGCTTAACGGCGATGACAATGCCCAACTGATCACCAGCCATCTCAGCGGCCATCGTGCCGAGGCTCGCTGACTCTCGTATGCCAAAGCGATCTGTTGCCCGCATCCGTTGAGCTTCATCAGGATCAACGACGGCGACATGTTCTGCGCTAGCGCCACTGGCTATCAGACCACCGATGAGGCTGCTGGCCATATTGCCAGCGCCAACAAATATCCAATTCATTAACTGGCTACGGATTTGCGTTTTTCAGCCAGTACAGCGAGTAAACGATCGAAAGCTTCGACAAATGACGTGATGCCATCAGCTTCGAGCTTGTCCGTTACATCGCTTAACGAAATACCCAGTTCGGAAAGCTGGGATATATCTTGATGTGCCTGATTGAGATCGCGGATGAGTCTGGATTCTGCTACGCCATGATCCTTGAATGCCGCCATAGTTTTAGGTGGGAGCGTATTAACCGTATCTGGGCCAATGAGCTCTTCTACATACAACACATCAGAATAATCAGGATTTTTAACGCCGGTGCTTGCCCACAACAATCTTTGCGGTCGCGCGCCTTGTGCCTTCAATTTTTCGAATTGTTCGCTGCCGAACAAGTTGACGAAATGTCCGTAAGCCACTTTAGCGTTAGCAATAGCAATCTTGCCTTGAAGTGATGTCGCAGAATCAGACGCGTGATCGCCTAATGCTGAATCGACAACACTATCGACGCGGCTGACAAAAAAGCTTGCAACGGAGGCTATTCGGTTTACTGCGTGTCCGTCTGCATGCCGACGTTCCAGACCTCTGATGTAGGCTTGTGCAATTTCCTTGTAGCGGGAGACACTGAACAGCAGTGTGACGTTGACATTGACACCTAACGCTGTGAGGGCTTCGAAGGCCTTAACTCCGGCTTGAGTGCCGGGAACCTTTATCATCAAATTAGGACGATTAACTCTGCCGTGTAATTCCATACCCATAGCGATTGTGCCGGCTGCATCGTGTGCTAAATCCGGGGTAACCTCAAAACTGACCATGCCGTCAACACCGTCTGTTGCTTCATAGGTTTCAGCAAAGGCATCCGCAGCAGCTTGGATATCTGGAATGGCTAATTGGTTAAACAACTCCAGCTGACTAACAGATGAGTCAGCGGATACGATGGATGTGATATCGCTATCGTATTCATTAGTATTAGCGATGGCCTGTTCGAAGATCGCAGGGTTGGATGTAAGCCCCATGACTTTGTCATCCTGGATCATGGTCTGCAGTTCGCCTTCCAAAAGGCTTTTTTGAATGTAGTCCAGCCACATGCTTTGACCGAGGCCGTAGGCTTCGGCTAGGGGATTGTTCTGACTCATGTAATGTAATCCTTGGAGAATATGGCTAGTTTAACAAGTTTGTTCGGCCTTCAACTGTCTCTGGCTCCGAATATTGCTGTGCCGACTCTAACGATCGTTGCACCTTCGGCGATTGCCGCCTCCATATCTGCACTCATTCCCATCGATAAAGTATCCAGCTCCGGTTGCGCGATTTGCAACTCAGTGAGTAATTGTCTTAATTGATCAAACACTTGTCGTTGTTGCTCGAAGTTGTCACGGGGGGCGGGAATAGCCATGAGTCCCCTCAACGTTATGCCCGGAAGATTCTGACAAGCTGAGGCAAGTTCTGCGACCTCCTCCAGCGGCAAACCTGATTTGCTGGATTCATTATCCAGGTTGACTTGCAGGCAAACGTTTAGCGGGGACAAGGACTCAGGTCTGAAACGAGAGAGTCGTTCGGCTGTTTTTAAACGATCGACACCGTGTGCCCAATCGAAGTGTTCTGCAATCTGATTGCATTTTCTTGACTGTATCGCACCTATAAAGTGCCACTCGATGCTGGGGTCTGCGATCGATAGAATTTTTTCGACGCCCTCATCAACATAGTTTTCTCCAAAGGCCAGCTGTCCGGCCTCTCTGGCCTCAAGAATGGCCGAGGCAGGTTTGCGCTTACTCACAGCAAGTAACTGGACGCTTTCTGCAACACGGTCATATTGTTGCTCATGCTCGCGAATCTGGAGAGTTACTTGGCGCAAGGCCGAAACCGTTGAAGATGTGCTGCCGTTCACGTTAATAGGCCTCTGGGTGAGTTAGTTGGACAACTTGCCGGAATGGAAGGGCTACATGTGAGTTAACAAAAATAGCGTCCATGCCGACATCTGCTAGTAGCTATCGCCCTTTTGGGTAGATTTAAATCGTTTCAAAATCGGGTTTCGCACACGTGCAATTCCCCTAAAACAAAGGTTAGTTTCATGGATATCGCTCAGCTTCTGACATTCGGTGTAAAGCATGGTGCCTCGGACATGCATTTGTCTGCCGGCTTACCACCCATGATACGCGTCGACGGCGATATGCGTCGCGTCAACGTGCCCTCTCTGGATCATGCGGCAGTTCAAGCCATGGTTTACGACATCATGAATGATAAGCAGAGAAAGGACTACGAGGAAAAGCTTGAGACCGATTTTTCCTTCGAAATTCCCGAGACGGCTCGTTTCCGTGTTAACGCATTTAATCAGAACCGTGGATGTGGCGCGGTGTTCAGAACAATCCCGTCCGAAATATTATCGTTAGAGCAGCTTGGCGCTCCGAAAATATTCCAGGATATTGCAGCGTTACCACGTGGCATTGTGTTGGTAACCGGGCCAACCGGTTCAGGTAAGTCAACGACTCTGGCGGCCATGATGGATTACAAGAATGAATCTGAGTTAGGCCATATTCTGACTATTGAAGACCCGATAGAATTTGTTCACGAAAGTAAGAAGTGTCTGATTAACCAACGAGAGGTCCACCGTGATACACACGGATTCGGTGAAGCGTTACGTTCCGCTCTTCGAGAAGATCCCGATGTCATTCTTGTTGGTGAAATGCGTGATATGGAAACTATTTCTCTTGCGCTGACAGCGGCCGAGACCGGGCATCTGGTCTTCGGTACCTTGCACACGAGTTCTGCAGCAAAAACCGTTGACCGAATTGTCGATGTGTTTCCGGCAGGCGAGAAGCCAATGGTCAGGTCTATGCTGTCGGAGTCGCTGCGAGCGGTAGTTTCACAAACTCTATTAAAGAAGAGTGGTGGTGGTCGAGTTGCGGCACACGAAATCATGATGGGTACACCGGCCATCCGGAACCTGATTCGGGAGGACAAGGTGGCACAGATGTATTCCGCCATTCAAACCGGTCAAGCTCATGGCATGCAGACACTGGATCAAAACCTAAAAGAATTAGTCGCGAAAGGGACGGTGGATTTAAGTGAAGCCAGATTGAAAGCGGCCAATCCTGAAAGTCTTATGTAAGCGAGCGGCTAAACGCTCAACCAAAAAGTCATCAGTTCAGGTCGGTACTCAGGAATTCACGCATGGATTTAAAAGTCGCAAAACGGTTTATGGATGAGCTGCTAGTCAGCTTGTTCAATAAAGGCGGGTCCGATCTGTTCATCATTGCCGGTGCTGCGCCCTCCATGAGAATTCATGGCAAGGTGAGTCCTGTCATGGATAAGGTGCTTACCGCTGAGCACACTATTGCGCTTGCTCAGTGCCTGATGACTGAATCTGAGCGCGAGGACTTCAAGAAAACCAAGGAATGTAACTTTGCCATCGCGCTGCCGAATATTTCGCGGTTTCGTGTCAATGCAATGGTCCAGCGGGGTAGTGCTGGATTAGTCGTGCGAGTTATTCCTAACGACATTCCCACATTTGCTGATTTGCACTTGCCCAATATTCTTTCAGAGATTGCTCTGGCGAAAAGAGGGCTGGTTATTTTTGTGGGTGCTACCGGCTCGGGGAAATCAACGAGCCTGGCGTCGATGATCGACTACCGAAACGAAAACTCGAACGGTCATATCATTACCGTTGAAGATCCCGTCGAATTTGTTCATCAGCATAAGGGTTGTATCGTGACACAGAGGGAGGTGGGTACCGATACGGACTCCTTTGAAATTGCATTGAAGAATACGTTGCGACAAGCACCCGATGTCATTCTCATTGGTGAGATCAGAGACCAGAAAACCATGGAGCACGCGATCGCGTTCGCAGAGACCGGACACCTGTGTCTGGCTACGCTTCATGCGAACAACACCAACCAGGCTTTTGACCGAATTATCAACTTCTTTCCCGAGACAAGACATAAGCAGCTCTTACTCGACCTGTCATTAAATGTTAAGGCATTCATTTCGCAACGTCTCTTGCCAACACCTAGCGGTAAAGGCCGGCGTGCTGCGGTTGAAATTCTGCTAAATACGCCCCTCATGGCGGACATGATCATGAAGGGAGAAATTCATGAAATTAAAGAGTTAATGAGACGTAGCCAGGATCAAGGCATGATGACGTTCGACTCCGCCCTGTTTGAATTGGTGAAGATGAATGCCATTACCATTGAAGAGGCTATGAGAAACGCAGACTCGGTTAATGACCTTCGATTAAGAATCAAGCTGGATTCTGCCGGCAGTTCAGGTACGCTCAGCGGTATGGCTTCGGACAATATCAGTCTTGAAGATCCGGATGAAGGCGGACAAATGTTCGGCTAGCACCCGCTTTTGAAGTCGTTCTGCAACGTAAAGTTTGCTTTTGTCGTTGCCTACCGAAGTTGTGTATAGCAAAATAGAGCGCTTCGTTTGCCTAAATAACGAGACTGATGAGCCGCAGTCCATTACACGCACCGTCTATTGAGACGCTGGTAAAAGACTGTTCGGAAGTCGCCCTGAGAATTTCCGGGCACTCCGACAGTCCTTCTGTTGTTGTATCTCCCTATCGATTTAATCCTCTTGGTGCTCATATTGATCATCAGGGTGGGCAGGTGCTTGCTCGATGCCTCAACCAATACACCGTGTTGTGTTTTTGGCCGAGTGAGTCCAACGTTAATACCGTTTATGCCTCGCTGGATGGAAACGATTGGCAGGAGGCTAGGTTCCATGCCAATGAACTTGATGCTGATTACGGTTGGGACTCAATGGCCAGAGCATCAGCTGCCGCATTGAATGATTTTTCTCCGCTTAGCACCGGCGTCAGAGCTGTAGTATTTGGCACGATGGTTAGCCGTGGCTTGAGCTCATCTGCTTCAGTCATATTGGCCTACCTGTCGGCATTGGCAGCGGTCAATGACATTACGTTGAGTGAGAAGGATTTGGTAGAGCTCTCAAGACGCGTAGAGAACGACTATCGAGGACTCAATAATGGCATCCAGGATCAAATGTCGATTGTCTTCGGACAGCAGGACCACCTGACCTTACTTGATGTGGAGTCTGTATCGGCGCGGTTGGCCAAAGACCCTTCATCAATCAGTGATTATCAATTCCTGATGTGTTATTCCGGCGTTTCTCGCGACCTGGCCGGATCTGGTTTTAATACCCGAGTATCGGAGTGTAAACAGGCTGCGTCTTTATTGCACGGGGGTGCCTCGCATCTTGGACAGGTACCACTGGACAAACGACAAGATAAACACCTTAAGCAATTGCCGGAAATGCTTGCTCGCCGAGCAAAGCATGTTTACACCGAGATGAGACGAGTGCAGGATGGCGTTGACGCCTGGAGCAACGCGGAGTTTGAGTTGTTCGGTCAGCTCATGAATCAATCCTGTCAAAGTTCAATCTACGATTATGAAAGTGGTAGCGAATGGTTAATTGCTCTGCATGATATGGCCAGAGACATCGATGGTGTCTATGGAAACCGTTTTAGTGGAGGTGGGTATGGCGGTTGTTTGTTTATGCTGGTTGATGCATCAAAGATAGAGGACATTGCGGCTAGTCTTATGGATCAGTACTTAGCGCGCTATCCTGACTTGAAAGGGTCCGCTCGCGTGCTGATTGCAGAATCAGAAAGTTCAGTAAGAACGCTATTGGCTCACTAGATCCATTATGACTGTTAAAAAAGCCGTCCTGCTAGCGGCAGGTCGTGGCAAACGTCTTCGACCCGCTACCGATCACACACCTAAACCACTACTGGTTCATCAAGGAAAGCCAACGCTTGACTACCTGATGGACTCATTGGCATTAGCCGGAATCGACGACGTCATTCTTGTCAGTCATCATTTGCATACGCAGATCGATGACTATGCGTTAAAGCGAAGCCAAGAATCAGATCAGATCGTTCGGTGTGTTAGACAAGCTGAACTGCTCGGTACAGCAGACGCACTTCAATCGGTGTTGACAGCGTACCCCGCGTTTTTAGATGGGCCCTTTATATTGAGTGCAACCGATTACTTGGTACCGGCGAACTTCTTTCCTGACCTGATCCGATTTCATGACAGTCACGGCATGGAGTTTACAGCGAGCTTGAAGCAGCTACCTGAAGAAGAGCTTCAGTCGCGTTCAAGTGTGCGCTTTAACGAAGATGAGTCCATTGCAGAAATTGTCGAAAAGCCTGCTCCCGGGCAAGCTCCGAGTTCTATAGGCGCCAACCTGACGTTCGTGCTGCCGGCATCGATAAGTAGCTTGGTCGAGCGAGTACCGGTTTCGATACGAGGAGAACGGGAAATCCAACACGCCATCAACCAGTGGTTGCGAAAAGGTGGGCGAGGGTTTGGGTTGGTTCAGCCGATACCGGAGGAATGGTCAGCTGAGTTAAGCGGCTAGTTGCGATTCTTTTAGAAATGTAAGGCGCGCTTGGCCGCCAAAAATTTCTGCCGAATCGGTATGTTAAAATGGAGTCCTCTAAGGGAATGCATTTGTCATCGATCTCGAA
>CAZCKD010000032.1:0-22008 GCA_964498925.1 uncultured Granulosicoccaceae bacterium
GGCCGGTAAGATTTCAAAAGAGATTGATGGCGAGCTTAAACACGCCTCATTCATACGCGCCGACAATCACTCTGATCGCGATTCCGCAGTTGCGCATAGCAATAGAAAAGCTCAGCAAATCATAGACGAGCAAGGCGACGCGATATTCGCCAGAGATCACATCTGAATTAAAGAGAGCAGTACAGCTGGGATTGCAAGACGTCGTATTTAAATCGGCTCGGATGAAGACCAATTTAACGCTTGCCCGGTGACAGCTCGATCCTCTCGCGATAGTAGCGATAGCAACGGGCCCAATTTTTTTACCGGTAATACGGTTTCAACTTCCAGTTCACCGGGGAACGCCCGTCGTCGCAAAGGCGTTCTCATTGGCCCAGGGTCATAACCATTGATGGCTACTAGTGGGTGGCCGTCAGCACCCAGTTTACTGTCGTGCTCGTCAGCAAGCATTCGCATGAAGGTAAGCAATGCACTTTTAGACACACCATAGCCACCCCAGTAGGCACTGGTTTTATCGTCCAGTAAAAACGTAATGCTGCCAAGTTCTGATTGAGACAGCATGGGTATGCAGTAAAGAGAGAGTAGGCGGGCGCTGGTCAGATTTACGTTCATTACGCGTACCCACTCCGCATGCTCAATGGCCATCTGTGGAGTGGAGGTGCCTGAATCTGCCGACGCATGAATAATGGCGTCCAGCCCACCAAGCTCCGATTGCAGCATATCCGCTATTTCAATGTATTCAGCTGGTCCAGCCTTGTCTTGTTCAAGCGTGATCATGGCAGGCGTGGCGGTGCCAATGTCGTCAATGACGTCGTATAGTTTTTCCAGCTTTTTAATTTTGCGGCTGGCTAAAACAACGGTTGCACCGGCCTTTGCGCATTCTTTACTTAAGGCTGTGCCTAAGCCACCTGTTGCACCTGTGATTAATATAACTTTGTCACTGAGGCTACCGTCAGCAAGTGCAAATTGGTTTTGACTTTGACGACTACTGACGTATCCGGGTTCTTGCATTGAAGTGTTTTCCTGCGATTTCTTATCGTCGGTGCCGCCAGGCACACAGAAACTTTGATAAAGGTGTCAAAGACATCTGCTCTCTTAATAGGTTGGGTTGTTTTTTCTGCCACAAAGCCAGCTGTTTGCGACGCAAGACAATAATGCGCCAAAGCGGCAGCAGCGATGTCTGATGATAGCGTTCTGAAACATTCGGCTTCACGCAGGCCTTAACAAGACTGGCATGTGTATCTTCAATGGCGCTGGTTAGCATTGTGACAGTGCCGTTTTTTTCGCTCACGACAGGGATGCTGGCCAACGTTGATTTATTAGCTAACTCATCGCCGTTTTCAGTCAAAGCCGACTCTGCTGCCGCAACGCGCACGCCGGCTGCAAGATCAGAGGGTGAAATGCCATGGGCCTTGTAGTCCTCTGTGCAGAATACCGGCTGTCCCCTATGTAACAGGGAGGGCAGACGTGCAAGCAGATCATGTTTTGCCAAAGCCTCGGCTGCTATTTCCGGGTGGGAGTCCGGGGCGAGGTCTGCAATTTCGTTGCTAAGTGCGTGACTAAGTAAAGCAAGACGTCCCCTAAAGTTAGACACGAGTTGTTCGCGTCGCTGCTCCATCGTTTCCGGTGGTGTGAATCGAACGGTGGACACACTGGAAAGTAAAGACAAGCAGGCGCCGGCGATTGCTGAGTCACCTGATGTGGATGATTCGTGGCCGGCAACAAAATCCTGTTGGCAGGCCTTTGTTGAAGGGTGTCGAGCTTCCCCTGCAATCATGCGCTCGATTTCTTCATGCCACCAGTGAATTTTCTTTTCCGCTACCTGAGGGTCTTGTACATCATCAAGCGTCGTATTAAGAGCGTTCACTAGTTGAAGCCGGTTCAAATAGCGTGCGCGTGCTTGTTCCTCAGTCCATAGCAGACTGTAATACAAGCTCGACCCTGGCTCAATATTGATCACAGCGAAGAAACTTAAATACGCGTGGTCGCGATCATGTAGTTAACAGCAACATCGTCTTCGAGTTTGTAGTGTTTCGTAAACGGGTTGTACGTCAGGCCAATCATGTCATCAACACGTAATCCTGATTGCCGACAATAGTTAGACAACTCAGAAGGCTTGATAAATTTTTTCCAGTCGTGGGTGCCGCGTGGTAGCAGGTTTAGAACATACTCTGCTCCGACAATGGCAAATAGGTACGACTTAGGATTTTTATTGAGAGTTGAAAAGAATACACGTCCGCCTGGCTTAACAAGTTTTGCGCAGGCCGCAACCGTTGACGCTGGATCAGGCACGTGTTCCAGCATCTCTAAGCAAGTAACACAGTCGAATTGAGCGGGGTTCTCATCGGCACAATTTTCAGCTGATATTTCTTGATAACTAACGGTCACGCCCGATTCCAGGGCGTGAAGTTTCGCCACAGACAAAGGGGCCTCTGCCAAATCAATGCCGAGAACATCAGCGCCTTTCTCAGCCATGGATTCAGCGAGTATGCCGCCACCGCAACCCACATCGATCACTTTGGTATCCTGCAATGGAATTCGATCGTTGATCCAGTTCAATCGCAAAGGATTGATTTGGTGAAGTGGTTTGAATTCGCTATTGACGTCCCACCAGCGGCTGGCAAGATCCTGAAATTTTGCCAGTTCTGCTGGGTCTACGTTTTGCGTGTTTGCGGTCATGAGGTTCTGGCTTATCGTGAAGCGGCTAATCGTTGGTAACAGTCAATACGTGAGGAGGGCTATGTCCGATGAGTTGTGAATCAGACTTGCTTGGCTTTCTCGACAATCTTTTTAGACCAATCATCGGCTGATCGCTTCAGCTTATCCTCATCCAGCGTCAGCAGTTTTCTATTTTGCAGTAATTGTCGCCCGGCAACCCAGACATCGCTGACACAAGGGCTACTGTTCGAATAAACGACCTGGGCCGGAGCATCATAAACCGGAATCATACCCATGTTGGGTTGAATGACGATGCAATCGGCAGATTTTCCAGTCTCCAGAGAGCCAATCTCTTCATCCAATCCGAGCGCTTTGGCGGCATTGATAGTAATCATCTTCAAAGCATCGCGGGCATTAAGCGTAGAGGCATCCTGGCTGGTCACTTTCGCCAGGAACGCAGCGGTACGCAGCTCACCGATTAAATCCAGATCGTTGTTGCTGGCAGCACCGTCTGTACCCACGGCAATATTGACCTCGGCCGTTGAAAGTTTGGCAATAGGGCAAATGCCGCTGGCAAGTTTCAAGTTGGATTCGGGGCAGTGAATAGCGTTTACGCCGGTTTCTGCCAATCGTTCTATTTCAGCCTCGTTTAGCTGGGTCAGATGTACGGCCATCAGCGACGGATTGAGTAGGCCTATTTCATCAAGACGCTGTATGGGTCTAACACCGTGCGTTTTTTCAAATTCAACCACTTCCGATTCGGTCTCGTGTACGTGCATGTGCACCGGAATATCTAACTCTGAAGCCAGCGTTGCAATGCGCTCTAATGGTTCTCTGGAGACGGTATAAGGTGCATGTGGTGCAAAGGTTGTGGTCACGAGCGCATCGTTCTTCAGGGTGTCGTGGAGCGCCAGACCGCGATTGAAATACTCATCAACACTGTTTGCCCATGCTGTTGGAAAGTCGAACACCAGTAAGCCGACAGATGCTCTTATGCCAGCCTCACGACAAGCGTCGGCAACTTTGTCAGGGAAGAAGTACATGTCGTTGACCAGCGTGACGCCGTTTAGGATGGATTCAGCGATAGCCAGATCGGTTCCGTCGCGCACAAAATCCGGTCCCATATGAGCGGCTTCCGTCGGCCAGATATGCTCCTGTAACCAGACCTGAAGAGGCGTGTCGTCCGCGTATCCCCGCAGCAGATTCATTGCCAGGTGAGTGTGAGCATTGATAAGCCCCGGCAATAAAATGCCCTCTCTGCGATCAACAACGTCTAGATTCCCGTACTGCTCTGCCGCATCGGCCCACGGAAGGCAGTCCAAGATTCGCCCGGATTCGATAATCAGGGTATGGTTTTCAAGCACTTCATCCGCTGCATTCATCGTGATAATCCAGCGTGCATCGATGCGAAATGCGGGTGCTGCAGACGCATTATCCGGTGTTGCAGAATTCTGGGCCATGAAAACTCAATCGACGTTATTCAAAGGGTGAACGATAGCGCTGTATGGCCACTGTCGCAAGGCTACTGAAACCGCGGTGTTACGGGCTCCTTTGTGGTAGAATTGAGCGGTTGATCTGACCCGATCGCCACACTGTTTGGCCCTTCGCTCCATGTCTGATTTCGCCAAAGAAATTCTGCCTATCAATCTCGAAGACGAGATGCGGCAGTCATTCCTCGATTACGCTATGAGCGTAATCGTATCGCGCGCCTTACCCGACGTGCGTGATGGGCTAAAACCTGTGCATCGCCGCATTCTCTATGCGATGCATGAGCAAAACTACGACTTCAACAAACCCTACCGTAAATCGGCACGTGTCGTGGGTGAGGTTATGGGTAAGTACCACCCGCATGGAGACTCGGCCATCTACGACTCCATGGTCCGAATGGCTCAGCCATTCAGCATGCGCTACATGCTGATAGATGGGCAGGGCAACTTCGGTTCTGTCGATGGTGATCCACCGGCAGCAATGCGATACACCGAAGTTCGCATGAAAAAGATCACACAGGATCTCCTGGCCGACATCGATCAGGAAACCGTCGATTTTGTACCAAACTACGATGGTTCAGAGCGCGAACCTGCGGTATTGCCTTCTCGTATACCTAATCTGCTCGTTAATGGCGGCACCGGTATCGCGGTCGGTATGGCGACCAATATTCCTCCGCACAATATTTCAGAAGTCATTAACGCCACTATTGCCATGCTCGACCAGCCGGATATCACGGTCGAACAGCTAATGGAACATTTACCGGGACCGGACTTTCCAACCCACGGCATCATCAATGGTGCCCGCGGCATTCGGGATGCTTACAAAACCGGGCGAGGCAAGCTGTATATCAGAGCCCGCGCGACAGTCGAGCACAGCGAAAAGACCGGCAAGGATACGATCATCGTCGATGAGCTTCCTTATCAGGTTAACAAAGCCAGATTGCTTGAGAAAATCGCAGAACTGGTTAAAGACAAGAAAATTGAAGGTATTACAGAGCTGCGCGATGAGTCTGACAAAGACGGTATGCGTGTGGTTATCGAGCTGCGCCGCGGTGAGTCCGGCGAAGTCATGCTTAATCAGTTGTACAAACAAACGCAGCTGCAGGTTGTGTTCGGCATCAACATGGTTGCCCTGGATGATGGCCAGCCGAAACTGTTGAACCTGGTTGAAGTGCTTAATGCCTTTATCCGGCACCGTCGGGAAGTTGTCACTCGCCGCACCGTCTTCTTACTCAGAAAGGCACGCGACAGAGCCCACATCCTCGAAGGTCTTGCAGTGGCTCTGGCCAACATTGATCCAATCATTAAGCTCATCAAAGAGTCGCAAAACTCACCCGAAGCAAAAGAAAAACTCGTTGCTCAAACGTGGGAGCCTGGCATCGTTAGTGGCATGCTGGAGCGGGCAGGGGCTGCAGCGTCTAAACCCGAAGATCTGGAAGACATGTACGGACTTCACGACGGGCGATACCAGCTTAGCGAAGTTCAGGCGCAAGCCATTCTCGACCTACGTCTGCATCGCTTAACAGGTCTTGAGCAAGACAAGATAATCGCTGAATACAAAGAGATTATCGAGAAAATCCACGACTATCTCGACATCCTGACGGACCCTGAAAGACTGCGTCTTCTTATCCGTGGCGAGCTCGTGGCTATCATCGATCAATACGGTGACCAACGCCGCACACTTATCCAAGTCGATCACTCCGAAATGACGGTCGAAGATCTCATCGCCGATGAGTCAGTTGTTGTCACGCTATCGCATAGTGGATATTGCAAAGCGCAACCCCTGTCCGACTATCGTGCCCAGCGACGTGGCGGTCGAGGTAAATCTGCAACGTCGATGAAAGATGAAGATTTTGTCGATAAGTTGTTCGTCGCCAGCATGCACGACACGGTTCTGTTCTTCACCAGTGTCGGTAAGGTGTATTGGAAGCGTGTTTACGAACTGCCTGTTGCCAGCCGAGGTTCCAGAGGGCGGCCAATCGTTAACCTCTTGCCACTTGAGGAAAACGAACGCGTCAATGCGGTGCTTACCGTGCGTGAATATAGCGAAACACAATATGTTGTCTTCGCTACTAGTAAGGGTGTTGTTAAGAAAACAGCCTTGTCAGACTTCTCACGACCTCGCGCTAACGGTATTATCGCCATCGATTTACGCGTAGACGATTTCCTCATTGATGTAGCACTAACGTCCGGAGACAGCGATGTCATGCTCTTCTCCAGCGGTGGTCGTGCTATGCGATTCAATGAAGAAGCCGTGCGTAAGATGGGACGAACTGCGGCGGGTGTTAGAGGTATTCGCATGCCGGAAGAAGATAGCGTTATCGCCCTGATTGTGGTCGGCGAGGGCACTATTCTCAGTGCTACCAAGAATGGTTACGGTAAGCGAACCCAGCCCGAAGATTACCCCACCAAAGGACGCGGTGGTATGGGCGTCATCGATATCAAAACCTCCGACAGAAATGGCCCGGTCATTGGTGCTGTTCAAGTCGGTGAAGACGATGAAATCATGCTGATCACCGATGCCGGAACATTGGTACGAACGGCTGTGTCAGGCGTATCGACTGTGGGTAGGAACACTCAGGGTGTCCGCTTGATCCGCTTGAACGAAGGTGAATCACTGGTCGAATTAACACCCATTGATGAATCCGACGTCAGCTCTGAAGATGAAGACGGTGATGAGGATTCAGCAGATGCAACTGCTGGTGATGGAAACGCCAAAAATGGTGATGCATCATCAGCAAGCGATGACGCAGCCGCCTCTTCAGATTCTTCCTCAGCCGAAGATTCAGACGATGCTTCCTCCGGTGAAGACGCTGGCTCCGATAATTCTGATGAACCCGACACAGAGTAATGTCTCCTCTGTGCGGTTTGCAGGTACGTTGAACATTGGCTGACTCTTCAGCCAATAGAAGCTTTAACTTTAATGCAGGCCCGGCAACCATGCCGGAGTCTGTATTGGAATCGCTTCGTAACGACCTACTCGACTATCGAGGGCGCGGGCTATCTGTTCTTGAGATGAGCCATCGCAGTTCCGATTTCGTGCAAATGGCCGGTGCCGCACAGAAAAATTTGCGCACTCTATTATGTGTTCCTGAAAATTACTCCGTCTTGTTTATGCAAGGTGGTGCTAGCTCTCAATTTGCTCTGAGCGTGCAAAATCTGGATGTGCAGGGAAAGGTTGCTTATGCCAATACCGGATACTGGTCAAGGAAAGCGATAGCGACGGGTCAGTTATTAACCGACGCCGTCGAAGTGACTCAGTGCCATTCAGATCCTGACATTCATATCCCCGATGCGTCCGAGTGGGCATCGCAGCACGAGTCCAGTTTTCTACATATCACTGACAATGAGACCATTGACGGTATCGTCTACGATGAAATACCGCAGTCATCCGTTCCTTTGGTGGCTGACTTTTCATCTTCTATTTTGTCCCAGCCTATAGACGTCTCTCGGTACGGGATGATTTATGCCGGTGCTCAAAAAAATATTGGTCCAGCCGGTATTACGGTCTTAATCATTCGTGACGATTTGCTGGAAAGAAGTCGTTTGGCAAAGCTGCCTGCCGTATTCAACTACGCGGCAATGGCAAAAGCGGAATCCATGTTAAATACGCCACCAACTTTTGCCTGGTATGCAGCCGGGTTGGTTTTTGAATGGTTATTAGAGCGCGGTGGTCTAAGCACCATGGCTGAGAAAAACGCTGAGCAGGCTGATAAGGTTTACGCTCAAATCGACAAACATTCTCTTTACGAAAATCGAGTTTGTCTTGCCAATCGCTCTCGAATGAATGTACCTTTTCGTTTACCTTCCGATACGCTAACTGCACAATTCTTAGAAGGCGCGCAGGCTAGAAATCTTATCGGATTGAAAGGCCACAAGTCGATTGGTGGAGTAAGGGCGAGTCTATACAATGCCATTACAGATGCAGCAGTAGAGGCTTTGGTTGATTATATGGAAAGCTTCGCACGGGAAAATTCATGAGCGGTGTTAACGACGATCAAGGTAGTAAGCCGACTGAGTCTGGTCAAAAACTGGATCTTTCAGATGTACGCCGTGAAATTGATGCCATCGATGTAGAAATTCAGGCTTTACTGAACGCTCGAGCCAGTGCCGCGCTCAAAGTCGCTGAAGTTAAACTTGCTGAAGCACAGGGAAGCGCCGTCGATTTTTATCGTCCAGAGCGTGAGGCGCAAATTCTTCGTTCAGTTGCTGATCGCAACGAAGGCCCCATGGGCGATAAGGCTGTGCAGCGAATTTTTAGAGAAATTATTTCCGCCAGTCTTGCCTTGGAAGAACCGATGCGTGTGGCCTACTTGGGACCGGTCGGCACCTACAGTCACGCAGCTGCAGAAAGACATTTTGGTCATGCTGTAGAGACAATGCCAGAAGCGGGTATTGGAGAAATATTCAGTTCGGTGGAATCGGGCACCGTCAGATTCGGTGTTGTACCGGTAGAGAACTCTACTGAGGGTGCTATTAACTTAACGTTGGACCTACTCACTCAGACCTCACTTAAAGTATGTGGCGAGCTGAGCATGCGTATTCAACATTGTTTAATGAGCCGAAGCGAATCATTAAGCGATATCAAATCAGTGCATGCTCATCCTCAAGCGTTGGCTCAGTGCTGGCATTGGTTAAATGCAAATTTACCTAACGCCGAACGAATCAGTGAAAGTAGTAACGCAGCTGCGGCCAAACTAGCGCTTGATACTCCGGGCAGTGCAGCTATTGCGGGTGAATCGGCGGCAAGTCTTTATGGTCTGCATTCTTTGGTCAAAGGAATCGAAGATGAGAAAAACAATACAACCCGTTTTCTGATTATCGGTAATCAGGAAATTCCACCAAGTGGAGACGATTCAACGCTTTTACTGGTGGCTGCACCGCATCGCCCGGGTGGATTACGTCGCCTGTTAGAACCGCTCGAAAAATCCGAAGTCAGCATGACACGCATCGAATCGCGACCGTCACGCTCGGCACTTTGGGAGTATGTATTCTTTATTGATGTGGGTGGCCATCACGCTGATTCAACGCTAGCGCCGGTTATTGAAGAGCTCAGAGAGCTTGCACCGCTGGTTAAAGTACTGGGATCATACCCTCGCGCTCTATGAAAACACTGTGTATTGTCGGCTTGGGCATGATAGGTGGCTCGCTTGCCGGCGGGCTTAAGCAATCCGGATACAAGGGTGGCATTCATGCGCTAGTCCGATCACCTGCATCGGGTCAAAGAGGCGTCGAATTAGGCTATATCGATAGCTTCAGCACGGACCCCGCAGAGCTTATTCCAAAAGCCGATATTGTTATGCTCGCCGTGCCGATGCTTAGTATGCGAGCACAGCTGGAAGCCATAAAGCCTTATCTAAGTGCGCGGGCGATAGTGACTGATGCAGGTAGTGTTAAGGGTCCTTTTATCGACGATGCCAGAACCGTGCTCGGTGATCTCAACAGAGTCGTACCGGGCCATCCCATTGCTGGTCGAGAGAAAACCGGTGTTGATGCCGCCGATATTGATTTGTATCGCGACCGACGCGTTTTGTTAACCCCGCCCGATGAAGCCGATGAAGAGGCGATTATTGAAATCGAAAGACTTTGGCAGTCGGTGGGGGCTCATGTTGAGCGACTCAGTCCCACGCAGCACGATCGAGTGCTTGCTGCGACCAGTCATTTGCCGCACGTGCTGGCCTTTGCTTTGGTTGATACGCTTGCCACGCAACAAGAAGCCGAAGAAATTTTTCGCTACGCTGCGGGCGGCTTTCGAGATTTCTCCCGCATAGCATCAAGTGATGCCGTGATGTGGCGGGACGTATGCTTAACGAATAAGCAAGAAATCCTCGACTCCATGGATCGTTTGGATGGACATCTTAAACAACTGAGAGCACTCATTGCCAACGGCGACTCCGATGGCATTGAATCAACTTTCAAACGTGCGAAGAAAGCGCGGGATGAATATACGGACAACCATTAACCTTGTCCGATTAATCAGCGTCGAATCATTCGCCCTAAAGACGCTGAAATCATCATTAGTGCCATGAGTAGAGAGATGGCACCACCACCGCTACTTCCACTAGAACTCATCGTGACTTCTGGCTGATTATTATCTACCGGGACTGGCGTCAACTGCTCATCGGGTGTCGGCTCTGGTCCGATATCAGGATCGACAACACCAATACTCAAACTGCTGACATTGTTAGTACCGTCTCGATCGGTTTGATCCGCTTCGGCAGTCGCTTGAACGTTCAGCTGGATAACGTCCTCACCCGAGGTGAAGGAAAGATCCATACTCTGGCTTTCACCAGCTGGGATTTCTGAGAATAAGCAGGTAAACCCTAGCGTGTTCTCAATACATTGTTCTGCAGAGATCACAGTCAATGCTTGTAATGGCAGCGCTAGTGACACAACAGGTTGTGTGGCCGTCATGCTATTCGCAGCGTTACTCAACGTGACTGTAATCGCGAAATTTTCATTGGGCGCAATCGTCGTGTTGTCAGCAGAAATCGATAGTGCTAAATCAATTTCGCTAGGTGTGATGACGACGGGTTCTTCTTCTCCCGTGTCCTCTAATAATTCAAGGGTGGTCCATCTGCCACGGGCAAAGGCCGTTCCGTCACCCTCGGGAATTTTGCCGTTGGTATTAGCGAGTGATTCGACACCCAGAACAGCACCGACAGGGACTGTAATGTCTTCAAACACATGTCGAACAACCGTGTAGTCTCGAGTGACTTCCGGGTTTGTTGCTGTGCCGACCACTTCGTCATTAATAAGAAGACGATACTCAGCCTCGCCATCCAGCTCGGCTAGCGCAACGATAGTGATGTCGTGGACGCCCTCGTTGCCGTCATAAACTACCGTCGCCCGTGCATAGCGCTCGCGAAATTCCTCAATAGCTGCATTGATTGCCAGGGAGGGGCGGCCGGGTGCTTCCGAGTAATAAGGGACTTCGCCGGCGTCAGTGACCGGAAAATCCGTTGTGGCGGCGTAGCTTCTTGTATCGCTAGCGGCGCCTACTGAAAAACCGCAGGCTGCGATAAATAACAGCGTTTGAGAGAGTTTTGATGAAGTGCTGATTGACATAAGGTGCGGTGTCTTCTTATTCCGAATAACCGGTAAGAAGCAAAGCCAATGCCAGTCGCTATTGGCAACTAAACGGGACCACCTTTAGAACAAAAGCAGAATTCACAAGCATTTCGGCGAACGGATGCCTATTTAACGTCTGTGGGAGTGTTACTATTTTGCGGTTAACCGTGGGGAATATCGTGACTTCAGAGACATCAGGCACCGGCACAAGCCGAACATTTCAATTAACGCCAGGCAAAGCACTTAATGGGCAGGTCCAAGTGCCCGGCGATAAATCAATGTCTCATCGCTCCATCATGTTTGGCGCCATCGCGAAAGGCGTAACCGAGGTGTCTGGTTTTCTCGAAGGCGAAGACAGCCTTCACACTCTGGATGCGTTTCGCGCCATGGGTGTTCGAATCGAACGAGGTGCCGCAGGTGAGGTGACGCTATACGGTCAAGGTGTCGACGCTCTTACCCCGCCCACTAGCCCGATATATCTTGGAAATTCGGGTACCGGAATGAGGTTGCTCACAGGTTTATTGGCCGGGATGAATATTCCCGCAGTACTTACCGGTGATGAATCCCTGACAGGTCGGCCGATGCGTCGAATCGTTAATCCGTTGACTGAGATGGGTGCCAACATTGACACCGGCAATGGCGGAACCCCACCGCTATCCATCAATAAAGGCCAACGCTTAAACGGAATAGAATTCACCTGCCCGATGGCCAGTGCTCAGGTTAAATCAGCCGTTTTATTAGCGGGTTTACATGCGAACGGCAAAACCACCGTGCATGAGCCAGCAGTCACTAGGGACCACACTGAGAGAATGCTTCGAGGTTTTGGTGTTGACGTTCACGTGGACGGTCTTACTGCATCCATTATGGGAGGACAGTCGCTGACAGCAACCTCGCTGATAGTGCCTGGTGATATCTCTTCTTCGGCATTCTTCCTTGTGGGCGCTAGTATGACCAAAGGCTCAGAGCTAACACTCACGAATGTCGGTATGAACCCAACTCGCACAGGAGTTATCGATATCCTGAAGCTGATGGGCGCTAACATCACCGTCGAAAATGAGCGGGTTACAGGCGGTGAACCGGTTGTAGACCTTCATGTCGTAGGCTCTGATTTAAAGGGAATAGAAGTGCCCGAAGAGCTTGTATCTCTAGCTATTGACGAATTTCCAGCCCTGTTTGTGGCTGCGGCAGGCGCCAGCGGTACAACCGTTGTAACCGGTGCCGAAGAACTCAGAGTGAAAGAAACAGATCGTATTCAGGTTATGGCGGACGGGCTTCGAGCATTGGGCGCCAATATAGAAGACAAGCCGGACGGTGCCATTATTCAAGGTGGAAGACTCACTGGAGGCACAGCCGATAGTTGCGGCGACCACAGAACGGCTATGTCGTTCTCGATGGCCTCTTTAATCAGTGATGGCCCGATAACCGTATTAGACTGTGACAATGTCAACACCTCGTTTCCGGGTTTTGCAGACATTGCGCGCCGAGTCGGGCTGAATATTGAAGAACAATCAGCGTGAGCTGACGGAGCAATAATTTGACGGTTAAGGACGCATATCCGGTCATCACCATCGACGGTCCATCAGGCGCCGGAAAGGGCGCTGCAGCGCAGGCATTGGCGGATCAGTTCGGATTTCACCTACTCGATAGTGGGGCGGTCTACCGTGCCGCAGCCCTTCATGCCCTGAATTGCCAGGCCAATATTGACGATGAAGCCTCAGTTATGGCTGCTATGGAAAGCCTGCAGGCCACCTTTGAGCCCGGTCCTGACGGGGTCAAAGCGTTTTTGGCAGGCCGTGAAATTACCCCGCAGTTACGTCTGGAAACCACCGGTTCAGCCGCGTCCAAAGTCGCCGTTATGCCCGCTGTCAGAGAATCGCTTCTGGACGAGCAACGCAGTTTCAGGCGTGCCCCGGGACTGGTGGCTGACGGTCGGGACATGGGGACAGTCGTTTTTCCGGATGCGACTTTAAAGGTCTTTCTTTCTGCCTCCGTTGAGGTGCGAGCTCGCAGGCGAGCTAAGCAGTTGAAAGAAAAGGGAATAGAGACTACAATGGCTAGCTTGCTGCAGGAGATTGGTGCGCGCGACGAACGAGACAGTTCCCGCGAGCACTCGCCGTTGGTCGCTGCCCACGACGCGCTCATCATCGATTCCAGTGATTTATCTATTCGAGCGGTGGTTGAAAAAATCGCTGCTCAGTTACCGGGAACAACGGTAACCGGGTAAATCATTCTGGAGTAACACTTGCATCAATTAGTGTAGGTCCGTCGCGTAATTTAGCTCAGTTATCATCTTTGTTTAATGATTCGACGTTATCAACCTGCATAGCTCGATCGCTGAACCATGAGGGTTCAGTTTTTTTAACTAACACATCGTCTTGTCATGAAGACATTGCGTCATTCACTTAACAGGTTTACTTCTTAATGTCAGAATCTTTCGCGGAGCTCTTCGAAGAGAGTATCTCCAAAGCCCAGATGAAGGTCGGTTCCATTCTTACGGGACAAGTTGTCGACATCACTGGCGATTACGTCATCGTTAACGCAGGACTTAAATCGGAAGGCGCAGTGCCTATCGAAGAGTTCGAAGATGAAAACGGTGAAACAGATGTCAAAATCGGCGATAGCGTCGAAGTCGCTCTAGATTCCGTTGAAGACGGTTTCGGAGAAACAAAACTATCACGCGAGAAAGCTCGTCGTGCACGTTCATGGACTGTTCTTGAAAAAGCTCAGGAAAATGACGAAATTATCAAAGGCAATATCACAGGTAAGGTCAAAGGTGGATTCACCGTTGAAGTCTGTGACATTCGCGCTTTCCTTCCTGGCTCTTTGGTCGATGTTCGACCGGTTCGCGATACTAGCTACCTGGAAGGTAAAGAACTTGAATTCAAGGTAATCAAGCTAGATCAGCGTCGTAACAACGTGGTCGTTTCACGTCGTGCTGTTGTTGAGTCTGAGTACAGTGCTGAACGTGAGCAACTGCTTGAGAACTTACAGGAAGGTCAGGAAATCGTGGGTATCGTCAAGAACCTCACCGATTACGGTGCGTTCCTTGATCTGGGTGGTATCGACGGTCTGTTGCACATCACTGACATGGCTTGGAAGCGAGTTAAGCATCCTTCTGAGGTTGTTGAAGTCGGTCAGGAAATGCAAGTTAAGGTTCTTAAGTTCGATCGTGAGCGTAACCGCGTATCACTCGGACTCAAGCAACTGGGTGAAGATCCATGGGTTGATCTAACTCGTCGTTACCCAGAAGGGTCACGTCTGTTCGGTAAGGTTACTAACATTGCTGACTACGGTTGCTTCGTTGAAATCGAAGAAGGTGTTGAAGGTCTTGTTCACGTATCCGAAATGGATTGGACTAACCGCAACGTCAACCCGAACAAAGTCGTTGCTTTGGGTGATGAAGTAGAAGTCATGATCCTCGACATCGATCAGGAACGTCGACGTATCTCTCTAGGTATCAAACAATGCAAGCCGAACCCTTGGGAAGATTTCTCCGAGTCGTTCAATAAAGGTGACAAAGTCAGCGGTACTATCAAGTCCATCACTGATTTCGGTATCTTCATCGGACTGGATGGCGGTATCGACGGACTTATCCACTTGTCTGATCTGTCCTGGAACGAAACTGGCGAAGAAGCGGTTCACAACTACAAGAAAGGCGACGAGATCGAAGCAGTTGTTCTCGCAGTCGATCCTGAGCGTGAGCGCATCTCATTAGGTGTTAAGCAAATCGATCGTGACCCATTCGGTCAGTACGTTGCTGATAACCCTAAGGGCAGCATCGTCAAAGGTATCGTTAAAGAAGTCGACACCAAGCACGCGGTTATCGATCTGGGTGATGGAGTTGAAGGTGTACTTCGCGCCAGTGAAATATCCCGTGAGCGAGTCGAAGATGTACGTCAACACCTGAAGGAAGGTGAAGAGGTAGAATCCAAATTTATCGGCACCGACCGTAAATCGCGTATGCTAAGTCTGTCCATCAAAGCGAAGGACTACGCTGACGAAGCTGAAGCGATGAGCGATTACAACGATTCATCCGATGAGCCTGCTGGCACAACGTTGGGTGATTTGATGAAAGAACAGCTGGGTAATTTGGAAAAGTAATTTTTCAGTAGTAAGGTATTAACTCAGTTTGTCCGATCGGGCGGGAATTCTTCCCGCCCGATCATCGAAATTGAGTCAGGAGGTTCAATATGAATGATCGGTCTAGAACAGATAACAGTCTGACCAAATCGGATCTCATCGATTCGCTGGCTCGGAACCAGAATCATTTGGCCCCGAAAGATGTCGAGCTGGCTGTAAAAAGCATCCTCGAAAAAATGAGCCAGGAATTGGCCAGCGGAGAGCGAATCGAAATTCGCGGCTTTGGTAGTTTTAGTCTGCACTTCCGCGAAGCCCGCATCGGACGTAACCCCAAATCGGGTGATGCCGTTGCTTTGAGAGGAAAACATGTTCCTCACTTCAAACCCGGAAAAGAGCTCCGCGAGAGGGTAAACGAATCCCTCGTCGCCTCATCCGACAATTCTGACACTGCAGAAAATAACGACTAACTCCTTATGGAGTGATTGCGTGTGTTTCGGACGTAACATTACGCTAGACTTGGCGGGTGTCCATTCCCGATTTATTCTGGTTTCTACTGCCGATAGCCGCCGCTGCAGGTTGGTTTGCCGCCAGACGTAGTGAATCGTCATCGTCTAAAAACCTTTGGGATTACACCAGCGATTTTCATCAAAATCTGAATGTCTTGCTGTCTGATAAGCAAGAACAGCCTGTCGAGCTATTCACCAATCCCAACAGTACCGACCGGAATACTGCCGAAACTCATATCGCGCTGGGAAATTATTATCGACAACGCGGTGATATGGAGAGAGCACTCTTCATGCACCAGAGCGTGCTCGACAATGAAAAGTTGGACGCGGAAACACGGGCGAGCGCACGTTTTGAGTTGGCGTCCGACTACGTGTCGGCTGGGCTGTTAGATCGATCAGAAAACGTATTTAAGGACTTGATCGCATCCGGTCACCGTCAACTTGATGCTTATCATTGTCTCTTGCAGATGCACGAGCGAGAAGGTGATTGGCTGCAGGCGATAAATATTGCCGATGAGGCTCAACGCACCACCAGCGAATCGCTAGCGCCTCAGATTGCTCACTACTACTGTGAGTTGGCGTCGGATTCGATGAAAGCAGACGCTTACGACACT
Organism: uncultured Granulosicoccaceae bacterium; assembly: GCA_964498925.1. Lineage (GTDB taxonomy): Bacteria > Pseudomonadota > Gammaproteobacteria > Granulosicoccales > Granulosicoccaceae > Granulosicoccus. Next base: position 16,414 of record CAZCKD010000032.1, read on the forward strand.
GCTGAAGTGCAACTCCAATCAGCTCTGGAAAATGACGGTGACTGCGCGCGAGCCATCATGATGCTTGCGGAATTAGCTATGCAAAGAGAAGATTTTGATAAAGCTAATGTACTCTACGAGCGAGTGCAGAATCTGCGCGCAGAATTGATGCCGGAGATCATCGAAAAACGCTTTGAAGTTTTCCGACAGGCAAAAGATGAAAAAGCGCTAGACGCTTTTCTAAAAAGAATCTACGAGCAGCGCAATGCCTATTCGGTGATTCGAACCACGCGCGCAGTCATTGCGGAGCGACACGGTGCGGACTTGGCAGATCGTTTTTTTAAAGACCAGATTTTAAAACGACCGTCATTGAAAGGTCTGCGCGACTGGGTGCATGATCAGATCGAGCAAAGCAAGGCCGGTGAACGGGAAAAAGTACGAGTCATTCGGGATTTGCTGGATCAGGTGGTCGAAGACAAACCCGTTTACCGATGCAAGTCATGTGGGTTTCAGGGTAACGTTATGCACTGGCGTTGCCCCAGTTGTGAGCAGTGGGACAGTGTTTCAACCATTATCGGAGTAGAAGGGGAATGAACAGAATAATAACCGCCTTGGATTTTTCCGATGTCAACAAAGCTTCTGATCTGGTAGACAGGCTGGAGCCCGAACTGACACGACTGAAAATAGGTAACCAGCTATTTACGCTAGCCGGGCCTGCATTTGTTGAACGTTGCCAGGCAAAAGGCTTTGATGTTTTTCTCGATCTCAAGTACCACGATATTCCCAACACCGTAGCCAGCGCTTTGGAAGCGGCAGCCTCACTGGGTGTGTGGATGGTCAATGTGCACGCCAGCGGTGGTCCGGCCATGCTCAGTGCGGCAAGAGATGCCATCAAGCAATACGACAAAGATGCCGCGACGGGTGGAGGCACTCGAGTTATCGGTGTCACCGTGCTAACTAGTCTGGATCGAGCCCAGATGGCAGCATCGGGTTTGGATGTTGATCCGGCCGAGCAGGTGACTCGCTTGGCTAAGCTAGCCAGAGAGGCGGCGCTGGATGGTGTCGTCTGTTCACCTCACGAAGTCGGCTTGATCCGGTCTATCGCCAAAAACAATTTTCTCACGATAACGCCGGGTGTCCGTCCAGATCCTGCCAGTGCTGTTCCTTTGTCCACGATATCCAGCCATGGTGGAAAACCGGACGATCAACGTCGAACGCTCACACCATTTGATGCGATACTAGCCGGCAGTGATTTTTTAGTGATTGGACGGCCGATAACACAAGCGGCAACACCTGTGGACGTACTGGCTGCATTGGCGGCAGAAGTTCAGATTGCAGCCTCGCAGGCTTCGGTCGGTTGAAGTGCACTGTCTGTCCACTAACCATTGATTCGACGGTAAGCCATACATGAGCGCTGATACAAAAATCTATATCTCGGCCCAGCAATTATTGGAAGACTCTCTGGAGTTGGGGAGGCAAATATTAGCCAGTGATTTCCGGCCCAACTTTATCGTTGGTGTCTGGCGGGGTGGGACGCCTGTGGGCATTATGGTTCAGGAGCTATTGGATTTTTACGGTGTTGGCACCGATCACATCTCCATTCGTACCTCTTCCTATGCCGGTATGAACAAACGCAAGAATAATGTTCGGGTCCACGGCTTGAGTTACCTCACACGCAAAATGAATGAAGAGGATTCCCTTCTTATCGTCGACGACGTTTTTGATACCGGCTTAAGTGTTAAAGCCATACTCGATAAACTCCGTGAGCGCGCCCGTAAGAATCTACCGCACGATGTTAGGGTTGCCACCGCCTATTTTAAGCCTGGCAAAAATCGCACTGACTTCGAGCCTGATTTTTGTGCTCATAAAACAGATGACTGGCTCGTATTTCCTCACGAGATGGAAGGCTTATCAAAAGAAGAGATTCAAAAAAACAAGCCTCACCTGGTGCCTGTTATGGAATCTCTGGATGGCATCATCGAGCCTGCCAAGATGCGAATGGATGATTAGCCCAAAGTGGCTGGATTGAAGTTAGGCCCGGCTTTAGCACGACAATTTGCATGGTTTGTCATTCAATACGAGCAATATTCACACAATCGCGTATTTTTTCTTCCTGATGCTTGTTGTTATCGGCGAACTTGCCTAAACTTCTGCTGCGCTGCCGGAGTGGTGGAATTGGTAGACACGCCGGATTCAAAATCCGGTTCTGGAAACAGAGTGCGAGTTCAAGTCTCGCCTCCGGCACCAAGCGCGAGAATGCTTACCCTTCATGTCAGAAAGCCCCCCAGATTCAGCACCCTCCGATGAGGCTAACATCAAGCCATTCCGGTTGAGTGACTATGCCTACGATTTACCCGCATCACTGATCGCGCAATCGCCTCTCGCGGGCCGCAGCGATAGTCGGCTTCTGGAAATGTCTGGAAAAACCGTCCGTCACCTGGGTGTTCGCGATCTCGCGGATTTACTGAATCCCGGCGACCATCTGGTATTCAACAATACCCGTGTTATCCCTGCAAGGTTGTACGGTGAAAAGCAAACCGGAGGAAAGCTGGAGCTAATGGTTGAAAGACTATCGGGAAGCGATGTGCTGTTAGCCAAAATTCGCTCCAGCAAGTCACCAAAACCCGGTTCAAAAATATACCTTCACCCGCAGGCATCATCCGCATCGAGCTCTGCCGGAGCTCTCCCTAGCTCTGACGTTAGCGATTCAGCAGAACCTCTTGCGTTGACGGTCCTTGGCAGAGAGCACGATTTGTTCGAGCTCAAAGCCGATACTCACGACGGATGCGATCTCGCCACCTTTATTGAGCAGCACGGTGATATCCCTCTGCCTCCGTATATTGAGCGAAAGCCGGACGAAGAAGATCTGGAACGCTACCAGACGGTATTTGCAGAGAAGCCCGGTGCGGTCGCAGCGCCAACTGCAGGCTTGCACTTTGATGAGGCCTTGATGAAATCCCTTGCCGATAAGGGCGTGACGCATAGCTTCATCACGCTGCATGTTGGCGCAGGAACATTTCAACCGGTGAGAGTGGAGAATCCGGCAGAACACGTGATGCATGCGGAGAGAGTCTCTGTTGAAGCTGAAACAGTTGCGGCCATCGAGTCTGCCAAAGCACGTGGTAACCGGGTCCTTGCGGTCGGCACCACCTCTGTTCGTGCTTTGGAAGCCTCCGCACAGGCATCAGGAAAGGTTGAGATTTTTCAGGGTGACACTCGACTGTTTTTAACACCCGGTGCCAAGTTTCATGTGGTGGATGCCATGTTCACCAATTTCCATCTACCTGAATCTACCTTGTTGATGCTGGTCGCAGCATTTGCCGGGCTAGACGAAACATTGTCCGCCTACCGTGAAGCTGTCGAGCAGCGGTACCGATTTTTCAGTTACGGTGACGCTATGCTGGTTTGGCCTAAACGCGGAGATCAATCGTGAATTTCAATTTCGAATTGCAATCCACTGACGGTGGCGCTCGTCGCGGTGAATTGCAGTTTTCGCGAGGGAAGGTGCAAACACCGGCCTTTATGCCTGTCGGCACCTACGGCACTGTTAAATCGGTGACCCCGGAAGAGGTTACCGAGATTGGCGCGGAAATTCTGTTGGGTAACACCTTCCACCTTTGGTTAAGACCTGGAACAGAAATCATTGCCCAGCACGGAGATCTCCATGATTTCATGAATTGGTCGGGACCCATCTTGACAGACTCCGGTGGTTTCCAGGTTTTCAGTCTGGCTAAGCTTAGAAAAATTGATGAAACCGGAGTACGTTTCAGATCGCCTATAAATGGTTCCGAGGTTTTCCTCAGCCCGGAAGAGTCCATGCGTATTCAGACCGTTCTGGGCTCTGACATTGTCATGGCTTTTGATGAATGCACGCCCTATCCGGCGACGCGACAGCAAGCCGCGGAATCCATGGAATTATCCATGCGCTGGGCTGCACGGTGTCGAGATGAGTTTCAATCGCTGGAAAATCCAAACGCTTTATTTGGCATCGTGCAGGGCGGCATGTACGAGGACTTACGAAAACAATCCAGCGATGCGCTCGTTGAAATAGGTTTTCCTGGCTACGCGGTCGGCGGGCTCGCGGTTGGGGAAGAAAAATCGATAAGGGATACCGTGCTGGATCAAACCGTGCCGTTCCTTCCGTCTACAGCACCGAGATATCTAATGGGTGTCGGTAAACCGGAGGATATTGTTTCAGCCGTGGAGCGGGGAATAGACATGTTTGATTGTGTGCTGCCGACGCGCAATGCGCGTAACGACTACATCTACACCAGCTACGGGGATATCCGCCTGCGCAACGCCAGATTCCGCACAGACACTGGGCCGATTGATGCGCAATGCAGCTGTTACACCTGTCAAAACTATAGCCGTGCTTATTTGTACCACTTGTCTAAATGTGGCGAAATTCTAGGCTCTCGCCTCAATACCATCCATAACCTTCACTACTACCAACAGTTGATGTTGGGGATACGGACGGCGATCGAGAAGGGGGAGTTTGCGCAATTCACCAAGGAATTTGAGCATATGAGGTCCCAGGGCGCCTAGTAACCTCGCTAACCAGTCGCCAGCCATACGAATCGCATACGCAGTCTATGGCATAATTACGCGTTAATTTTTGCCCAATCACTTACGAGCATACATCATGGATTTTTTCATCAGTAACGCATACGCACAGTCAGCCGGTGGAGCCGGTGGGTCCCTAATGGGCATTCTCCCATTGTTACTCATGCTGCCTATTTTCTACTTCCTGATGATTCGTCCTCAGCAAAAGCGCATGAAAGAACATAAGGCAATGGTCGAAGCCTTGAAAAAGGGCGATGAGGTCGTTACCAATGGAGGATTGGGCGGAACTGTGACTAAGGTCGGGGACGCATTTCTAACCATGCGCGTCGCGGAAGGAATGGAAGTCAATGTTCAGAAGCAAGCAGTCGCAGCACTGTTACCTAATGGAACTTTGAAAGCCGTATAGCTACCAACTTCACGCCTGTCTTTTATCGCCGAACTTCATAAAGCGTTTTTAGCATGACTAATGTAAATCCCATCTGGAAGACGGTTCTTTTAGCTGCTGTCGTGATCGTGGGTGTGCTATTTGCGCTACCCAACATCTTCGGAAGTGATCCAGCCGTTCAGATTTCAGGGCGCAATAACGCCCTGACTCAGGCTGACACCGATATGTTTACCCGCACGTTATCTCGAGCGGGTTTTGACAACATTGAAGTGCGGGAAGAAGATGGGCGATACCTGGCATTATTCGCCAGCGAAGACGACCAGATAAAAGGACGTGATGTTTTGTCTGAGGCTCTCGACCCTAACCAGTACCTAACGGCGCTGAATCTTGTCGATGGCAGTCCTGAATGGCTAAGAAACATCGCAGCGCCAATGTATCTTGGGTTGGATTTAAGAGGTGGTGTCCACTTCCTGATGGAAGTCGACATGAATGCCGCGCTGACCTCAGCCGAAGAGCGTTACGTTCCTGATTGGAAACGTCTGGTGCGTGCCGAGAAAATCCGCGGCACCTCTATCCAACACAGAAACGGTGAGCTATCAGCGCGATTTCGTGATGTCGCTAACCGAGATCGCATGTTGCCGGCATTTCGTGAAGACGACGGTTTTTAT
>CAZCKD010000033.1:0-21915 GCA_964498925.1 uncultured Granulosicoccaceae bacterium
CCAAACTGGCATGCGCACTACCCTCACTGTCAAAGCCACCAGAGCGTTCATTGAAATTTTCGTCAATATCATCCAGAAGCAAAGACACGTACTTAGCGCCCGCACTTAATAAGGCTCGACATTTATTAAGCAACAATTGGTAATCGCCGCCGGCAGGTAAATCCTTGAAATCAAAATCAAGGCCTGGCGCAACGCCTCCAACAACGTCTATATCCAACAATTTGGCCGCAGCGCAAAATCGGGAAAAATTCTGCATCCACTCATCTGGATACGCTTCTCGCCATTGGTAGCGATGGAGGGGGTCTTCCTTGGGCGCGTAGTAATAGGTGTTTAGCCCGTTTTTTGCCAGAGCGGATAATATTCGGCGCCGTTCTTCCCAATCGAAAAGACGGCCGTAATAACCTTCAGCATATCCTTGTATGTGTTCGATCATCATCATCTCCGGACCAAACGGGAACCAACGCGGCCAATAGAGTAGCCTAGCAAGTCAGGAGGCGCTATAGTCGGGCAAGTACTGGAACGGGTAATTGGGCATGACCGATATTGCTGTAAAAGAAAAGGCATCTTTGGCAGTTTATGCTGACAAGCGGATGCTTAGAATCCTGTTGTTAGGTGCCATGAGTGGCTTTCCCTGGGTTTTAATTGGCAGTGCTCTGTCACTCTGGCTCAAAGAAGACGGCATGAGCCGAAGCACCATTGGCTTCGCTTCATTGATATTCGGTGTCTACAGCATCAATTTTTTCTGGGCCCCACTGATCGATCGAATCCGCATCCCTTGGCTAACTGATCGTATCGGTCAACGCAAAGCCTGGATACTCTGTTTGCAGTTCATCATTCTGGTTGCCGTGCTGCTTTGGAGTAATCTCAGTCCAGCGGAGAACTTGTGGATTGTCATCGCCATCGGTTTGGCCATCGCAATCAGTTCGGCATCACAAGACATCACTATCGATGCACTGAGAATTGAACAAATCGGTCCCTCGGAAACCGGCTCAATGGCTGCTGGTGCTGCCATGGCTGTTGTCGGGTGGTGGACAGGTTTTAAGTTGGGAGGCTTCATCGCACTAATGGTGGCAGAAGCACTAGAGCAACGTGGGTACGAAAATTATTGGCAGCTCACCTTCCAGATTCTGGCGCTACTCATCCTTCTGATGAATTTTCTTTTATTGCTCATACCGGAGGTTTCCTGGCGCGAACGCGCAAAAGCGCAGGCTGAAGATCAGGCCAATATTGGCTCCGCTCTTGGTGTCAAAACAGGATTTTTTGCCTGGCTAAGTACAACAATCGTCGCCCCGTTTGCCAGTTTCTTCAAACAAAATGGCGTGAAGGTAGCGATAGCCATTCTGGCCTTCATTTTTCTATTCAAGATTGGAGAAGCCTTCGTTGGGAAAATGTCCATCATTTTCTACAAAGAAGTGGGCTTTTCTAAATCTGATATTGCTGTTTACTCAAAAGGGCTCGGGTGGGTTGTTACCGTCGTATTCACCTTGATTGGCGGTTGGTTTGCCGTCAAACAAGGCATCGTCAGGGCCTTGCTATTAGCAGGCATCGCCATGGCGGCTACCAACTTAATGTTCTCTTGGATGGCATGGACAAGCGAACCGTCAGTGTGGTTATTTGCAGCGGCGGTATTGATAGACGACGTTACAGCATCTATTGCGACGGTTATGTTCGTCACCTTCATATCATTGTTGGTTGATCGAACCTACACAGCCACGCAATACGCTCTACTCGCCTCTTTGGGTACAGCTGGAAGAACATTACTGGCATCGTCTTCAGGTGCAATGGTCGATGGCTTAGACGGTGATTGGGGATTATTCTTCGTTATCACCGCTTTGATGGTCATTCCATCATTAGTTGTACTTTGGCTGGTTAAGGACAAATTTTCGTTTATTGAAAAACGGGCTGCAGAATCCTAGAAGGACAAATGGAGACAGCTGCCACCTCTAGTCGGGTAGCTGGTCTCCAGCTTCAATACCACGAGACTGGCACCACTGGGCAACATTGAAATTTGGGCAGGTTTTTTCGGTATAACTAAAATCACGATGACCACAAATAGTGGCAGTCGGATATTCAAGCTGCCATTGCCTAAGCACTTGCTCGAGAGCATCAAATTGTTTAGCGGTAAAATCGGTACAACCGATTAGACAGACACCTAAACTAATTTCATTGTGCCCGTAAACGTGCGCACCTTGCCAAAAGTCTGGCCGACCGCTTTCAATCTCGCCGGCACGGTTTATCACCCGGTGATAACCGATACCGTGCCAACCAAATCCCAAGTGCATCTCATGTATTTCTCTCGCACCAATGGGATCGTTGTCCGGTGTGTCCGAACAATGCACAACCAGAAACCGGATATCAGCAGCTTTGAGCATGGGACTTATAGACATTCGTATTAAAGACCGATAGGCCTTTGTTTATTAATCAACAAGCTATAGCTCGACGGATTCTACCTGCAAACCTATCCCTTTTAACAAGCGTGTCGTCGCAAGCGTTGGTTCATTCGAGGTCATGATAGCAATATCTCTATCAATCTCAACGCTGGGTCTGTCTAACTCAAAAAGTTCAGCAGTTCGTTTTAATTCTCGAGCAGCTTGACGGGCTACCGCTTCGGCAGGATCGAGCCAATCTACTGGCCACGGGGCAAGCTTACGCATCTCGTTGACAAGAAACGGATAGTGCGTGCAGCCTAAGGTCACTATATCGGTACGACTACCGTCCTGTTCTATGAAACAGGGCGTTATCTCACTAAGAAGAACATCGGTATCGATACCTCGACCTTGCATATGTTCTTCTGAGAGCTGGGCTAACTTCGTTGCACCAACCAGATTTACTTGAACAGCCTCAGCGTGCTCGGAAATCAATTCCTGGATAATAGGACGTTGAACAGTTCCAGGAGTGGCCAGTACCGATATCAATCCAGATGCCGTTTTTTCAGCTGCCGGTTTTATAGCAGGTACAATTCCAACAAAGGGGATGGGGAACTTATCGCGCAGAGACGGCATGATTAGCGTCGAGGCGGTATTACACGCAATGATGGCAAGACTTGGTTGGTATTTTTCAACCAGCGTATCAAACAGGGTGGCTATGCGCTGTGTTAACGCTTCACCATCCCATCCGCCATAGGGAAATCCTGCGTCATCACCAACATAGACAAAGTGATGATCATGCAACAACATGCGAGCCTCTCGCAGTACGGAGAGCCCGCCGACACCAGAATCAAAGACAACGATCGTCAAAGGATACCCTCACTCCATTCTCATGGCGAATGTTTAATCCGATGGAGTAAGTATAAACACGCTAACACTTCTTACTTGCTCATAATCAGTCACAGGTATTTGTAGGCTGATCAAAAACATAAATTGCAATGAGCTTTATCGAGTACGACACGCAACAAATCAATCGTTTTTGTAGCGACCAACAATTCTCATGAAATCAGCCGACCACGAATGGTCGGCAAAGATTCCCAGTGATCACAATGGTTGAACAAGCATTGTCAATGTATCTGTGTAGCTACCTGGCTCTGCCGCATTGAATGCGTTAGGTTCAATGGAAATGGTAAACGTTGCATTTGTCTGGCCATTACAATCTACATCTGATGAGTCACCGATAAGACCAGGCAGCATGCTGTTATAGGTGAGGTCACTCGTCAGGTTAGCCTCCCATTCAACTGAGTAATCAATAGTTGTTGTCGTACCAGTGGCTGCCATTGAAAAACCGTCATTTGCAGACGTCATTACAAGGCCATATCCACCCGTGGAGGAAAAAACACACACATCATCTGCGCCAGTCGTAGTCGCCGTTAGGCTTCCGAATGTACCTAAATTGATGTCATCTAAGTTAGTAATCTTAACCGCGTTTTGCTTTGAGATATTGATGACCGCAGTACCTTCCGAAGTTCCTCCGAGCGTACCGTCGGTTGCTGCTACCGCATTTCCTGTCATTGCAGCTATGTAAGCGACTACTGCTATTCGTGCCAATTTCATTGTGCGTACCCCGTTATTTGGTAGTGATTTATAAAAAATAAAATTCAATCTAATAAATTGATTCACTTAACAAAAATTAATACAACTCTGGCTATCTAAGGAGCTGTATGACGTCATCAAAACAGCAGTCGTTTGGCTTTGTCTCAAGGGTGAGGGCCAATAGCATCTGCAGGTCTAATATTTTTGATAACGGAGGAGGAGCGCAATATCTTGCACAATATCGCGTTTTTTTGGGTGCTGTATCACCATATTACAGGTGTCTTATATTGCATGATTCGCAATTATTGTAATACAGCCTGTGTACCAGATCAGCGGTGAAGTTGATTGGGTGGGACTTTCGACTTCATGAGGTGCATGCACCAAAGAACTTATTATTCGTGTTACTCGCTGTTCTTTGGGTTATACCTGTGGCAAGACCTTCGCCATGGCTATATGCCTGTTTTATTTCTGTAAAACGGCATTTTAAGGGTCAAAATTCAGCGGATAATGACTGGAAATGCCTATTTAACTGGGAATAATGATGGTCCGACCCTGTGGCTAGCGTTCAGCGACATCTGGGAATAACAACAGTTTCTACTGAGTTCCTATGTCCGCCGGTCCGGAATGGCCAATGAATGAAGCTCTGTGACTAATCAGGTTGAACAAGCATTATCAAGGTATCTGTGTAGGTGCCGGGATCCGCAGCGTTGAAATCGCTGGGCGCAACGGAAATCGTAAAAGTTGCGTTAGTCTGCCCATCACAATCTACGTTTAATGAGTTTCCTACAAGACCAGTAATCAGTGTGTTGTAAGTAACATCACTGGTGATATTCGCCTGCCATTCAACTGCGTAATCTATGGTTGTTGTGGCACCGTTGGCTTCTAGCACAAACTCCGAATTGGCCGACGTCATAACAAGTCCATATGCGCCGGTTGATGAATACACGCAAACATCGTCAGAGCCGGTTGCAGTGGTCGTCAAATTACCTGATGTTCCTAGATCGATGTCATCTAGATTGGTGATCTTAACCGCGTTTTCCTTAGCGATATTGATGACCGCTGTGCCTTCAGAAGTTCCTCCAAGCTCACCGTCAGTCGCAGCCAATGCATTTCCTGTCATTGCGGCTAGGTAGGTCACTAATGCTAAGCGTGCTAATGTCATCTGAACATCCTCGTCTAACAGTGATTAATCAAAAAAATAAAATTCAATTTACTTATTTGTTTCACTTTACAAATTACTGATAAAACTCATAAGCCGAAAAGGCATTACATTTCGGCATCAGGACAGTGGTCATTTAGCGTCGTCACGATCGTGAGAACTTAAAACGTCTGCTGCCTAATTACCGTTACATGTACTAACGGACACAGATAGCTCTATCTTGCATGTATCTATGCTTTTTTCGAATTGAGCCTCAATATTTTATTCGTCTTATATTGCATATTTCACAATTTTAAGAGGCTACCGCATCCCTGGTAGGCTAGAAACCGAATCATAAGAACATCTCGGCTCTGCTATCGACACCTGCCCTACAGGGTCCGATTCAAGATATTTGATGTTCCTTTTGAGATGCCCATGACCGTGGGATTGTCTTGATTAAAGCCCTGTTTTTCGTCGAATAAATGGCCGATTAAGGACAAAATAATGCCTATACGAGGCTAAAAAGCCTTATTTAATAGGGCTTTACGGTGGTCCGACCCCATGGCTAGCCGCCGATGAAGGACATTTCTACTTTGGGGCGGATGACGGATACTTGGGTTCGGGTTTCTGAGTAGCGATCAGCGCGGACGGACCAAAGCTTTTTAAGAGCGTCGTAGACGGCGGTACTGCTTGGGTTTTGTAAAGCCGGACGTATATCGTGTCCACTGGATGCGAACAGGCAGGTGTATATGCTGCCGGTAGCGCTTAGTCTTGCTCGGCTGCAATCGCCGCAGAAGGGTTCTGATACAGACGAAATGATGCCGATCTCGCCACCGCCGTCGTTATATTCCCAGCGCTTAGCAACCTCGCCTCTATAGTTCGCTTTGGCAGGCTCAATAGGTAGTTCTGCATTGATGATATCAGCGATTTCCTGACTGGTCGTCACGTGTGATAAGTCCCAGGCATTACTGTTGCCGACATCCATGAATTCTATAAACCGTAAAATTTGCCCGGTGCCATGGAAAAATCTAGCCATAGGCAGAATGCTGTGATCGTTAAGCCCCTTCTTGACCACCATGTTTACTTTCACAGATTCAAAGCCTGCGTCTGCCGCATGCTGAATGCCATCAAGCACTGTCTGCACATCGATATCAACGTCATTAACACGTTTAAAGGTTTCGTCATCCAGCGCATCCAGGCTGACGTTCAATCGTTGCAACCCGGCTTCTCTAAGACTTCGTGCTCTTTCTCGTGTCATTAAAGACGCATTGGTGGTCATGCTGATATCAGTGATACCTTGCACGTCACTTATCTTATTAACGAGCTGTTCAAGATCCCGACGAATCAAAGGCTCTCCACCGGTGAGCCGAATTTTGGTCACACCCAAATCAGCGGAGGCTCTAACCACTCGTTCAATATCTTCGAAGGTCAGTAATTCTGATTTAGGTAAAAACTTATAGTCCTTGTTAAAAACCGTCTTCGGCATGCAATAGACGCAACGGAAATTACAGCGGTCAGTGACCGATATGCGCAAATCTTTTAACGGCCGATCAAATCGATCGCTCGCTTCAGTCAAACCATGTGCCACTGAGTTATCCGTCGGTGCGTTCACTTAACCGCCACCTCTCTGAAAATGCAGATCGAAGTGCGCTTTAAACGCTAACTGATCCTCGACTGACACATCATTGAACACAAAGGACACTTCAGCAAACGGCAAACGAAGCAGTGCAATACGCCTCTCTTGCAAAGGACCTAAGGTAATTTTCAATGTGCCACCGGACACGCTGGCGGACACAGTGTCGCCGTCAGTCTGATAAGTATGTTCGCCCATCGCTCTGGGTAGCAAACGCCAGAAGTCATCGTGGGTTAAACCCATTTCACGGCTGTACGCAATTTCCGGATGAGACATACGTTAACCACCTGCCACCGGCGGCCAAATGGCCAGCACATCGTTTTCTTTCAATACATTGCGTTGATCACGATCGGCATCACAATGAAACACACCATTAACCAGAACCAGATGTGCTAGTTCGCGAGGTACTTTGTAATGGTCAATGATGTCGTTCAGTGACGCATCATCCGCAACGCTGATTTCCACCGCATTCTTAACTGCACCTGCCGGCAATAAATCCTGCAGTGTTGCAAATAGTTTGAAGGTGATTTTCATATCAACAGTCAGAACAGCTTTACGAAGCGGCCAGGTCTTTATGTTGTCGCTGTGCGCTGGCAAGGTAGGCTTCAGAAATACGGTTAGGTTCTTTTAAAAGCTTATCTTTCCAATCACCCAGATGAGCACCGGTTTGAATGAGACCACGCATAACACCCACATGCTGAGTCATCCCCAGGCTGCTCGCCCCAACCAACACGTCATCTTTGAATTGAAGATTCAAATATTTAAATTTGTCCGTGTCAGACATGGTTGCCTCTTCTCCACCTTCAACGCCCATCCACATTCCGAATGAGGTAGAGATAAGACCAACCGTATCCAAAACGTTCATATTGACGTTGCCTGGATGCGGGCTCTTGTGACCATGCGCCATATTTTGTGCTGCTAACTTTCCGTGCTCAACAGCTGTTGGCTGAATGGCCTGAACATAATATTCACCAGTAGACAGATCTTTGCCTTGAGCCACATCACCCGCAGCATAGACATCAGCGACACTGGTTTGCATAAAGTCATCAACGACGATGCCCATATCAACATTCACACCACTACCATCGAGGAAGGCGGTATTTGAGCGAACACCTGTCGCGCAGATAACAACATCAGCGGGGAGGGTTTCACCGCCGGCCGTTTTCACTTGCAGTGGATCATCTCCAGCGACTGCAGAGATTTCAGAGACTTTGGTGGAAGTCATGACTTTGATGCCTTTGGCCACACACCAGTCCTTAATCATGGTGCCCATGACTTCATTGGTCATACGAGAAACCATGCGGTTTTCCATCTCGATAACGGTGAGATCAACACCTCTTGCAGCTAAGGCTTCAAGAATGATGCAACCGATAAAACCCGCTCCCATCAGGATGACTTTTGAGCCTTTTTCAGTGCCTTCAACGATCTTATGAGCATCTCGTAGCGACCAGCAGTTGTGCACGCCGTCCAGGTCTATGCCAGGAATAGGCGGACGCGTCGCGGTGGCACCCGTGGCGATGAGAAGTTTGTCGTACGCGAGGGTTTCTCCACCTAACAAATTGATTTGTTTGGCATCAGCATCAATCGAACTGGCCCGCCCCTGTTTAAGCGTGATGCCCAGTGATTCAAAGTGCCCTTCGTTTTTTCTGAGGTAGGTGCCTTCCGGCTCGATGTTGCCTACCAGGTAGTACGGTAAGGCCATTCTTGAATAAGGCGGAACATCTTCAGCCACCAATAAAGTGACCTGCCCCTTTGGGTCATATTTGCGCAGATGCTCTGCCGCATTAACACCCGCTGGACCTGCGCCAATGATCACGTAATGCATAGCCATACCCTAAAAATGTTGTCGTTTATCTGGTCACCTGCTTAACACAGGGAAAACCAGGGATCCACTTTCTCAAACCTTACAGACAGCTTGGGCGCAGTCTAGCTGCGCCCGAGATGAATAATAAGCCCTAATTGGACTTCGTCGTTAGAACGATGTCCGATTAATGCAGTTCTAACTTGGCAACGACCACTTCTGACGAGTTTCGTCAGTCATGGACCCGTCTGCAGAATAACCTCGAAGCTGATAATACTCCGGAAGCATCTGATCGAGCTCGCTAACCCGCCCCTTAGCAGGGCCGGAGTTTGCACCGTCGGTTAGCAATCGTTTCGGTAACGTATCGTCAGCCCCGGTGACTCCAGCTTTCTGGTTGAAGTCTTTCTCAAGGTTCCAGATACGCTCGCCCACTTCCATCATTCGCTCGGTGGACCAGTCACCTTCACAGGCAGAATCTACCTGAGGTGCAATATCGTCCATCGTCCAGGCAAACGTCGTGAAAACACACAAACCGGCTGAATCTACAGCAGCCGTTGCATCCTGGAATGCCTTTACCAGACCGGCTTTTCCATCTGACACCAATGGATCGGTTTTTTCAGGAATACCCAGAATTTCTGAGGCTACCGTGTATCCGCGTAAATGACAGGCGCCACGGTTGGCTGTGGCATACGCCAGTCCCATACCCTGAATGCCGCGAGGATCGTAGGCCGGAAATTCCTGTCCTTTGACCGTCATGGACAATTCAGGCTTACCGTACTTTTCACAGAGACGTTTGGAACCCAAGCCGAGATCAGCACCAAAGCCTTCACCTTTTGCAGCGACTTCAGCCGCCCAACACAGTGCTTCTGCTGAACCGAATTTCAACTCCATGCCACCGGTGTGCTCAGTTGTTATCGCGCCAGTCTCGAAGAGCTCCATGGCCGCAGCAATGGTTGATCCTAATGAGATTGGATCCATGCCATCTTCGTTGCACAGGAAGTTCACGTAAGTCAGCGCATCGATATCATCAACACCCGTATCAGGGCCTAGAGCCCAAGCTGCTTCATATTCCAAGCCACCGGAGTTAATCCAGTATTCCGGCTTATCCTTCACCGAGAAATGCGTGCGATCGATAGTGGAAATTCGTCCGCAAGCAATGGTGCACGAATAGCACGCACCATTTGTAGTCAGATTCGGCTTGCCGTCTGATTTGCGTGGCTCCAACATCGCTTCGCCACCCACGTTGTTAGCGCCTTCGAACTGCGTTTCGCTCATATTGCGCGTGGGTAGAGCGCCAACTTCGTTAATGACATTCATGAGAACCTGCGTGCCATAGGCTGGCAAGCCTTGACCCGTAACGGCATTCTCAGCCAATACTTTTTTACCGTCCTTAACGGTCTGCATGAATCGCTTGGGATCATTGATACCGCCAAGCCCCTTCGTGCCACGGCAAACAACGGCCTTCAGGTTCTTAGAGGCCATGACGGTACCAACACCAGAACGGCCCGCCGCTCTATGCAGGTCATTAACGACTGCCGCATACAAATTGCCAGCTTCAGCTGAACGGCCGACACAAGCTATGCGCACTTGCGGATCCTGATGTTTTTGTCTAAGTGCGTGATCGGCTGCCCATACTGATTGTCCCCATAGATCATCGGCAGGCATCAACGTAGCCACGTCGTCTTCAATATTCAGGTACATAGGGCTAGCCGCCTTACCTTCGAAGATCACCATGTCCCAGCCGGCAAACTTAAGCTCCGCTCCGAAAAAACCACCGGAATTGGAACAAGCCACCGTATTGGTGAGCGGGCTTTTGCAAACCACGGAATAGCGTCCGCCTGTTGAGGCAATCGTTCCGGTGAGAGGACCGGTTGTCATGATGAGCTTATTGTCAGGCCCCAGTGGGTCACATTGGGGATCTATCTCGTCTACCAGGTAGCGTGTCGCCAAACCACGCTGCCCGAGGTAGTCATTGGCCCAATCCATGTTCAGCGCTTCTTCCGCGACTGTGCCATTGGTTAGATTGACTCGTAGTATTTTTCTCGTCCAACTCATAATCTAATCTCCTCAGGCGCCAGATGCGCTATCAGTCTTGGCTGCCCAAGCACGCATCTTATCCAAACCGGTTGCGTTGGCATCCACGTAGGTGATGGCTTGCGTCGGGCACGCCTCGACACACTCAGGATCACCGCCACAGAGATCACACTTGACCACCTTACCGGTTGATGTGTTGTAGTTAATCGTCCCGAATGGGCAGGCAATGGTGCAAACCTTACAGCCCACACACACATCGCTCAGGACATCTTTTGAACCATTAGCCGGGTTGAGCACGATGGCGTCGACAGGGCAGGCCTGCATACACCAAGCTTCATCACACTGAGTGCACGTATAGGGGACGAATCTACCCTCATCGTGGAAAGTAAACACCTTGATACGTGATTTTGACGGATTCACTACGCCTTCATTGACCAGCGAGCAAGCCGACTCGCACTGCAGACACCCGGTGCACTTGCCCGGATCTATGTGCAGGGATTTCTGCATTCGTCTCTCTCCTATCGTTGTTATTTAATGGCTGACACTACCCAACATGCGAAACTAAAGATTAGCCATCACAAACAGAGCGTTTGGTAATGGGTACTATTTCGTCATGTCGCCTATTCCCTACAGTAATTAATGTGGGTGCAGATTGCAACGCAAATTGGCCTCTCGCCCTAAACCTATAGATCTCGTAAACTGCTGACCTCCACTAGTCACCTTCGGCTCGCATTAAATAATGCCCGGACTCATATCACTGGCCTTTGCCTACGTGCTCAGTCAGTTCTACCGCTCCTTTCTGGCCGTTCTGACACCACAGCTCACGACAGAACTAGGTGCCGACAAAGGCGACCTGTCTTTAGCTTCAGGCCTTTGGTTCATCGCTTTTGGACTCATGCAATTTGTAGTGGGCGTAGGTTTGGATCGGTATGGTCCCAGGCGTACTGCGGGCGTCATATTCGGTATTTTCGGCACCGCCGGTGCCATCGTATTCGCCTATGCACAATCTCCGTTAGCCATCATTATTGCCCTGACGTTGTTTGGTATCGGGTGCTCCCCTATTCTCATGGCGTCGCTGTTTATTTTCGCTAGGCGCTTTGAGATGAGGCAATTTGCCATACTCACGTCATGGTTCGTGGCTGTTGGAAGCTTCGGCAACGTCATCGGCGCAAGCCCTCTGGCTGCAGCCGTAGATGCATACGGATGGCGAGCCGTCATGGCTGGACTTGGCGCATTAACGTTTCTTGTGTCACTCGGCATCTTCTTCTTAGTTCGAGACCCTGAAGTTGAACCTTCTAAAGGGTTGGCTTGGAGCGGTTACATCACGTTGATTAAATCACCCATCATGTGGCCGATCATGCTCATGACGCTGTTTTGTTATGCGCCCGTCGCAGGTATTCGTGGCCTATGGACAGGCCCCTACCTCACCGACCTATTCGGTGCAACGAGTTTGCAAATTGGAGATGTGACTTTGTGGATGGCATTGGCGATGGTCGCCGGAAGTCTCATTTACGGCCCGCTCGACAAAATGTTTAATACCCGCAAGTGGGTCATCTTTATTGGCAACGCGGCAGTACTGGCAATACTTGTCTACTTTGTTGTAGACCCTGTTCCAAGCTTGGCCATGGCCACCGCCCTGTTCATTGCGTTGGGGATATTCGGCACAAGCTATGGCGTGCTGATGGCTCATGGCCGCGCATTCATTTCAGCCGATTTATTGGGGCGCGGCGTTACCTTGATAAATTTCTGTTCTATTTTCGGCGCAGGCTTAATGCAGTTTGCCAGTGGACGCATTGTCAGCGCACAAGCAGACACAAGTTCGCCTGAAACTTATCAGATTCTATTCGGCACTTATGCCATCGTTTTGTTCATCGCTCTGGCTTATTACTTAAAAGCAAAAGACGCCCCGCCCAATGTCAATCAGCTTAAAGATAACTAATTAACATCAGTGGGCTTCCTCCCAACTATTACCAATACCGGCATCGACTTCCAACGGCACTTTTAACGTTGCGGCTTCGATCATCAGACGCTGTACTTGCTCGCCCACTGATTCTAAGTCTCCGGCTTTAACCTCCAATACAAGTTCATCGTGTACTTGCATGATGATGCGGGCATCGACCTGGTCTTTTCGCAACCACTCGTCAACAAGAATCATTGCGCGCTTGATGATATCTGCCGCCGTACCTTGCATCGGTGCATTAATAGCCGTTCTTTCGGCATAGTTGCGCATCTGTGCATTACGCGCATTGATATCCGGCAAATACAGTCTGCGTCCAAATACGGTTTCTACATAGCCCTGCTCTTTCGCCAACGCCCGAGTGTCATCCATATAAGCTTTAACGCCCGGATACCGTTCAAAATATAAATTGATATATTCCTGTGCTTCGCCGCGCGCTATATCCAATTGTTTTGCCAGTCCAAATGCAGACATACCGTATATTAGTCCAAAGTTTATGGCCTTAGCCGATCGCCTTTGATCATCATCTACCGCATCTAAGGGCACTGCAAACACTTCTGCCGCTGTCGATTTATGCACATCCAGCGATTGTTCAAACGCATTAACCAACCCAGCATCGCCGGATAAATGCGCCATGATGCGTAACTCTATTTGCGAATAATCTGCTGCTAATAAACGATAGCCGGACTCCGCAATGAAGGCTTCACGAATGCGTCTTCCTTCTTCAGTTCTTACCGGAATATTCTGCAAGTTAGGATCCGTACTGGACAGTCGACCGGTGGACGCAACGGCTTGGTTGTAAGAGGTATGAACCCGCTTTGTATTACTGTCTATCTGTAAAGGAAGCTTTTCAATATAGGTAGACATCAACTTCGTCAAACTACGATGCTGAAGGATTAATTTTGGCAACGGATAATCTATTGCCAGTTGCTCTAGAACATCTTCTGCGGTTGAAGGTTGTCCTTTAGGTGTTTTGCGAATAATGGGAAATTGTTTTTCTTCAAAAAAGATTTCGCCAATTTGCTTGGGCGAACCCAAATTAAACTCACGACCCGCATCAGCAAATGCATCAGTTTTTACTTGGGCGATGGTTTGGGCAATCGTTGCACCTTGTTTTTCCAACATATCAGCGTCGATGCGTACTCCCGTGCATTCGATACGGGAAAGAACATGCAACGACGGTAACTCAACGTCCAGATACAGCGCTTTTAATGTTGGCTCAGCCTCAAGCTTGGGCCAAAGGGCTTCATGGAGCTGCAGTGTCACATCCGCATCTTCAGCAGCATAGTGGCTGGCCACATCCACGGCAATTTGATTAAACGTTAATTGCTTTTTGCCTTTCCCGGCAATGTCCTCAAATTTAACGGTGTCTAGTACTCCCAGATATTTCCTTGCCAGCGAATCCATGTCATGCCGTGTGGCAGTGCTATCGAGCACGTAAGATTCCAGCATAGTGTCGTGCGCGACATTAACCAGCTCTATGCCGTGGTTTCGCAAGACATTAATGTCGTACTTAATATGCTGGCCAACCAGGTTGCGTTTGTCTCCTTCCAGCAGCGGCCTTAACTTATCCAGCACCATCTGCCTATCCAACTGCTCAGGCGCATCTTCATAATCATGCGCCAACGGCACGTAAGCTGCCTTTCCAGCTTCAACAGAAAACGAGACACCGACAACTTCTGCCTGCTTATAGTTAAGACTGGTTGTTTCCGTATCAAACGCAAATAACGCGGTGTTTTCTAGCTTCTCAATCCAGGCATCCAAGGCCTCAACAGTTGTAATGGTCTCGTATTCGCCTCGGGGCTCTTTTGCAGCTGCAACGTCTGATGAAGCATCGCTATCCCCAGCGTCCTTCGCTTTGGCAGTACCTGCAGATTTCTGCTGAATAGGGGATAGGCCTTCAGCCAGCTCCCGACTCCATGTCTTAAATTCGAGATCTTTATAGAGCTCTGCCAAAGCGTCACGATCAGGCTCGCCAATGGTTAATTCTTCAACGGGTTTGTCGAGTGGTACGTCCAGCCGGATGGTGGCCAGATCTTGTGACATGGGCAAATGTGCGATGGCGTCTCGCAGCTTCTCACCGATCTTGCCTTTCACCGAATCAGCTGTATCAATAACCCCTTGCAGATTTTCATGCGCGGCCAGCCACTTGACGGCTGTTTTGGGACCGCAGCTGGGAACACCGGGGATATTGTCGGAGGTGTCCCCCACTAAGGTCAGATAGTCGATGATCTGCGACGGCTTTACCCCGAATTTTTCTACAACGCCGTCAACATCCATGACGGTATTGTTCATGGTGTTCACTAGGGTCACATTGTCGTTAACCAGCTGGGCCATGTCCTTGTCCCCAGTCGATATCACCGTGTTCAGCCCGGCCTTTGTGGCCTGTACTGATAATGTGCCGATAACATCGTCAGCTTCTACACCTTCAATAATGACCAGCGGGAAGCCCATTTTCTCGACCACCGAGTAAAGCGGCTTAATTTGAGAACGCATGTCATCAGGCATACTGGCGCGGTTCGCCTTATACTCAGCGTATATATCATCTCGAAAGGTTTTGCCGCTGGCATCGAAGACAACAACCATGACCTCCGGCTGGTAATCGCTTACCAATCGCCGCAACATGTTGACCACCCCATAGATAGCCCCCGTGGGCTGACCCTTTGAATTTGTTAGTGGTGGCATGGCGTGGAACGCGCGGTACAGGTACGCGGAGCCGTCAACCAGAACAATTGGTGGGGATGCTGCTTCGGATTTGGCGCTGGACATAAAGGAAGACCGAACAAGGGCTGTGTCGATAGTGTACCTAACCCGTACACAGCGAAAGGCTCTAAACCACAAGAATACGCTCAACAAACAGGAATGAGTCCGATGAGACAACTACCTACTCACAACCAGATGCGGGCAGATGCTCGCGATAAGGCGCTTACCCGAGATTCCTGGAAAATTTTCCAGATCATGTCGGAGTTTGTCGAAGGCTTTCAACAGCTCGCCGATTTAAGCCCCTCAGTGAGTATTTTCGGATCTGCCCGGTTTAAACCGGACAACCCCTACTATCAAGCCAGTGAAGATATCGCCCGCTTACTCTCTGACTCAGGCTTTGCAGTCGTCAGCGGCGGCGGCCCAGGGGTTATGGAGGCGGTTAACAAAGGCGCGTTTGCCGGTAAATCGGCCAGCGTAGGATTAAACATCAAATTGCCACACGAACAATCCGGAAATCCTTATCAGGACATCAGCCTGAACTTCAAATACTTTTTTGCCCGGAAAGTCATGTTCGTTAAATACGCATCCGCTTATGTGGTTATGCCCGGCGGCTTCGGCACGCTGGATGAAATGGCGGAAGTGCTCACTCTGGTACAAACCGGCAAATCAAGACGCGTCCCCATTATTCTGTACGGCACACAATTTTGGGAAGGCCTGTTGGAATGGTTCGAAAAGTCATTGGTGGTGACTGGCACCATCAGCCCTGAAGACATGAACCTTTTTCAAATAACAGATGATCCGCAATTCGTCGTAGATTCTATTTTTGATTTCTACGAAGGCGTCGAGCTAGACCGCATCATTGACGACTCACAGCTGATGATGGACATCTAGACTCCTGACTTGCATTATCTATAAATAAGCTAAAAGCAGCCTGATCATCCATCTACTCGTAATCAGGCTGCTTTGACAATATCGCTTAACTCTTCAGCCACCGCACCGTATTCGTCTTTCAGCTGCAGCACCAGAGCTTTAAGCTCTGATTGATTGCCCGACGCTATTGCCGCTTCAATCTCTTTACATAAAGCTGACATCTTGTTCGCACCCAGGTAGGCACTACTTGAGCAAAGACTATGAGCACCGGCACTAACTGTTTCTACATCTGACTCGTCGGCTGCCGCCAACATCCCATCAATAACCTCCGGTGTTTTATTGGAGAAAACAGCAACAACCTTCGTTAGCAAATCCTCTCGACCAGCGCGCTGCATGGATCTAATTGTATCTATGGCACTGACATTGATACTTGAAGAATCATCTGCCGTTGAATCTGCAAGCACGTCATCTGCTTCATCTTCAATAGTAGAATCTGCTTTTACTGTTTGACTCGCCTCAGAGTATCGTTGGGCGTCGTTTTGATCACCCGAAGACATCGTCGTTTTTCGGGATGAATTGACATTCACATGGGCATCGCCAATATCAAAAGTCGATACTGTCATGCGATCTGAATTGACCTCTATATGGCCGGGCATGTCACTTGAACGAATATCGCAATCTCGAATGCCCGTGAACAACATAGGAGGATCCTCATCCAATATGGTCGGATCCAATTTATTGACTGGATGGGCTACCCACTTATCCAGCATGTGCGATAGCGTTTGAGTCCTGACTGGTTTTTTCACATAGTCATCCATGCCAGCAGTCAAACATTTTTCTTTATCAGCCACCGTTGCGTTCGCCGTTAAGGCGACAATAGGCGTTGATGCATTTTTTGCCTCGGCCGACTTTATAATTCCAGCAGCCTCATAACCATCCATTTCGGGCATTTGGCAATCCATAAAGATGAGGTCAAACTTTTCAGATTCTGCTAATCGCACAGCAGAGGTTCCATTCTCTGCCTGAAATACCTCACACCCTAGTTGCTCCAGCATACTAATGGCGACATCCTGATTAACGCTGTTATCTTCCACCAACAAGACTTTGGCTGTTTTAGATTTTGGCTTTTTGGTGATTGGTGCTTTCTGAGCATTCACTTGGTTAGGCATCACGGACGCTAGCGAATCATGTAAAACGGATTGTCTCACTGGTTTACTGGCGTGCTTGTATATACCAATTTCCTGCAGTTCTCCTGCGTTAAGTTTTAGCTCAGAAGAGGTTAACAACAGCGCTTTAATACGTTGGAAGTCCGGCTCGGCCTGAATACGCCGGGCAAGCTCTAAGCCGTCTATATCAGGCATATTGTAATCAAGGACAACCGCGTCAAAACCATGATCATTGTTATGAGCTTCTCTTAAACACTCAAGAGCTTGTTGGCCATTCTCAGCAGATTCTACAATCAACCCCCAGCTTGAAAGCTGATGAAACAAGATAGTTCTGTTCGTATCGTTATCATCAACAACTAATACATGGGCGCCATTCATCGTGCGGCGACGTGGCATCATAGCATCCTCATCGGACACCTCATCCAGCGCCAACGTAATCGAGAAACGAGTTCCGCCACCTAAACGACTCTTAAAGGTCACCTCACCGCCCATCATGCAGACCAGCTCTTTAGTGATAGCCAGGCCCATTCCAATACCACCACCTTGTCGAGCGACCGAAGATTCATCTTGTGAAAATGCGCTGAACAGCTGGGCCTGCATTTCGGGTGATATGCCCGCTCCAGTATCTTGTACGTCACAGTGATAGAAAGACTTACCGCCCTCCTCGACTTTTGTTAATCGAACAACAACCTCACCTTCACTGGTATGTGCGATCGCATTGGACACCAGATTATTGAGAATTTGTTTTACACGGCTTGGATCACCATCAACCTTCAGCGGAACATTCTCATCAATGTAACTCATCAACTCGATATTCTTGGCATGAGCACTCTCAGCCAGAACCGAACAAACATCTTCGACACAATCGTGAAGGGAGAATCGAACATTGGTAAGCTTTAAAGATCCGGCTTCTATTTTTGATATATCCAACAGATCATTGATGATTCCCATCAGAGCATTAGAAGAGCCGGCTATAGATTGTACGAAGCGCTTTTCTTTACACGGTAGATCACCATTTAAAAGTAGATCCGTCATACCAACGATACCGTTCATCGGGGTTAACAATTCATGACTCATGTTGGCCATAAATTCCGACTTAGCGACAGTAGCGAGCTCTAACTTCTTCTTAACATCTACCAAGTCTCTACGAAGACGATCTACTTCATCAGTTGCAATCCTTAACTGCGCATCCGCGTTAACTCGGGCTCGAACCGACTGAACCTGCCCAGAAGTAACATCAATTGATGCGCCTTCCTTCTCTGGCAGTTCCAACGAATCATTCGCGTTATTAGCATCGACACCTCCAGCAAACACAGCATGCCCGGGAGTTTCCTGTTCTGCTTCCAAATCGTTGTTTGGTGTAAAGATATCGTTATCTGGGCTAAAACTGTCATTGCCGCGCTTCATGACTTCAGCCCGGATGATCATAACGACCGCAGCAAGAGAAGCCGCCGCCAACATCATGAGCTCAATACGTAACTCAACGATGACCTTTGTAAGACTCCTCGGCGCCTCCGGAGCGCTAAGCCAATTGATTTCCCACGGTGAAAGATTGCACTTCCACATGGCTAGAGAGGCGAACCCAACAGCAAAGAACGCCAAAACAGTACCCAATCGAAACGACAACTTATTGGTAAGCCGCTTGAGAAAACTCTGCTCCGCTTTCTCAAGATGTTCCGTTTCGTTCTCAGATGAAGAAATAGACTCCACGATGATCCAACCTCTCTTTCGACCTAACCCCCTCATTTGTCTTTGGAACAATGACGGCGACCGGGTCACAACTAGTTAACGACTCACACCGCTATCGGCCAACTAACAGTTTCTTTAACCCTATTTCTCAGAGTCTGCCTACGCCCACCCATACACAGTCTCGTTACCTCTGGAAGCACACGACAACAGAGCTGCGCTAACACAGGCTACTACAAGGTCTAGGTGCATCTAAAAGTGCCCTGATTGGCTTAAGTTTTGCGAATTATTGCCGATTCTCTCTTTGATAATCCTTAGTTTCGACACAGGATCCGGTACTGCATGCAAAACCCATTACTAACGTTTGTCCGTCGCTTAACAACCCTTGTTGTTGGTTCAATGCTGTGTGCCAACGTGTACGCAAGCACGGCGTCTGGTAAAGATGCAAACATCGGTTTTAGCCAGGGCGCGAATGCCTATGCCAATGCGCGGGCGTACTCTGACGATAGCTATAAGCAGACTGTTTTGATTAACTTCGGGGTGTATAGCAACGAGCAGGCTACCAGTGTCGTAAGGACGTACATGCCGGCTCTTAAGTCATTGGAACGATCAATGACTATTAAACTAGGATTACCTGTCGATATCAGAATGCATATCGCAGAGAATAAAGAACAGGGACTGGACCACCTCATCAACCGTGATGTCGACTTCGCGGCCGTGGATACTCATGATTACCTGGACTTGAAGGAGGCAGGAATTGAATTGCGGGTTCTTGTCGCGCAGAACACAGTACACACGAATTTACTAAGCCCCTGGGTAACCAGAGCTGGATTAGACAAATCAGTTCATGACGCTTTAAAAGACTCATTGCTGCACTTAAACAACCCAAAAATATTATCTAGCTTACAGCTCTTTGGTTTTGTTCAAAGCAATGAGTCCCAATACATGGGTCTAACGAATTCATTACCTGAGAAGAATGCCTCAACCGACATAACGGAATCAGACATTAAGGTTCAAAGACAGGTTAAAAGGACTAGTTCATCGGCACCCAATGAGCCTGTCTTAGCAGCTGCACACTCTGACTCACCAAACGCAGCTACTGGCTCGAATCAATCCTACGACGAGCGTGACATAAGCATCAATATCGCCATTCCTAGAGAGTTGCTACAACAGGCTGAACAAACTCAACAGAAGAGTGTAAACGTCGTTATTGATTTCAATAGCGCGTCGACAACCTCGGCCACAGCACCTTAAATTGACTACACAGAAAACTAACAGGACTCATATAGCGATTGAACTGAAATCGCTAATTCGAGTTAAAAAATAATCGTGTTTGCAAAACTCTTTAAAAATTGGCCGCTACGCCAACAAATAATCCTGGTCATGGGCTGCTCCATTTTGACCATAGGGTTATGTGCGGCAGAGTTTGTCCGGTACAGCGAGACTAAAGAGTTCGGCCGCAAGGTTCATGAAGAAACTCAAAACCTTGTTTCCATGTTGTCAGCAGCATCCCTTCAGGCAATTATTCTGGAAGACAAACGAGCACTGGAAAATAACGTTCGTCGCCTAGCGGAAAGAACACCGGAAATAGAATCCGTCAGCATTTACAATAGGGAAGGACTGGAACTTACGCGCTGGTTAAAAAGCGACAATATTGATCAATCATGGTGTCTGGATTTCACCCATGAAGTTCAACTTGATGGTGACCATTTAGGGCGCATACACCTGAAATGGAATATCAAGAATCAACAGGAAGAAATACGAGCCCACGCTGCAAAAATTTATATTTATGCTGCAACGATGTCGCTTATTCAAGCACTGATTGTTGTAAGCCTTATTAACGGTTTATTTGTATCACCCATCAAAGAAATTCACGATCACTTACTTGGTCTGAATGCCAACAAATCAAAAGGCAGGCTAAACATAGTGGCCGCCAGAGAACTCACAGATCTTGGAAACTCCGCAAACGCGCTAGGAACCATCCTTGAGCTTAGAAAACAAAAGGAATTCGAACTAAAAGAAGCCTCTCGTGCGAAGTCTGAGTTTCTGGCAAACATGTCTCACGAACTTAGAACTCCCATGAACGGTGTTCTTGGCATGCTCTCCTTGTTAAAAGGGACAAACCTGGACCCCGAACAATCTGAACAAGTCAAAATAGCAGCCACGTCAGGCCGTTCGTTGCTGACGTTAATCAATGACATTTTAGATTTTTCAAAAGTCGAGGCTGGAAAACTCGAATTTGAAACGATTGAATTCGATCTAGAAGAATTAGTCGAAGGATGCACCCTTGCGCTGACTGAACAAGCTAACAACAAAAAGCTGGAGTTGTTATGTGATATCGACGGCTCCATTCAAGACACAGCTACCGGCGACCCTACCCGTCTACGCCAGGTCTTAACTAACCTGATGGGCAATGCTGTTAAATTCACTAGCGAAGGTGAAGTTAAAATCAGCGTCAAACAACTGCATCACGACGGGAACAAAGCAAGCTTACTTTTTTCAGTATTTGATACAGGGCTGGGCATAAAGAAATCTGCGCTAGATGAAGTATTCAATTCATTTTCTCAAGCCGACGGTTCTACAACCCGTAAATACGGCGGTACAGGACTTGGGTTGGCCATTAGCCGAAAATTAGTAGAGGGCATGGGTGGCGAGATTGGGGTTAATTCAACGTTTGGCGAAGGCAGTGAATTCTGGTTTGAAGTCACCCTCCCCATGTCTGGCAACACACTGGCAGCTAAGGCTCAACAACAAACGGTAAGCGCTAAAAACGTTCTGTTGATAGAAAACAATAGCGCGTCTGCAACCTTGATTGATTCCCTATTAACAGAACTGTCCATCACCACGACTGTGGTTGATTCAGGCAAGGCTGCGTTACAAGAGCTCAGACAGGCTTTTGACGACGACAATCCACCGGAAATGATTTTGTTTAGTGCACAACTAAGCGATATGCCCGGTGATATGT
>CAZCKD010000034.1:0-21637 GCA_964498925.1 uncultured Granulosicoccaceae bacterium
GTGCCCGCTGATTTCCGGCGAGCGATGAGTTCTTTATACGCTTGTCCGTCAATGGACGCCTCGAGCGAAAATTCGGACCAACGACTGTCTCCTTTATGCCAGGCGATGCTGAACGACTTTACAGTTTGCTCGGCACCCAAGTCGAAGACGATAGATTTAGCAGCACCTTGTGATTGATTAGACCAACGCGAGTCCGGATCGAAGTTACCGTCAATGGTATTTTCCGGTCCATGCGTTTCTTCATATAAGCCATCGTCGATGGCCGATACGATGGTTAGGGGGGCATCGGCAATACAGGCTGTGTTGGCATAAGCAGAGCCTGTCCCCAGTAGCGTGACAAGAGACGCTGCAATTGTGGTGTACTTCATAAGTTTTCCCCAAGAATGATTAGACGGCACTGCGTGGAACGCGGCGCATCTGGACGCCAAAATCGATGATACGAGACATACGGTACTTGTGCGTAAAGCGCAATGCCAGCTAAACATTGCTGCAGAAAACTACGACTTGGGCCTAGCGTTTTCTGCCCGATATTGCGAGGGCGTTTTACCAAAGTGGGAATGGAAAGCCCGCGAAAATGCTGTTGCAGAATTATAACCAGCGGAAAACGCGATGTTTTCAACACTGCTACTGGATTCGCTAAGTTCAGACCTTGCCTTAAGCAGTCTCCATCGAGTGGCATAGGCACCGGCAGATTGGCCGACAATGGCTTTGAAGTGGTGTAGAAATGATGAACGCGACATACCAGCCAGGCTGGCCAATTCGTCCACATTAAGTTGATCGCTACTGCCTGAATGAATCGCAGCGATAGCCTTGAAAATACGTTTATCGTCTAGCCCTCGATGAAATCCGACATGGTCTTTGTTCAGCTCGAAATATCCCCGCAGGATAGTAACCAGCAAACTATCGGATAATCGTCTCACTACAACACGACTGCCGGGTGCGTCGTTGGATGATTCTCGAATGATTAACTGCAGTAAACCGAAAAGGTGATCCATCTTGGGTAGCTCAGCGCCACCAAGGATAATTTTCTTCGGCAGCTCTTCAAACAGTGGGTGTGCATAATCAAAGTCGTACTCAAAATGCCCGCAGATCATTCGAGTTGCTGCACCGCCTTCTTTGAACGGTTCCTGTCCTTTTTCCATCGATGAGATGACATCCTGACCCCGCATAGGCATGCTACTTGGATCGTCTCCGATGATATGGGATGCCCCTTTGGGGAAAAAGACGATATCTCCGGCGGATACCTGTAGCGTTTCTTTACCCTCGGTGACGAAGGCATTTCCGCGAACAATGATGTGAAACTGCGCGAAACCGGTATCGGAGACAGACATGCTCCAAGGGGCGAGAAAGTCCTTTTGAAAGTAAACAGAGCTTCGTACGCCGATCAGGTCGAGGATATCGCTTAATGGGTCAGTCATTTTCCTAATATTTGGATGAAATGTACATATATTAGGATTATTGCAACTATAAATCCTAATGTTGTTCCAATAATATCTATTTTCAGATAAATAATTGGAGTCATTTAAGGAATGTTAACGCTAAAAAAGGGCGCATTGATCTGCGCCGCAACCGCGCTTGTTGCTACTGTCGCTACCTATGCTCTAGCTGATGGAAGCGGTCACAGTGTCAAAGCTGATGCGGTCGAATCTGCAGTTCTGAAAGAAGAAGACAAGGTGTTCACTTTGCAGTTCGGCCCGGTTGAGTTCGCGGATGCATTTGGAAGCCGAGCTGAAGGCCCGCATGGCACTTATGGTCGTTTCCCTGCGGGATTTGAAACTCCTGTGCATATTCATTCTCACGGGTATCGTGCTGTCGTTTTGAAGGGGTCTATGACCAACCCGTTTGAAGGTGAAGAAAATCCACCGGTTATGGAGCCGGGTTCATACTGGGCGGTCGCTGCCGGAGAATCACACGTGACTGCCTGTGTTTCAGCAACACCTTGTGAGTTCCTCATGTGGGGTGATAGCGATTTTGATTTTATCGCTGAAGAGTAGTGATAAAGGCGAAGCGCGGCGGTGGCTGCGCTTCGTTTTCAATAAGGCCAATTACGATTAACTAATCGCTAACATCGACCAAAGAAAACTGGCTGAACAAACCATTACTTTGCAGGCAATCCTGGAGTTGCATCTTCCTGGATCGCCCACCTTGGGATGCTGTCAATCGATCCCCCGTTTGATACAAAAACGAGGGAGTCAGTAACGTTTGCAGTACGGCCTTTTGTACTTTGCAGGCAATAATCAAGGCGTTTTCCCCGATACCTATATTAATGTCCGGCGGGTTATCGTCTTCGGAGTCCATTGAGCCCAGTGGGTCTCCGGCCGTCACAGGGTTGCGTTCATCCCGTAAAACTCTTACCGGCAAAACACTTCTGGCAAGGACTTCCACGCCCATGATGATGCCTTCATTGCCTAATGCCTTAACCCATCGAACGACACAGAGGGAGGCATCTAGTTTGCTGCTCTTTGATGTGTCGGGTGTTTTAAGGGGGGCTTCAGGATCTGTAACACTGATCAGTTCTCCTACCTGAACCAGTGCAGCTCTGCATTGTTCGCTGCGGATACACATACCTTGTGAGGAAGAATTAACGACTCTCCAGTGGGATGTGTCATGACTGGTTTGATCCTCCAGTTGGTAGAGTAGGTGTGCGCAAACCTCTTTATGACCAAATACGATACGGCGCGCATCAAAGCTTATTTTTCTGGCACTTCTGCGTTGTCGAACTCCGGAAAGAGCAACATGCAAGCGTGCAAGCGATTGCCGTTCTAATGTATCGACACCTAGGTTGGCGTTAGCCTGCACGGGTAATTTGGCAGAGTAGGTATCAATCCGGTAAAGAACGGGGGCGACGCTGAACCAGCGATTATCGGCTTGATCGTCGGACAGTAAACTTAATGCCGGCTCTGGTCTTGAGCCTTGAGCCAGATTGACGGCATAGTCGTAACTGACCAGGCTATTCGTATCCCGGTCTTTCTCGATGTGAATATCCTTTAGGCACGATTTAAGGAAATCAATGAGTAAGGGGAGTTGTCGGACTCGCTGCTGTTTAAGATCTGCGGTGCAGAGCAACAAGATAAATCGGTAGTGATCTTGAAGAGAGAGCAGGTCTGCGCCCTGACTACCTGAGAGGAGTCCGTGTTTCTCTGCCATGAGGTAGAGTTGATGGGCATCACGGATCAGGGCATCAGGAACAGAGCGATAACCGTGAACCACCGATTCGGCTTGTTTCGCCAGTGCCTGCATGGCTCTGCCGGCGTCATCTGCCAAAGGGGTCGGGCTTTCGGACAACAGAATTTTGAAGGCAAACGCTTCCTCTCGATGTAGGGCATCAGCCAATCGGGCGTTTTTCGCAAACTCTCTTGAAAGCGGTAGGGGCTGAGCAAGACTCATTTCGCTGAGATGAGAATGGAGTTCGCGCAACACAGGGATGAAACAGCTGAGCACACCGCGGCGTTGGTCGACACTGTTTTGCAGACGGTTGCTATGTTTCAGGCCGCGATAGATTTCCCTGGCGTCCTTTCGCGAATCCAGCGGGTTTAGGCCCTTCAGCCACTGGGCAACACCTCCCGGCGTCACCGGAAAGCTGCCGACATCGGCCTGGGTTCGTTGCGGAACAGTCAATTGCATGGCGAGAGGCTATCACAGGGAAGTGACGAGCATTATTGTATCGTTAGCTCATCAAGCAGGTACACTGGTAGGCCTTGATCAATGAAAAGGGGTTGGAGTTTTGGAACAGTACCGTGGAACCACGATCTGCTCAGTTCGGCGCGGCAATCAGGTTGTTATTGGTGGTGATGGGCAAGTCAGCATGGGCAATGTTGTCATGAAGGGAAATGCCCGTAAGGTACGGCGACTTTACAGAGATAAAGTCATCGCCGGATTCGCCGGTGGAACCGCCGATGCGTTCACACTCTTCGAACGTTTTGAAGCGAAGCTTGAGGCTCATGGCGGACAATTAACGCGTGCAGCCGTTGAACTTGCCAAAGATTGGCGTACAGACAGAATGCTGCGACGACTAGAAGCGCTTTTGGCCGTCGCGGACGAAACCGCCTCCTTGGTTATCACCGGCAACGGTGATGTTATCGAGCCTGAACACGGATTAATCGCGATTGGGTCAGGTGGCGACTTCGCTAAATCTGCAGCAAGGGCATTGATGGATCATACTGAGCTTAGCGCCGAGGAAATCGTTAGGTATAGCCTTGAAACGGCTGCGGATATCTGCATTTATACCAATAACAACCTGACCATCGAAACCTTAGAGTTTTGATCATTGATTAATCGGCTCAATGCCGTCTAGAACAACAGAAAGTTTTTAATATCATCATGTCAAATATGACACCCCGCGAAATTGTTCAGGAACTGGACAAACATATCATCGGTCAGGCCAGTGCCAAGCGTGCCGTGGCCATTGCCTTACGAAATCGTTGGCGCAGACAACAGCTAAACGATGAGCTGAAAAACGAAATTACACCCAAAAATATCCTGATGATCGGGCCGACGGGTGTGGGTAAAACCGAGATCGCCCGGCGTTTGGCAAAACTAGCTAATGCACCCTTTATCAAAGTGGAAGCCACTAAGTTCACGGAAGTGGGCTATGTGGGTCGTGACGTCGAGTCCATTATCCGGGATCTAGCCGATGTAGCGCTGAAGGATGCACGAGAGCTGGCGATGCAAAAGCTTCGCAACCGTGCAGAAGATGCCGCTGAGGAGCGCGTACTTGATGTGCTTTTGCCTCCGGCATCTTCTGTTGGGTTCAGCGTTAATGAAACGCCGGAAAACAGTACACGCCAGAAGTTTCGCAAGAAGCTTCGAGAGGGAGACCTCGACGACAAAGAAATTGAAATTGATGTCAGCCTGCCCACCGGCGGTGTAGAGATCATGGCGCCACCGGGCATGGAAGAAATGTCTCAGCAACTGCAGGGCATGTTCCAGAACCTGGGCGGTGATCGAAAGAAGAAGCGAAAAATGCCTATTAAAGAGGCTATGAAACTGCTTATCGATGAAGAGGCTGCAAAGCTTGTCAACGATGAGGAGCTCAAATCGCAAGCGTTGGAAAACATAGAACAGAATGGCATCGTGTTTATCGATGAAATCGACAAGGTGGCGCGTGGCGGAGAGAGAAGCAGCAGTGCGGATGTTTCCCGCGATGGCGTTCAGCGCGATTTACTGCCACTGATTGAAGGCAGTACCGTATCAACAAAATTCGGCATGATTAAAACCGACCATATTTTATTTATAGCTTGTGGCGCTTTTCATTTGTCGAAGCCATCAGATCTCATTCCAGAGCTTCAAGGTCGTTTACCGATTCGAGTTGAATTAGACGCGTTAACAACACCGGATTTTGTTCGCATACTTAGCGAGCCGGATGCTTCTTTAACCGAGCAAGCGGTCGCGCTCTTAGGTACAGAAGATGTGAACGTCACCTTTACTGATGATGGATTGTCTCGTATTGCCGAAGTTGCCTGGCAGGTTAACGAAAGCACTGAAAATATAGGCGCGCGACGTTTGCATACGGTGATGGAGCGGTTACTCGAATCGGCGTCGTTTGATGCATCAGAAAAAAGCGGCACAACGTTAAACGTCAACGCCGACTATGTGAACGACCATCTCGGCGATCTCGTTGAAGATGTCGATCTCAGCCGTTACATACTTTAAATTTTACCTACCGATTATTTGTTATGCCAAGACCAACAGATATTAAGTTACATCAGAAAAGCAAAGTGTTGGAGTTGCATTTTGATGATGGCTACGAATGCAATTTGACCTGCGAATACTTACGTATAAATTCAATGTCAGCTGAAGTGCAGGGTCATGGGCCGGGTCAGGAAAAACTGCAATTCGGTAAAAAGGACGTTGGTATTACCCAGCTAGAACCGTGCGGTAACTACGCGATAAAGATTCATTTTGACGACGGGCATAACACCGGTTTATATCGTTGGGACTATTTGTATGAGTTGGGCAAACAGTATGAAGAAAAATGGCCGCGTTACCTGGAAGAATTGAAAGCAGCTGGCAAAAGTCGAAGTTAAGTTTTGATTCAGTGATCCATAACAATCACAGATGAGGTATCTGTATCGTGAACGACAATAAAACACACTTTGGCTACCAGGATGTTGATGCATCTGCGAAGGCCGGTATGGTGGGTCAGGTCTTCGATTCTGTCGCCTCTAAGTACGACGTCATGAATGATCTGATGTCCTTTGGTGTTCATCGTGTCTGGAAGCGTTTCACGCTGGACCAATCGGGTGTGCGCCCGGGTCATGTCGTTTTGGATATCGCAGGTGGCACGGGTGACTTGGCTCGTAAATTTTCTCAACGAGTCGGCAAGGATGGTCTCGTGGTTTTGGCAGATATCAATGCCTCCATGCTATTTACCGGCCGCGACAAATTAATGGACCTCGGCGTCGTGGGCAACATCGATTACGCACAGGCCAATGCCGAAGACTTACCGTTTGAAGATGACTCTTTCGATTGCATCACCATCGCGTTTGGATTACGCAATGTCACCGATAAGGACAAAGCGCTACGCTCGATGAACAGAGTTCTGAAACCGGGCGGGCGATTGCTCATACTCGAATTTTCAAAACCGGTACTTCCACTGTTAAGCAAAGCCTACGATGCCTACTCATTTTCTGCTTTGCCGATGATGGGAAAATTGGTCGCCAATGATGCAGATAGCTATCGATACCTCGCAGAATCCATTCGTATGCATCCTGACCAGGACACGCTTAAACAAATGATGGACGACGCAGGTTTTGCTAAAACCAAATACCACAACCTAACGGGTGGCATTGTGGCTATGCACAAGGGATATAAGGTTTAGAGCCTCATTCATAAGCCGCCTATGAGTACGCTCCCATCACCGCTAAATGTTGCCATTGAAACGGGCATACAGTCTTTACTGAAGCTGGACCCTGAATCCCGCGAGCGTTTACTGACGCTAGAAGGGAAGGTCATCGCAATCAATGTTACTCAGCCATCGGTATCCGTGTGCTTATCCATAGTTGATCAACAAGTGCTTGTGTTGGGCGCCCTCGATGAACCGGCGGATACTACTATTACAGGTTCCTTGACTGCTTTGAGATCGCTCTCCACAGGAAATGACGCTCTGTATGAAGGACGTTTAAAAATCGAAGGTGATCTAGGTGTCGGGCAGCAGTTCAAGGATATCGTCACCGGGCTTGATCCCGATTGGGAGTCACTGCTCTCACCTGTTTTGGGCGATACCCTGGTTCATCAGTTATCAGTCGCTGGGCAAAGTTTTTTCAGCTGGATTGATCGATCCAAAGAAACCATGCGCTTGAATACCAGTGAGTACTTACAGGAAGAAGTTGAGTTGGTTGCGCCCACCAGCGAAGTTCATGCTTTCTGCAAAGAGGTGGATGACTGTAGGGCTGCATCGGATAGGTTGGAGGCTAGAGTAAGAAGACTTGAACAAAAGCTAGCTAACGGCGCAGGAGAGAGCAGTTGATAAGCCGTCTCGCCCGGTTAGCCCGTATTGAGCACGTACTCGTCAAGTACGGCCTTGAGAAACTTTTTCTAGAGCAGACACGTGTATCGGGTTTGCAGCACCTTTTTCTAGCCTCTCCCACCCGATGGCTGAATAGGGATTTGCGCGAACTACCTCGTGGTCGGCGCATAAGGCTTGCACTGGAGGAACTTGGTCCAGTCTTTGTCAAACTAGGGCAGGTGTTGTCCACGCGTCGTGATCTACTGCCTGATGACATCGGCAATGAGCTTGCTCAACTACAAGACAACGTAAAGCCATTTCCAAGTGAACAGGCTCGTCGCGAAATAGAACAGGCTCTGGATGAGCGAATAGATATTCTATTTAAGGATTTTGAAGACACTCCTATGGCCTCTGCGTCCATAGCACAGGTCCATGGAGTTGTTTTACACGATGGTACGGAGGCTATCGTTAAAGTTCTACGGCCAGACATCAAAGAAACCATCGAGCGTGATATCAGTTTGATGTATTTGCTGGCTGACATGGCGAAGCTGGCTTTGCATGATAGTGAGCGGCTTCATCCGCGAGAAGTTGTTGCTGAATATGAACGTACCATTCACAACGAGTTGGATCTGGTTGCGGAAGCCACCAATGCGGTGGTTTTAAGGAACAACTTTAAAGACTCGAAAGAGCTGTACATACCTGAAATATTCTGGGAGTACACACGCCATTCGGTGATGGTGCAAGAAAGAATTTCCGGTATTTCCATTCGCGATATCCAGGCCATGGAAGACATTGGTATGGACATGAAAAAATTGGCTGAACACGGTGTGGAGATCTTTTATACCCAAGTGTTCGACCACAATTTCTTTCATGCCGATATGCATCCGGGGAATATATTTGTCTCGCGTGAGAATCCAGCACACCCTCAATACATCGCTGTAGATTTTGGCATTGTCGGCTCGCTGACAGAAGAGGACCAACGCTACATCGGTGAGAATCTACTTGCGTTTT
Source organism: uncultured Granulosicoccaceae bacterium (assembly GCA_964498925.1). Classification (GTDB taxonomy): domain Bacteria; phylum Pseudomonadota; class Gammaproteobacteria; order Granulosicoccales; family Granulosicoccaceae; genus Granulosicoccus. The sequence continues at coordinate 8,459 of CAZCKD010000034.1, forward strand.
TTCAGCGTGACTACCGACGGGTGGCGCAGTTGCATATAGACTCAGGGTGGGTGCCAAGGCATACACGGGTCAGTGAGTTAGAAGCAGGCGTCAGAGCTGTCTGCGAACCCATCTTTGACAAACCCTTGTCCGAGATATCATTTGGTGATGTACTTCTAAAGCTATTCCACATAGCTCGTCGGTTTGAAATGGAAGTTCAGCCACAATTGGTACTGCTGCAAAAGACGTTGTTGAATATCGAGGGTCTGGGGCGAGAGCTTTACCCCGACCTGGATCTATGGGCAACCGGGAAACCTTTTCTTAAACGCTGGGTTGTTAAGCAGAACAATCCTCAAGCCATTGTTAAAAAATTCATCGATCAAGCGCCGGCCGTTTTAAAGGCGATGCCTGATATGCCTATGCTGGTCCATAATTATCTACAATTGCAAAACAACGCCCTAGTGGCCAGTGAGCCTGTGATGGGTCGCTCTAATCATCAGGCAGCCGAATTACAGAATCGATCGTTGCGATGGAGTATCGGGGGTGCCGCTGCCATTGTATCTGCCGCGTTGTTAGGTGGCGCCTACATTATCAGTGGCTCCAAGGTGTCTATCGGTGTTTGGGTTATTGCCGTTGTTGGCGTGCTAATGCTAGTTAACGGGTTGCGTAAACGTTAGTTCCTCAACACCATGTAACCCCTCGGCCGCATTATCGCCATGAGTAATTACTTATCCGAATCGTCTTTGATGTGAATTGGCGACTCCAGCCTTAACTTCTGGCAGCAAGCTTGCAAATCGATAAGTACTTTACTTAACGATTAGTGGCGGCACATGCAAACTCAATCAATTGACCCACTTTGGGATGAAGGTATCTCGTCGTATCTACTGGGCGAATTTCAGCGTCGTCAGGTTCCCCTGACAATGGATGATCTGCAGGCATTTGCTGTTGATCAGGCTGTGCGAGTGGGTGATCTACTCGAGACTCTGTTCATTATGGCGATCTACGGAGAATGGACGTACTCGAACGCTAATGGCATCGCTCAAGCGTTAGACGAATCAGCGCTCGATGAGTTTTATTCGAAGGGTCGTCTTACCAAAGAAGATCTGAAGGCGTTTGATGGCGTCTGGGCTCCGGCCTAGTAAAAGCTACCGGCGATGTGTGTTACATCGTCTTATGAGTAGAATTCGACTTTACCGGATTCTAACGAATACTCTGCGCCGACTATGCGCAGTCCATCGTTTTCTATTAATTCTTCCAGCACTGCTGACTCGTGCTTAAGTGCCTCGACTGTTGAGAGAACGTTGGCACGTGTTGCTAACGACACCAGCTCAGGGTCGTCTTTATCCACTCCGGAAGCGATCAACTTTTGAATGGAAGGTTGAATACAGTCGACAACGGATTGTAAGTTTGATGATACGTTGCCTGAAGGCTGCTTGAGCTCAGCTACGCTAGCCTGTACTGCGCCGCAACTCGTATGACCCAGGACAACAACTAATCGTGGTCCGTGGTGTACAGCGGAAAACTCGACGCTACCGATAAGAGACGGCGCGACGATATTACCGGCCACCCGTACGACAAATAAATCCCCCAAACCCTGATCGAAAACCAGCTCAGCCGGGACTCGGGAATCTGAGCAGCCCAGAATGATGGCAAATGGAGCTTGTGATTCTAATAATTCGCTACGCCGTGACTGACCGGTGGGTGCAGTCATGTTTTGCTCGCTGGTGACGAATCGTTCGTTACCTGCTTTGAGTCGTTGCAGTGCGTCTGATGCCTTATCCATAGACGCATTATAAGCTAATGATTATGCTCTGGCACCTTCAGAAAACAGGCTTAGTCTTGTTCCCAAAAATTCGTTTAGGAAAAACGTGGCGAAACAGCTAACTGGATAAATTAGCAGTAGGGTGGTGCTAAATTGAGCCCGCATTGCTACCATGCAGGTATGGACGTTTCAGACTTGCTCGACTCATTAAACGATGCTCAACGGCAGGCGGTCAGTGCGCCTCCCGGACACCTGCTTGTGCAGGCGGGAGCAGGTAGCGGAAAAACCCGCGTTCTGGTGCATCGGATTGCGTGGCTTAATAGAGTGGAAGGTATATCGCCATTCAGTATTCTGGCCGTCACCTTCACCAATAAGGCGGCAAGGGAGATGCGCCAGCGTGTCGAGCAGCTGCTGGGCATGGGCATCGGTCCCATGTGGATTGGCACCTTTCATGGCATCGCTCATCGATTTCTGCGCATGCACTGGCAGGAGGCCGGTTTGCCGCAGGCCTTCCAGATACTCGACTCTGACGATCAATTGCGTTTAGTGAAGCGGACCATCCGCTCTTTAGAGCTTGATGAGACTCATTTCCCGCCGCGGCAGGTCCAGTGGTTTATCAACGGCCACAAAGACGAGGGCCGTCGTCCTAAGCATATCGATGATGAAAACGACCCGATAACGCAGCAATACATTCGCATTTATACCGCTTATGAAGCAGCGTGCGAGCGCTCCGGTGCGATAGATTTTGCTGAGTTGTTATTACGCTCTCTGGAAACCCTTCGCGACAACGCGACACTTCTGGCGCATTACAGAAAACGCCTGCAGCACTTATTGATTGATGAGTTTCAGGATACAAACTCCATTCAATATGCATGGATTCGTCTTCTAGCGGGAGAGACCGGTCATGTGTTTGCTGTAGGGGATGATGATCAATCCATTTACGCCTGGCGTGGAGCACGTGTAGAGAACATCCTTAATTTCGATCGGGATTTTGCAGGCTCAGAGCTTGTCAGGCTTGAACAGAACTATCGCTCATCAGGCAACATTCTGGCCGCTGCCAATGCGTTGATTGATAAGAACAATGGTCGACTAGGAAAAAACCTATGGACCGCCGATACCGAAGGCGAATTGATAACGCTATACAACGCCTACAACGAAACCGATGAGGCGCGTTTCATTGTAGAAACCATCATTGATTATGTATCCGATGGTGGGCAGCGAAAAGACTGCGCCATTTTGTATCGATCGAATGCTCAGTCTCGCGTCATAGAAGAATATTTAGTGGCTGCCGGTGTGTCCTATCGTGTTTATGGCGGACTGCGCTTTTTCGAGCGCGCTGAGATAAAAGATACGCTGGCCTATTTGCGGCTCGCCACTCATACCTACGATGATGTTTCATTGGAACGCATCATTAATCAACCTGCGCGTGGTATTGGTGACAAAACCGTTGCTGATATTCGTACTGAGGCTAGAAGCCGGGCGATACCCATGTGGGAAGCTGCCTGCGATTTAGTCAAAGAGAAGAGACTCAGTGGCCGGGCTAATACAGCAGTCGGGAAATTCATTTCATTAATGGAGAGCATGCGCGAAGCCATTACTGATCAAGCACTGCCGCAACAAGTTCAGACAGTGACAGACTTAAGTGGTCTTCTTGAGCATTTCAAAAAAGACCAAAGTGATCGCGGACAAAGCCGGGTAGAAAACGTTGAAGAACTCTCCAACGCTGCCAGAACCTATATCCATCAGGCCGCCGATGATCCGGATTTAAATCCGATTGACGAATTTCTTGCTCATGCAGCTCTGGAGGCCGGTGAGGGTCAGACTGATGGAGATGATAACGCGGTGCAGCTCATGACGCTGCACTCAGCGAAAGGTTTGGAGTTTCCGTATGTGTTTCTAGCAGGTATGGAGCAGGGGTTATTTCCACATCAGCGTTCTGCTGAAGATCCTGTACGTATGGAAGAGGAACGCAGGCTTTGTTATGTGGGTATCACGCGAGCCGAAAAAAAACTCTATATGACGATGGCTGAACAACGCCGTTTACATGGTCGTGACCAATACAACCCGCCATCAAAGTTTGTCACCGAGTTACCGGGCGAGCTGCTTGAAGAGATTCGTCCGCGTATGCAAGTTAGCATGCCGGTTTATCGACCAGAGCCTTCGTATATGCAGGAAGAGCACGATACCGGGTTGTCCATTGGGCAATGTGTTCAACACGGGAAGTTCGGTGTTGGTATTGTTCTGGATCAGGAAGGCCGAGGCAAACAAGCAAGAATACAGGTGAATTTTGAAGATGCCGGTAGCAAATGGTTGGTGCTTGCTTACGCTAATTTAACGCCTGCTTAGCGATCTATTTTTATGTTTTAATTTAACGCTCGAGTTACGACGGTGATCGTTCGAATCTTAGACGTGTAGACAATAAAGGCTTCAAAAAACGCCAGTCTCCAGCCCTGCAGCCATTAGCATACCGAGTTCTTCGCACTGCCCTATAAAGGCTGAATCAAAATCACCTTTGAGAGTGATAGCAGGTTGAATGGGGGTCCATCGTAGTCCGGTGACAATACGTTCTACAGCTGTTTTTGCGCCTGTGCCATCGTTGCCGGCTCGCACATAGAGTGCATAGGGGAGTCCTTCGGTTTTTTCGAGGCACGGGTAATAAATGCGTTCAAAGAAATCTTTCATCACGCCACTCATGTAGCCGAAGTTTTCAGTGGTACCTATTAGAATGCCATCGCATTGAAGCACATCGTTGGCATCGGCTTCTAAGGGTTCTTTTACGACGACCTTTATGCCTTCGATATCACTATGACTCGCGCCTTTGGCGACTGCCTGCGCTAACGTTTTGGTGTTCACAGACGGCTGATTAATGACTACCAAGAGCGTCTTGAGCGCATGATTTTTCAATGCAGAGCTCATTAAAATTCGAATCGGCTATCTTCGTGAATCAGCAGACCCCCACCCTCTGTCGATTGTACGATAAGCGTATAAACCCGGCCCGCCTGCACTGAAACAGCTGAGCGTGTGATTCTATTTAACGGGTCATCGAGAACATAGTCTCCTGCACCTATTGTTTGATAGTTTGTTTCAGCTCTCGTTGTCACTGATACATTTGGAAAGTCTACAGCAGAGCTTCCTGGGTTCTCTCCTTCGGGGGTTAGTGAAAACGTTATGTTTTGATCTTCAGTCGAAAGAGTCTCGGCTTGTATTATTCTAACTAGGGCAGTCGTGGCTGAGGCGTTAACGTTTTGAGTATCTAGTATAGATACATCAATACCCATGCTTGCATTATCAAAAACAAAGATCGTTGATAAACTTCCTGCTACTGCAGTCAAAGGTCTTATCGCTACGAGAACTTGTTCTGTGCTGGTGTCAATTATGTTTAGGTTGTTTTCGTTTAGGGACAAGCTTGCAGTATCGCTAAATGCGCCGGCTGCAATGGGTGATATGAATAATGGTGTGTTATCAGTGTCGTTAGTGATAGATAGGGTTGTGTCACTTACGTTTATGATGTTGATGTGTGGCAAGTCTGATGTCGTTCCGACTGTTTGATTTGCGTGCGCAATAACTGTCGCATCTACGAGGTTGTCAGAGGTCGGGCTTTGGCTTCCAGTGCTTTCGGGAAATGTTGTTGCGAGTGTATTGTCGCCCGTGCCAGTGCCGAATATCCCACCATCACAGGACGTCAGTAGGCAAGATGCAAAGAGTATTAAGAATATTTTTCTCAGTGAATGGCTATTCGTCATTTTTTTTATCCTCAATAGCGTCTTCTATCCAGTAAACCCCTAGGCCGACTCGATGTTTGCCGTCGCCTTCAACGTCTGGGTTGGCTCCACGATCGTATTGCGACAGAGAGCTGTCCAACGTTTTTAGGAGTTCTAATGCCTGCTTGGCACTAATGTCTTTAAATTTCTTTCTACCTTCATCCGTCACATCGTCGTAGGCGACACTCATCTGTAGGCGACGATTATCAGAGCCTGATTGGTTGAGATTGTGATCAAGGGTGTTGAGAAGATCATTGGCACTGGTCGAAAAGATATCCAACAAAGCGCTTTCGCTTTGATGGGGTACGTATCCTTTTTGCACCAGCGAGACTTTTCCGTTTTTATGTTCCACCGTGCCGACTCTGACAAGCTCATCAAGTAGCGCCCTGGCAGGTACGTCGCCGCCGAAGCGTTTGACGAGTTGGTTAAAACTGTCTTCAGGCTCACCGTAGGTTAACGACTTAGGTTGGCCGCGTGATGTTTGAAAAGCTTCATCTTGCAGCCAGCCGGTAACAACACGAACGGCGCGGTTATGTTTGCTGACCCCCGTATTAACTTCTGCGGCTAGTTCACGTATCCGTTTTACTTCTTTGCGGTTGATGCCGGTAACGATGGCAACACGGGAAACCGATGGGGCCTTGCCGTCAATTCCAAAGTGTTCGACGGCTTCATTAACGTATGCCTGCTTTGCCCAGTTGACGAATTCTGCGTGCGAAACACCATGGCGCAGAAGCAATCGCACTAATGGCGAAAGCATCCGGGTCACCGCTTTTTGCAAGGATTCGTGCATACTGAAAGATCGTTCTCCAGCGAAATTACGCGAGTTTTTCGCCACTGGGTTATTGGGTTAACGTATCTGAACTTCTGCAGGGGTCGTGCCTTCCAGGAGTAACGAGATCTCAGAGCTAACACCTAGTTGGGATATAAATCCCATGCTTAATTATCTTATCAGGAATCTATCGTGGCTCAGCAACGAAAATCACGGACTGCGTCCAAATCTTCAAAATTGTCCCAGGGTGGGGCTTCAAAACGGACTGCGGTCGATGGGGCGCTGGACAAGTGGATCCCTGCCGCTGGGTGTTGGATTAATATATTTGATCCGATCATCGGCGAATTGGTCGGACCATGTGGGTACACCCATGCCATGATCGATATGGAGCATACACCGGTAGCGCTGGAATCCACACTTGCCATGATCAGGGCTGTGCAGGCTGGCGGCGCTAAAGCGTTTGTCCGAGCGCCGGATAAAGAGCCTGCCTGGGTGGGTCGTCTGATGGACATGGGTGCAGATGGCGTGATGGTGCCAATGGTCAATTCCGAAGAGGAGGCCAAGGGTTTGGTTAATGCAGCCATTTATGCGCCCAACGGCACCCGGGGCATGGCGGCTCCTATCAGCAGAGCCAGTGTTTACGGCATTCACACGGATGAATATCTTGCGAACTATCGAAAAAACTTCACGCTGATGCTGCAAATTGAGACAGCTCAGGCGGTTGAGGCCTGCGACGCGATAGCAGCTTTGGAAGGGGTGGATGCGTTGTTTATCGGACCATTTGATTTATCAGGTAGCCTGGGCAACACAGCAGAACCCGAGCATAAAAAGACTCGCGCAGCCATCCGGCAAATCATGAAATCGGTAAAAGCCGCTGGAAAACCTATATCCACGTTAACTTATCCCTCGAGGGGCGCGCGTAAATTATTTTCCGAAGGCTTTGACTTAGTGTTTAGCGGTTCCGATCTGGGCATGCTGCGAACAGCCATGATGTCCGATGCGGCTAAAAGTCAGGAAATAATCGATAAGCTTTAGTGACATGGGTGGTGGCTATCTATACTCCCTTTGCACTGACTCTTTCCAAAGGCGAAAGCTCTCTACGAGCTAGGTTCAAATGTGGATTTTAACTGGCGAAAAGTCTGAACTAGTAGACACTGAAACGGTCGAATTTCACGGTAAAACCGCCCCGTTGTGGACGATTGTTCGCGTATTGGGCTACATTACACTCATCGGAGAGAGAACAGAACCTGTTCTAGAGCCGAACAAGTTTGTCGCAGCAGTACTCATCTTGCCGCTCGACACAGCAATAAACAAATATTTTTCGCAAATATAATAAGAGACCATCACTATGTCACGTCGTCAATTTCTAAAAACTGGAGCAGGTGCAGCCAGCGCTGCAGCCGTTGCTGGAACAGGGCTTATCACGTCAGCTCCAGCGATTTCACAGGGCCGCGAAAAGCTCGTTATGGTTACGGCCTGGGGCCGTGGTCTGGCAGGCGTTTTCGACGCAGCTCAGCGAGTTGCTGACTCTGTCAATGCGATGTCTGATGGCACGCTTGAAATCGAAGTAAAAGCGCAAGGCGAGCTGGTTTCCGGTCTCCCGGCGGTATTCGATGCTGTTACCAGTGGTCAGGCTGATATGTACCACGCAGCAGACTACTACTACGTTGGTCAGCACCCTGCATTTGCATTCTTCACAGCTGTACCTTTCGGAATGACACCGACTGAGCTGCATAACTGGTACTACCACATGGGTGGACACGGTATGCACCGTGAACTGGGCGAAGAGTTCGGCCTCGTTTCATTCTTAGCGGGTAACACAGGCGCACAGGCCGGTGGTTGGTTCAGAAAAGAAATCAACAGCGCTGATGACTTCAAAGGTCTGAAGTTCAGAATGCCTGGTCTGGGCGGAAAAGCACTGGGTCGTTTAGGTGCTTCAGTACAGACACTTCCGGGTTCTGAGGTTTATCAAGCTCTAGCATCAGGTGCACTGGACGGAACTGAGTGGATCGGTCCTTGGGCAGATGAGAAAGCCGGTTTCCAGGAAATCACTAAGATTTTCTACACATCCGGTTTCCATGAGCCAGGCGCAGGTTTAACGCTTGCTACTAACTCAGATCGTTTCGCTAGTCTGAAGCCTGCTCACCAGAAGATCATTGAGATCGCAGCTGGAGAAGCAAACACGTGGAACCTGCATCAGTACCTCGCTAACAACTCTCAAGCACTAGATCGCTTGACTGCTGCTGGTGTGCAAACTCTTGAATTCCCTGATTCGGTATGGGATGCGTTTGGTGCGGCATCACAAGAAATCATGGACGAGAATATGGACGACGAATTCTTCGCTAAGGTTCATGACTCGGTAATGGAGAGCATGGCTCTTTCTTCTCGTTGGGCTGGTTTGTCTGATGGTGTTTACACTCGTCAGCGAGATCGCGTACGCGGATAATAAAGTCGGTTATTAAGTACTGACTGTTGTGCACTGCAATATTTCCACCGGCGTCCGTTCGAGCCGGTTGAAGTATTGCAGTTTTCATTTATACCTGACTGAATTTTCTTTCGGAGGCTAGCTTGGCATCATTTCTGGCGGTATTGAAGGGCCTGGGTAATGGTCTACTGGATCTGATTTTGCTGCCTTGGACCATATGGCAATGGTTCGGCATGGATGTCTTGAAAGAGCGCATGGTCGCCCTGACCATGGCTGGAAAATCAGTCGAATTTCTCTACATGATGCTCAGCTTGGTGCTGCTGCTGGTTGTGGTTGGAATATTTAATCGTCGATTTCTGAAAGGCACGGTGTTGTCGCTGGAGGCTTTCAACAGAAAAATAGGGCAGATGGCGTCCTGGTTTGTCCTGTTGTTGATGTTTCAGCAAGTTCTTATCATTGTTATGGGGCAGGTCTTCAAAGGCAATGAGCTGCTCTTCTCACCGTTTGGAATGCCTTTGTCTAATGCTGAGTTGCAATGGCTTTCCGGACAGCTCAAGTTTTATAATGCCATTCTTATCGCGTTTGCTTCGGCCTTTACGTTCATCGAAGGCGGGCATGTCCGAGTGGATCTGGTCTACGGAAATTTAGGTTATCGGGCCAAGCGCTTTGTGGATTTCCTGGGTTCCTTGTTTTTCATGTTGCCTACAACCATTCTTCTTTGGTGGTTCGCTTGGCCACTGGCAACAAATTCAGTCTTCGCTCAGCGCCCTATGAATATCTTTTCGACAAAAGCGAGCTGGCGCGGCGTTAAGCTTGAGTCTTCGGGTACAGCTGAATTTACCTGGGTTTGGGCGTTTAAAGTGCTCATACTTGTTTTCGCAGCTCTTCTTTTCTTGCAAGCCGTTGCGTTCTTGTTAAGAAATCTCTGGGCATTGTTATCCAAAGGAGAGGAGGTCGAGTCTCATCCCCCTGATCCTAATTCGTTGGATACTCCTGAGCAGGAAAATACGGATGGCCCGAGTGTCAGTGGTGAGCCGGACATTCAACTGAACAATGAACATGCCGCATCTGCAGAACTAAATGCGTCATTAACTCACGAAGCGGAATCACGACTCTCCGAAGAGCAAGTGAAGAGCACGGTGATCGATGCGCATCGTCGTTTTCGGTCCAACTCTGCTCGTTCAATTTCTCGTCCCGCGGCAATCAGTGTTAGCGAAAGGCAGCGAGCCCGCGCCAAAGAATATTCCGGAAAACGTCGTATGTCCGTCCTGTCTCCAAAAGCATTGATGCCAGCTGGCATTGATGATCAATCAACTCGAGGATAAGGCCATGTTCTTCGGATTGAATGGAATTGAAATATCACTGATCATCACTTTCGCGTGTTTGTTCATTGGTATCTTGTCAGGCTTTCCGGTGGCTTTCGCCATTGCCGGATCAGCCATTGTCAGTTTTGGCATCATTGCTGTTATGAGCCATGCCGGACTCCTGTACACGCTGGTCGAGAGATCCGGTGTCACCGAGGTCGTACCGGTGTTGCCTCGAGGATGGGACGGTGCTTTCCTCTCCACCTTGTCGACATGGTCGGGTGGGGTGTTCTCACGAGCATTTGGCGGTAATGTTGAAACCTTGCTTGCGGTGCCATTGTTCGTTCTGATGGGTATTGCACTTGAGAGATCTCGCATAGCAGAAGATCTACTCACTACCATGGCCCGCACGTTTGGCACGTTACCCGGTGGTCTGGCAATAGCTGTGGTCTTAGTAGGAACGTTGTTAGCGGCCAGTACCGGTGTTGTGGGTGCTACCGTTGTCACCATGGGCTTAATTGCCTTGCCGACGATGTTGCGTGCTGGTTATTCCAAATCGCTGGCAACAGGTGTAATAGCGACCTCCGGTACCTTGGGGCAGATAATTCCGCCTTCCATTGTGATTGTCTTGCTGGGTTCTATCGTCGGTGATATGTATTCCATCGGCCAGGAAAATCGTGCTCAGGAAATGGGGCAAACGGTTATGGAGATGCTGGGTGAACCAGCCGTACTCTCCACAGGAACTCTGTTTAAGGCTGCCTTTATCCCGGGTGTGGTCTTGGCCATGTTGTACGCACTCTACGCGTTTGGTTATGCGATGCTGCGACCTAAGTCAGCACCTCCGATAGAACTTGCTGACGTTGATCCCAATGAATTCAGCGTTGCCAGACACTACGGATACAAAACGGGTTTAATTTTGTTACTAACTATGGGCCCGCTAATATTGTTGGTTGCCACATGGATACTGTTAACGAAGTTTGGAATTGTCTCGGCGCAAGCTGGTGCTGATGACACCGGGCTGTTATCTCACGGCACTCTATTCGTCGCAACGGCGGCTCTGTTTGTTTTATTACTGTCGTTGGCACTACAGCCTCTATTTCGCAAGTTGCCCATCTTATTGGGGATAGTAGGCGTTGTAGCCTATGTCCTTGTTGACTTGATATATCTGGATGTCTCGGCGTCTCCCGGTGCGCGATTTATTGCTTACGCTGCCCCTGTTGTTCTTATTCTGATTGGTGTTCGTGCTGCGCTTAGCCGATTGTCTAACATTGATGTTTTGCGGGTAGTCGCTCCACCGGTCATTTTGATTGTGTCGGTGCTTGGTTCCATCCTGGGCGGTGTTACCAGTCCTACGCCTGCAGCTTCACTGGGTGCCGCCGGCGCAATTATGCTTGCTGCAGCACGACTGTCTGAAGGGCAGAGGAGCTCATCACGAATCATTTTATGGGCATCGTTTGCCATCGTCATCATGCTATTGATGAGAGGCAATTTTGATTTAAGGATGACGCTCGATGAGATTACTTTTGAAAATCAGATTGCTGTTTGGATAACCATCGTTGCTTATCACGTTGCAGTGTTCGGTCTGCTTTTTAGTTGTGTTGTGTTAATACGAAAAGGCGTTATGTCGCCGGTAGTGAGAGAGACCACCAAAGTCACCAGTATGGTGTTCATGATTCTGATCGCGTCTTTATTTCTCAGCCTTTCAATTCGCGCCTACGGCGGTGAACACTATATACAAGAGGTTTTACGAGCTATTGAAGATCCCAGAACACTATTGTTGGTGGTCATGCTTGTATTATTTGTATTGGGCTTCGTGCTGGACTTTATCGAAATAATCTTTATTGTTATTCCGATAGTCGGGCCCGTGATCTATGCGGCAGACCCGAACTTAATGCCTCCGGAATGGATAACGATCCTGATTGCAGTCAATTTGCAAACGTCGTTTATCACACCGCCTTTCGGTTTTGCACTGTTCTACCTCAGAGGGGTAGCGCCACCGAATGTCACTACGGGTGATATTTACCGGGGTATTTGGCCGTTTGTGCTTATACAGCTTGTTGGCTTAATCTTGCTCTGGAATTTCCCGGTTATTACGACGTTCCTGCCGGATATCTTGCCCGCAAATTAAATTCTGTTAGGCGATTGATAAGACTTAAGGCAGGCTTTTTAGCCTGTCTTTTTATAAACCTTTGCGTTGGCGATGCGGTTGGCTAGACGTCTGTCGGGTTGAGGTGAGCCGTCAGCCTCCAAACGAACCTTAGAGCGTCTGTCTCCAAGTCGGTTTTTCATGGTCCGTCTTTCCATGCGGCTTTTATTGCGTGACAACCTTTCAGCGCAAAGTGTGTACTCTTTGCCTTCACCGACTTGCTCGGCTTTCGAAGACTTGTAATCATCGAACTCACCACTTTCATTTAGTTCTTCTTCATCAAACATTGGAATGCTTCTCGGTGGTTTTCTTACGCTGCGTTTTCGATGTTGTCTGGGTTTTGGTCGTTCATTAATTCTGTAATTTGAGTGGATAACCAGAAGGCTATCTTTTCTTCAAGCATGTGCTCTTCGAAAGGCTTCGCCAGATAATCATCCATACCAGCCGCAAGGCATTTTTCTGAATCCCCAATCATCGCGTTTGCAGTTAACGCAATAATAGGGATCCGAGCTTGTGAGTTTTTTGATTCACCTTCGCGAATGGCTTTGGTGGCTTCATATCCATCCAAAACCGGCATTTGGCAATCCATAAGAACGAGATCAAAATTTCCGGAGTCCAGTGTTTCGATGCCTTCTTGTCCGTTATCAGCAACATCTGCATTAAAGCCGATTTTCTCCAGCATACCCAAAGCTACTTCCTGGTTTACAGCGTTGTCTTCTACAACAAGAATGTTGAGCTTGGCATAAGCATTGAGCCGAGCAGTCAGGAGTAAATCTTCTTCTTCCTTGTCTGCCTTTGTTCCAGTCATTGCGCTCTCTAATATAGAGCCAAGTTCAGAGCGTTTTACTGGCTTGGTAATTAAGGAAGCAATTCGTGGGTTTTTGTGCGGGTAAAGATCAGGAATTTGCTCTGTCACGTACGTCATTGGTACAAGCTTGATGTCATCGAACAGCGGGTCCGCTTCCATACAGCTGGCGAACATATCACCGGGCATATCGCTTAGTTGTGCACTAAACAAAATCATTTCCGGTGG
>CAZCKD010000035.1:0-21447 GCA_964498925.1 uncultured Granulosicoccaceae bacterium
TGACGGTCAGATGCCAGCCAACCGTTTGCGGGGAGCCGCCGGTGCTGTCATTTGGCAAGGAGATATCTATGTGCTTGGTGGCAATACAAATGGACACAATGGGGGAGCAGTTGCTTGGTTTGATCGTTATGATCCTGACACGGGTACCTGGACAGAGTTAGCAGACGCACCTCATGCCCGAGATCATTTTGTGGCTGCTATCGTTGATGGTCAGTTAGTGGCAGCAGGGGGGCGCGCTACAGCGTTACCGGATGTGTTTGCCAATACAGTTGCGCCGACAAACGTTTACGATTTTGCCACCGGTACCTGGCGAACCGGTCGAGACATTCCAACACCTCGGGCAGGAACATTCTCTGCCGGTGCAGGTGATGAAGTCATCGTTGCTGGTGGTGAAAGATCAGGGCAAGCAGATTCATTTGATGAAGTTGAAGCCTATAACGTGAATACCAATCAATGGCGAGCACTTCAGCCATTAGGAACTGCTCGTCACAGTGGTGGCGCTGCAGTCGTTGGATCCACATGGCATGTCATTTCAGGTAACACTATACGAGGTGGCGGTGCAGAAACGAGCGCTCATGAAACGCTTGATTTAAACGTCGATCAAGATTCGGATAATGATGGTCTGACCGATTTTGAAGAGACGTTAGAACACAATACTAATCCTATCGTTTCGGATACCGACGATGATGGTGCTATGGACGGTGACGAAGTTGATGCCGGTAGCGATCCACTTAATCCTGATAGTGATAGCGACGGTCTTGCTGATGGTGTTGAGATGAACACGCTCAGTACCGACCCTCTCTTACCAGATACAGATAGCGATTCACTGACTGACGGTTTTGAAGTGTCGGCTGGCAGTGATCCATTGTCTGCTGATACTGACGGTGACAACTTGGCAGATGGTCAAGAGGCGGCCTTAGGAACATCGGCGACAAACCCCGATACAGATAGCGATACGTTGAGTGATGGCGATGAAGTTGCCAACGGTACAAATCCGCTGGACGAAGATACTGACAACGATGGCTTGATGGACGCCAATGATCCGGCACCATTGACGCCTCTAACGACGACACCAGAACCTGTTGATCCGATGACGCCTGTGACTACTGATCCTGTCGATCCAGGTACTGACAACGGTGATAACACGGATAATTCTGGGAACACTGATCAAACTGAAATTATGTCTTCACCCGTAAAGTTAGGTGGCGGTGCAATGTTCTGGATGTTGACTATTCTCATCTTCAATATTGGCTTAATTCACCGTAGAAAAACGTCAACATAATGTCGTCTTTATGCCTTTTATTAAGGTGTAGATAGGATTATTTGAAATAAGTTGAAGCTCGTACCACAATGTAATATACCCGTGAGACGATGCCTACGAATTCAGTGGAGTTCTTGATTGTGCGTAAATTAACTTTGCCCATGCTCGGCATGTTTGGCAGCCTGCTTGTCACATTGCCGGCAACTGCTCAGCAAATCGACAATACTCAAATTTTGCCGGATGCAAAGCCGGGCGAGTGTTATGCGAAAGTTATAACGCCTGCGCAATTCACAACGCGCACCGAAGAGATCGTTGTTCAAGAAGCATCAGAGCGAATTGAAACGGTTGAAGCGAAATACGAAACAGTCAACCAGACCATAGTCGTCAAAGAACCAGCGCAGCTATTAAACGCAACCGCTGCGCAATTTGAAAAGCAGTCAAAACGGGTAGAAGTGCTCGCGGCCGACAAATCATGGACAACCAAGGTAGGTAATAGAACATTGCCGGCAAGTCCCGACGCTGTTGCGCAAATTGCTAAATCGGGTGTCGATACCAACGCGGTCGATGTGGGTAATTGTTTTGTTGAGTATTACGAACCTGCCAAGTACCGCACTCAAGCAGAGCGGGTAATGGTAAAACCTGCCAGTGAAATCATCACGATCATTCCTGCCGAGTACGAAACAGTTGAAGAGCAGGTGGTTGTTAAGGAAGCATCGAGTGAAGTCGTTGATGTGCCTGCCGTGTATAGAACTCAGACTGAGTCGGTCCTTGTTGAACCTGCACGAAGTGTTTGGCAGGAGAACTGTGGTGTTGTAGATCAGGTTGACAATGCGACGGGTGAAACACTTTGCTTAGTCGAAGTGCCAGCACGTTATGAAACATTGACCAAAACAGTATTAGACACCTCTGCAACGACTAAAACCATCAACATTCCAGCTGTATACAAAACCGTTAAAGTCGATAGATTAGTTCGACCAGCGTCTGAGAAACGGGACACTGTAGAAGCTGAATACACAACAGTAAACAAGCGAGTCAAAGAAGCTGATGCAAATTTCTTCTGGCTGGCAAAAGGGGAAGCTGCGGCTCAAGGTGCAATTGCCACTGGACGCGAAGTGTGTATGACGCAAAAGCCCGCTGAGTACGTCAGTGTTGCTAGCGAAGTGATCAGTAAGGCTGCTTCTGTTCAGTCGTCACCTATTTCTGCTCGTTACCAGACAGTGCAGGTTGAGCGTTTACTTTCACCGGCATCAGAACGACGCATTACGATTCCTGAAAGAACCAAAACGGTCAATACACAGGTCGTAACTTCACCTGCCAAGATAGAGTGGAAACAAGTTATCTGTCAGGCGGACATGACAAGAGAGCTGGTGACATCGTTGCAGCGTGCTCTTAAGAACAAAGGTTTTGATCCGGGCCCGATCGATGGATTCATCGGTCAAGGCACTATGCGAGCAGTCGAGCGATACCAGATTGACGAGGGTATCGATCGTGGTGGAATCACTTTTGAAGTATTGAGTCGCCTAAAAATACAATCTTGACCCCAGTTATTCAGCCTTGGCCGTGATGCGCATTCGTCATCGCGGACAAGGTTGCAAACTACTGCGCGATAGCTCGTTGCAGTATCCAGTCAGGTAGCAGTCGAGATTGCCAGTCTCTGTGATAAAACAACCATTCGTTCCAGGCTTCCGTGTAAGGCGCTGTCCAGAACCATGCAAGCCCTGTGATAAACAGAATGAGGCAGCTGGCTGGGATCTTGTCAAAATCCATTGGCTTCAAAGCGCTACCGAATGAGCGCCGTATCTTAACGCCGCTGAAATCCACGCTGTAGATTTCATCCAGTGTCAGGTGGATTAAATAACCGGCTGTCATGAAGATTCCCAGCAACCAACTCTGAAGTGCCGACACGGCAAGAAACTGCCAGGAAACGGCTGCGATCAGTACCCCCACCATCAGTGCAGCTGCCACCGAGTGCAAAGCACCTCGATGAGTTGTCGTTGTGTGAAAAAGCCACCACAAGGGGTACCGTACAAACGCATAAATGAGCAATGCGCCCAGCCAGAGTTCGAACGCGCTGTAATCCGGAATGTTGGCAAACAGACCGGCTAAGGCTGCCACGATGCCAAGTAAAGAAAAAAGTACTCTCGATGGTTGTGATTGTTTGAGGTCAATATCGGGAAGAATTCCTCCTACCACTCCGACCATTGTCAGCATCAGGCCATCGCTGATTCCCAGATCCAGCAATTTGGTACAGCACGTCGCTCCCAGACTAACAACGACAGTAGCGCCCAAAATGTGTGTGTTAAAGTCGGCCATTCAATTGAATTCTATATAGAGGTTATTGTGCTGGTAACGTTTAAGACAAGCGCATACTCCGACATCACACTGTTTGGCGAACCTGCTGTTTCTCTGCTGAAACTGATGGGGCAGAGTGGCAACGTGCCCGGTGCTCTGTTGGCTGCTGATATTCCTCAAGCGCTTCAGACTTTACACGAAGGGCTGGGTAAGTTGACCGAAGATGGCTCCGGGGATGATAAGAGCGCTGCCAATGGCATTCCCTCGGACGATGAGCCACCCCCCGTTGCGCTGCAAACGCGGGCTGGCCCGTTGATCAGTCTGTTGGAAGCAGCTCGGGATGCTGGTGAAAACGTACAGTGGGATAATGAGTAGGCATTATCTTCTACGATTTTGAGTAGAGCAGATTAATGACGAAGCTCTTTCTAAATAATGAACAATTTAGGTAGCTGACACTTCCAGGATGGATAGCTACCCGGAAATTCGCGATTTACAATTGTTGTTGGTGCTCGCCCAAAAGCGCCATTTCACCCATGCGGCCGCGGATTGCGGTATTTCCCAACCGGCATTCTCGGCACGCATCAGGCTTTTAGAAGAAGGACTGGGCGTGTCTATTGTCAGACGCGGCAACAAATTCCTCGGTTTTACCCAAGAGGGCGAGTTGGTTCTTAAATGGGCCTCTCGCATAGTCGCGGACGCGGAAGGCTTGCGACAGGAAATGGAAATTTCCCAAGGCACACTGCGCGGTTCATTGACTATCGGCGTGGTGCCTACCGCTTTAACCTATGCTGCCGATGTATCGACCCTATTGAGAACCCGCTATCCAGCGCTGGCGATACAGCTTCAATCTCTGACATCGTCCGATATTGCACGCAAACTCCTCGACTACTCATTGGATGCAGGCATTACCTATGGTGATGAACACGAGGCAACACCGGTTAAATTCGAGCCAATTTACGCGGAGAGTTACGTTTTATTGTCCCCGACTACCTTGTTGCCCGGGAAATCCGGTGCCATAAGCTGGTCAGAAGCTGCCGATGTTCCTCTTTGTCTGCTCAGCAAAGATATGCATTTCAGGCAGATAGTGGATGATGTTTTTTCTCAAGCAGGCGTTCAGCCTGAGCCTGTGATGGAGACCAATGCGTTTACCGCCGCCTTGGCACAGGTGACCAATGGCTCTGCAGCCACCATTGCGCCGGCTAAATTGGTCGCCAGCCTTCATCTGGATAAAAATACGACCGCCTTGAAGCTGAATGGGCCCGTGGTTCAGCACCAGATCGGTTTAGCCACTCTTCACCTGGATCGGTCCTTGCCCACGATCGATGCTTTACGTGATGCAATGAAATCTCATGATAGCTAAAACAAATCACACAATCCATAAATACGATTTGTATTTATGGTGAAAATAGGCTCTATTACGCCTACTTGTTTTGGAGAGGTGTTATGGCATCGTCGGGCAACGCGTTTGGTGTCTGGAAGTCGGGTCGTGGTAAAGGGCGCTCTACGCCGAAAGGTCGGCAGCTAGACGACGCTGCACTGCAGGATGTTCGTGAACTGCTGGGGGACAAAGAGCGTCGTGCTGATCTCCTGATAGAACACCTGCACCTGATTCAGGATCGCTTCGGCCATCTGTCGATTGCGCACATGCGAGCCTTAGGCGAAGAGATGCGTCTTTCGCAGGCCGAGGTTTATGAAGTTGCGACTTTCTATGCCCACTTCGACGTCGTAGACGAGGGCGAAACACCTCCTCCGGCGTTAACCATTCGTGTCTGCGATTCTCTGGCGTGCGAAATGGCTGGTGCGCAGCGCTTGATGGCTGAACTCAAAGACGGGCTGGACCCGAATTCTGTTCGAGTCGTCCGTGCGCCTTGTATGGGAAGATGCGATACCGCTCCGGTTCTTGAGCTGGGCCATCATCACATCGATCATGCAACCACCGCGCTGGTCGACGCTGCCATTGAGAATGGTGATACGCACGCACACATACCTGACTATCAAACCTTTTCTCAATATTCAAACGATGGTGGCTACAAGGAGCTTGAGTCGCTACGGGGTGGGTCGCTGACTCCCGATGAGGTTCAGGACAAAGTACTGGCGTCCGGGCTACGTGGATTAGGTGGAGCGGGTTTTCCCTCCGGCAAAAAGTGGTCTTTTGTTCGTGCTGAAGAGGGGCCGCGCTATTTGGCCGTCAATGGCGATGAAGGTGAGCCGGGTACTTTCAAGGATCGCTACTATCTGGAGCGCACGCCGCATCTGTTTTTAGAAGGCATGTTGATCGCAGCTTGGGCGGTTGACGCTGATAAGTGCTTTATTTATATGCGTGATGAATATCCAGCAGTACTGCATATTCTTCATGAAGAAATTGCTGCGTTGGAATCCAATGGCATTGTGCCAGCGGGCTACATCGACTTACGCCGAGGTGCCGGTGCTTATATTTGCGGTGAAGAAAGCGCCATGATTGAATCTATTGAAGGCAAGCGCGGCATTCCTCGGCATCGTCCTCCGTTTGTTGCACAGAAAGGTATTTTTGATCAGCCGACGTTAGTGCACAACGTCGAAACCTTATATTGGGTCACGCGTATATGCCGTGAAGGCCCTGAGGTGCTGAACAGCACTGAAAAGAACGGTCGCATCGGTCTGCGTTCATATTCTATTTCTGGGCGCGTTAAGAACCCAGGCGTGCATTTACTACCGGCAGGTTCAACCATCACTGATCTTATCGATGCCTGTGGTGGAATGCTGGACGGTCATACGTTTAAGGCCTACCAGCCTGGTGGCCCTTCGGCAGGGCTACTACCTGCATCTATCAATGATGTACCCATGGATTTCGACACACTACAACCGCTGGGCTCGTTTATTGGCTCTGCGGCTATCGTCGTTCTGTCTGATAAGGACAGTGCGAAAGGTGCGGCGTTGAACATGTTGCGCTTCTTTGAAGATGAAAGCTGTGGACAGTGCACACCTTGTCGAGTCGGTTGTGAGAAGGCGGTGAAATTGATGGAAAAAGACACTTGGGACAAGCCGTTGTTGGAGGAGCTATGCACGGTCATGGTCGATGCTTCCATCTGCGGATTGGGGCAAGCGGCACCCAACCCGATCCGACTCACCATTAAGCACTTTGCTGACGAGGTTTAGACGATGAGCGATACAGTCACATTTACATTAGATGGTGTCGAAGTCAGTGCCAAGGTCGATGAGTCCTTATGGGAAATCGCCAAACGCCAAGGTACGTTGATTCCGCATCTTTGCCATAAAGACTCCGACGGCTATCGCTCCGATGGTAACTGCCGTGCTTGCATGGTTGAGATTGAAGGCGAAAGAACGTTGGCCGCATCGTGTATCCGTACACCGACCGAAGGCATGGTTGTTAATACAAGAGATGCACGTTCGGTGGCCGCGCGTAAGATGATCGTCGAACTATTGCTAGCCGATCAGCCTGAACAAGATCAAGCACATGATCAGTCATCTCACTTCTGGGATATGGCTAAGATGCAGGATATTAAAGTCAGTCGTTTCCCGTCGATTGAGAAACAGCGAGTACCGTTATTAGATGCATCGCATCTGGCAATGAGCGTCAATCTTGATGCCTGTATCCATTGCAATCTCTGTGTCAGGGCCTGTCGTGAGGTGCAAGTCAACGATGTTATCGGTATGTCCGGTCGCGGGCATGATGCCAAAATCACGTTTGACTTTGATGACCCTATGGGGGCTTCAACGTGTGTCGCCTGCGGTGAATGTGTGCAGGCATGTCCAACAGGTGCGCTGATGCCTGCGACTGTGCTCAATGAGAAGGGCGTGGGTGATAGCCAGGATTTTGATAGAGAAGTTAAAAGCGTCTGTCCTTACTGTGGCGTTGGATGTCAGCTTTCTTTTAAAGTAAAGGAAGAAAAAATACTGTGGGTCGATGGCATTTCAGGGCCATCAAATGAGAATCGCCTGTGCGTTAAGGGTCGATTTGGATTTGATTACATTGCCCACCCGCATAGACTGACCAAACCACTGATAAGACGTGATGATGCTCCTGCTAAAGGTTTGAATGTCGACCCGGCCAACCCTTTAACGCACTTCCGTGAAGCTAGCTGGGATGAGGCATTGGACGTAGCGGCGAACGGATTTAAAGCACTGCGAAGTGATACTGGCGAACGTGTTGCAGGCTTTGGTTCAGCGAAATGTTCGAACGAAGAAGCCTATCTATTTCAGAAATTTATTCGCCAAGGGTTTGGTCACAACAACGTGGATCATTGCACGCGACTGTGTCATGCATCATCGGTAGCGGCTTTGTTGGAAAACGTCGGCTCTGGTGCAGTGACCGCAACGTTTAATGAAATTGAAAACGCGGACGTTGCCATTGTTATCGGTGCTAATCCAACAGAGAACCATCCGGTAGCGGCTACCTACTTCAAACAGTTCGCCAAACGCGGTGGAAAACTTATCGTGATGGATCCGCGAGGGCAGGGCTTGAAGCGTCATTCATCGCATATGTTGCAATTTCGCCCGGGCACCGATGTAGCCATGCTCAATGCCATTATGAATGTCATTGTTGAAGAAGAGCTATACGACAAACAGTACATTGAAGGCTTTACGGAAAACTGGGAGGCTATGAAAGAGCACCTTGCAGGTTTCCCGGTTGCGAAAATGTCTGAGCTTTGTGGCATTGAAGAATCTGTATTGCGTGACGTTGCTCGTACGTTTGCAAACGCTAAAGCTGCGATGATTTTCTGGGGCATGGGTGTGTCGCAGCATATCCACGGTACCGATAATTCCCGATGTTTGATTTCTCTTGCATTGATGACGGGGCAGGTGGGTCGTTCGGGGTCAGGCTTGCATCCATTGCGTGGGCAAAACAATGTTCAAGGTGCGTCTGATGCCGGTCTTATACCGATGTTCCTACCCGACTATCAATCGGTTGAAGATGACGGTGTGCGTTCGGCTTTTCACGGTATCTGGGGGTCAGACAATATCGCGAGCCAGAAAGGACTGACGGTGGTTGAAATCATGGATGCGGTGCATGCTGATCATATCCAAGGTATGTATGTGCTAGGAGAAAATCCGGCTATGTCCGATCCGGATGTTGATCATGCGCGTGATGCTTTGGCTAAGCTTAAACATCTCGTCGTTCAGGATATCTTCCTGACCGAAACTGCTAACTATGCCGATGTCATTTTGCCTTCCTCAGCCTGGGCCGAAAAAACCGGTACGGTGACCAACACTAACCGCCAGGTTCAGATGGGTAGGCCTGCTGTAGCCCCCCCTGGCGAGGCTCAGGAAGACTGGTGGATAACGGTCGAGTTAGCGAAAAGGATTGGTCTGGATTGGTCTTACACGCATCCGAAGGAGGTGTTTGCGGAAATGAAGATGTCTATGAATTCCCTTAACAACATCACTTGGGAACGCCTGGAGTCTACCGCCGTGACTTATCCGTCTTTATCACCCGAAGATCCCGGGCAACCGATCGTATTTGGCGACGGATTTCCGAGACCAGAAGGACGTGCGCGATTTACGCCAGCCAATGTGACACCGCCAGCTGAGACACCTGATGCTGAATACCCGATGATCCTAACCACAGGCCGGCAGTTAGAGCATTGGCACACAGGCTCTATGACGCGTCGTGCGTCGGTACTCGATTGGGCTGAGCCGGAAGCTAACGCCTCGTTGCATCCGAAAACCCTGCGTCGTTTAGGTCTTACGCCAGGCGACATGATGACCGTGCAGACCCGTCGAGGATCGATCAGCATCATGGCTCGCGCAGATCGAGCAGTGGCCGAGGATATGGTTTTTGTGCCGTTCGCCTACGTAGAAGCTGCTGCCAACACGTTGACCAACCCGGTTCTGGATCCGTACGGAAAAATACCGGAGTTTAAGTTTGCAGCGTGTCGTGTATCGCGCAGTGTGGAGCAATCAGTCGCGTCCTGATTGAAGGGTACGCGCACAAAAAAGGGGTAGCGATCATACAGACTCGCTACCCCTTTTTTATTGCCGTCTAATTTATCCGATGGCTTTTAGCAGTGTCTCACCCAGCTTTGCAGGAGAGGGAGATACGACGATGCCGGCAGCTTCCATCGCAGCCGTTTTATCGTCTGCTCCGCCTTTACCGCCTGAGATTACTGCACCTGCGTGACCCATTGTGCGTCCCGGAGGCGCTGTTCGACCAGCAATAAAGCCTGCCATAGGTTTGCTTCTACCGTTTTTGGCTTGCTCTGTTAGCCACTCAGCAGCTTCTTCTTCTGCGGAGCCACCGATCTCACCAATCATAATGATGGATTTTGTATCGTCGTCATCAAGGAACAGATCAAGCACGTCAATGAACTCAGTACCTTTAACAGGATCACCACCGATACCCACGGCAGTTGTCTGACCTAAGCCTGCCTGAGTTGTTTGGAAGACAGCCTCATAAGTGAGTGTTCCAGAGCGAGAGACTACGCCGACGCTACCGTTCTTAAAAATGCTGCCAGGCATGATGCCGATTTTGCAGGCATCGGGTGTGAGAATACCAGGGCAGTTTGGTCCGACCAATCGAGAGTTTGAATCGAGCAGTCGTGCTTTAACTTCCACCATGTCGCGAACCGGAACACCTTCAGTAATACAGATAATCAAAGGTATTTCAGCATCGATGGCTTCAACAATAGCGCCAGCCGCACCTGCTGGTGGTACATACACAACGGAGGCATCAGCGCCTGTTGCTTCCTTACCTTCTTTGACTGTCGCAAAGATCGGTAGATCGGTGCCTGCTGCATCACCGGTACCTGCTGTCCATGTGCTTCCACCTTTTTTGGGGTGGATGCCGCCGACCATTTTTGTACCGTGGTAGGCAAGAGCCTGTTCGGTGTGGAAGGTGCCGGTTTTGCCCGTCAAGCCCTGGACAAGTATTTTGGTATCTTTATTAATCAGTATTGACATGATTGCTTATCCTTTTACCGCCTTGACCACTTTTTGAGCGGCATCGTCCAGATCGTCTGCTGCGATGACATTAAGACCGCTAGAGTTGATGATGTCTTTGCCTTCTTGCACTTTGGTGCCTTCCAAGCGAACAACCAATGGCACTTCCAGGCCGACTTCTTTAACGGCTGTAACAACACCTTCTGCGATAACGTCACAGCGCATGATGCCGCCGAAAATATTAACGAGAATGCCTTTGACGTTCGGATCAGAGGTGATGATCTTGAACGCTGCTGTTACCTTTTCAGTAGTAGCACCGCCCCCTACGTCTAAAAAGTTGGCAGGCGAGGCTCCGTACAACTTGATGATGTCCATGGTGGCCATTGCAAGTCCGGCACCGTTGACCATACAACCGATATCGCCGTCCAGCGCGATATAAGCGAGGTCGTATTTAGAAGCTTCAATTTCTTTTTCGTCTTCTTCGGTTTCATCTCGAAGTTCTGCGATATCCGGGTGGCGGAACAATGCGTTGCCATCAAAAGAAACCTTAGCGTCGAGAACTTTCAGGTGACCGTCTTTTAAAGTGACCAGCGGATTAATTTCCAACAGGCTCATGTCAGTTTCGACAAAAGCGTTGTAGAGCAATGGAAACAGTGTTTGACCGTCAGTCGCCGCAGCTCCAGTCAGTTCAAACGCCGCATTGAGTTTTTCTACATCGCTATCAGTGATGCCGGCTAGCGGGTCGATGGCGATGGTATGGATTTTTTCAGGCGTGTCATGCGCCACAGTCTCGATGTCCATGCCGCCTTCAGTGGAGGCGACAAACGAGACTTTGCTGTTTTCACGATCAACCAGAATGGAGAGATATAATTCCTGATCAATGTCGGCACCGTCTTCGATATACAGACGGTTGACTTGTTTTCCGTCTGGACCCGTTTGTTGGGTGACCAGCGTTTTACCGAACATCTCCTGAGCATTACTAATAGCTTCCTCTGGAGAGAAACAAACGCGGACGCCACCTTTGCCATCGCTACCGAGTTCCTTGAAGGTGCCTTTACCACGTCCACCCGCGTGGATTTGGCTTTTTACCACGTAAACCGGACCGGGCAGGGCTGACACGGCAGCGGGAATTTCATCAGCAGAAAGGATGGCTGCGCCGTCTGAGACGGGAGCGCCGAACTTTTTCAGCAGCGCTTTAGCCTGGTACTCATGGATATTCATAAAAGCATTTTCTCAATGGTTTGTCAGTGAATTACGCTTAGAGTGGTCTTGATTTCTCAAGAAATCGTCAATTTAGATCATTACTATGATAGCCGGAATCGATGGCTCTTTATGTTCCGGCCTGTCAGATCTTTGTTCCCGAGGTGATCGCGCTGCCTCGAAAACGCCGCTTCAGCGGCGTGAAACCGTTATTCCGAGCAAAATAGAACGTCATTTAGACAGGAGAAAGCAAGAAAAGTGCTATTTCGTGTGTTCGAATGCTCCGATTCACATGGCTCCATAATTCTGATGGGTTCCCAGTGAGTTGAATGGCAAGCCCTTGTATTTCATTTGGAAATGGGCTATTCCAGACTACTGAAAATAAAGATTTGCAACTCTGGTAGTTGCGCCCGCCCAACGGTTCTTTCTGGCACCGCTTGGCGGTTTCGTAGGTACGGACACCGCTCTGCTGGAAAGTTGTCATTCATTAAGTGGGGATTTTCATGTCCGATGACTTACAAACTGATCTTGCTGTGCACCAAGATCTAGCCGGCGAAAGTCGTTCAGTTCGCTATCCAGTGGAGTTTAGAGGTAGCGCCAGGGAGTATTTCCCTATATGGATCGTCAATATCCTTCTTTGTATCATAACGCTGTATATCTACTCGCCCTGGGCGAAGGTGCGAACCAAACGCTATTTTTATGGCAATACGTTTATAGATAACAACAGCTTTGACTATCTGGCGACTCCTATGCAAATATTTAAAGGGCGTCTTATTGCAGTCGTGGCCCTTCTAATAGCTACTTTCGCCGGTGCGTTGAATCCCATCTTAGGGATAGTCATCTTTTTATTGCTAGCGATAGCGACCCCTTGGGTTATTTGGAGATCTTTACGCTTTAATGCGCGCATGAGTAGCTTTAGAAACCTACGTTTCGGGTTTCAGCGAAAGTTGTTGCCACTGTATGGCATTTTGATTGCCGCCCCAGCCACGGTATTTTTAATCATCGTGGCAGTGGGTGCTGCCACGGCTTTGGGTCTTATATCGGAGGAGATGGCCGCTACATTGATCGGTGTAGGTACATTGTTTTTCTACCTCTCGTGGCCTTGGGTGAAAAAAATGTTGATGAACTACACCGTGAACGGGTATCGATACGGAGCGTCGAAGTTTGCGGCTAAGTATCGTACCGGCCGCACCTACTGGATCTATTTACTTGCAGTACTTGTAGGGATTCTAGCGTTTGCGGTAGTTATACTGTTTTTTGTTGTCGTGTTATTCCTTGTCATTTATCTAGTTACAGGCAATTTTGGAATATCGTTTAATGACATCAAAAACTATGACCAGCAATTGCCGGCTGTTCTTGCGCCGTTGGGTTCATTAATACCTTTTGTGGTGATGTTTTTTGTGTTCCTTACGGGCTTTGCCTATTTTCGTGCAACGATGAGGAGCTACTACTATGGCAGCGCAAAACTGACCGATAAAATCACGTTTCAATCGTCTGCCAAAACGTGGCCTCTGTTTTGGGTAATGCTGGGTAACTATGTCGTATTGATAGTCACTCTGGGGTTGGCATACCCGTGGGCAAGTGTCAGGCTTGCAAAATATTTCGCCCGGAACACAACGGTGATTTCGCAGGGTTCGCTCGATGATTTTGTAGCTGGAGAGCAGGAAGCTATGTCTGCGCTAGGAGAGGAACTGGGTGAAGCCTTCGATATGGACATGGATATAGCGATCTAACGTCGATAAACATATATTGTGAATATTCAAGGGGATTGGTTCGAATCTGGGAGTTCTCGACGTGTGGCGGGTTCGCTAAGCGTCGAGAGCGATAAGGCGACGTTACTCGTGGACGGAGTCGTTGTACGTGAGTCGTCTTTATCCGATCTTTCCTATAGCGATCGAATCGGTAGAACGTCACGCAAAGTAAGTTGGCCTGATGGATCCGTACTCGAGACTTTGGATAATGATGCAGTTGATGAACTATTTCAGCTAGCTAGGCAATCTGGCGCTCTCTCCAACTCAGAATCGAGGGAAGGGCGCTTTAGTCATCTCATTCATGGTTTTGAACGAAGCTGGAAGTGGGCAGCGATAGCCTGCGTCGCAAGTGTTGCGCTTGTTGGTAGCTTTTCGATATGGGGTTTGCCCTATATGTCGAAGAAAATCGCTTTTACCATGCCGGTATCGGCGCATCAAACAGTATCTGACGGATCGCTTAACATTCTAGATAGAGTGCTTTTAGATCCTTCCGAATTGACTACTGATGAAAAAGCCGTCATTTCGCAACGCTTTACTGCAATGACTGAACAATTGGGCGATCAAGGGTTCCCTTTTACTCTGCATTTTCGAAGTATGGAAAATACACCCAATGCATTTGCATTACCCGGTGGAGATATCATCATCACGGATGCTCTGGTAAAGATCAGCACGGACACTGATGAGGTAGATGCCGTTTTACTGCATGAAATTGGGCACGTGCTCGAACGGCATGGAATGCAGCAGACCATTCGTGCATCAACGATCACAATTATCGTTTCCTTAGCACTGGGAGATATTAGTGGCTTAGGCGAAATCATAACCGGAATACCGATATTTCTAGCCAATAGTAATTACTCTCGAAATGCGGAAACAGAAGCTGATGATTATGCGCTGCGTAATATGGTCTTATTGAATAAAGACCCGATTCATCTAGCTAATATTCTGCTCAAGATGGAAGCTCATTTTAGAAAAACGAGCCCCATAGGCAGCTCAACGAAAGATTCTAAAACGAATAATAATGATGAGAGTGACGCTAAAGAAAATGAAGAGAGCGCCAGCACCTACTTCTCTAGTCATCCTGCAACCCGGGAAAGGGCACAGATAGCCAGGCAAAGATCAGAAGAGTTTCGAAAAGGGCTACAGTAGCTTTTCAAAAGTGCTTGCACCGGGCAGCGTTGCTATTTCATCCGGAATTGGACTCTGCCCAACTCGATATGGCAGAAGAGTTGCAAAACAGAGAGTTCTGGTTACTTAACCGACTTTAATCGCGCTCAAGGGTGTTTTCAAAAGATCGAAAGCCGCGCAGGAAAGACGTAATTTGTTAAGAGGAGAACTCCTGTGTCCGGTTCGGAACAAGCTGATGCGACCCACGATCGAGATCTGTTAGAGGAGCGTCGTGCCGTTTGGTATCCGGTTGAGTTCAGAGGAAGTGCGAGAGAGTACTTTCCGATCTGGATCGTCAATGTTGTACTCTGCATTCTTATTTTTTCATCTACTCACCTTGGGCGAAGGTTCGCACTAAACGTTATTTTTATGGCAATACCTATATTGATAACAACAACTTTGATTATCTTGCCAGCCCTATCCAGATATTTAAAGGGCGAGTTATTGCCGTAATAGCATTCATTATTGTTACTGTGGCCAGTAGCTTTAATTATCTCGTTGGATTGGTCTTTTTTTCGGTGCTCGTCATTTTAGCTCCTTGGGTTGTTTGGCGATCTCTCCGGTTCAATGCGCGAATGAGTAGTTTTAGAAACCTGCGTTTTGGATTTCAACAAAAATTATTGCCATTGTATGGAATTTGGATTCTCGCGCCAGGCGCGGCTATTTTAGTTATCGTGGCGTTAGGGAGTGCCTGTGCTCTCGCTTTAGGGCTTGTCCCTGAAAGAATCATTGCGTGGCTTGTTGCTGCCGGTACGTTATTGTTTTACCCCGTGTTGCCGTGGGTGAAAAAAATGATGATGAACTACAGCATGAACGGACATCGATACGGCGCTTCGAAATTCTCGGCCAAGTATCTTACGGGTCGCACCTATCGGATTTACATGCTGGGTATATCGATTGGCATTCTTGCTATTTACGCGTTGCTTGCGCAGTTAGCCTTTTTGTTTGTTCTCATCATCTTCGTGACCGGGGACATTATTGAAATGCCTTTTGATGTTGGAATAACTTCAGACGACTTTATTAGCGCTATACAGCACTATTTCAGAAATATCGAGCTGATCGATGTATTAGTTATTGTGGCGATACCTTTTTTCATTGCTCTGATTGGCTATGCAAATTTTCGTGCAAGCATGCGCGGCTACTTTTATGGCGCCGCAAATTTGGCTGAGAAAATTACGTTTCAATCTTCGGTTAGAACATGGCCGCTTTATTGGATATTTTTGACTAATTTATTAGTATTGATTGCTACGCTCGGGTTGGCTTATCCTTGGGTCAGCGTCCGGCTTGCAAAGTACTACGCCAAAAACACCATGGTGTTTTCTAAAATTTCCTTAGATGACTTTGTTGCTGGAGAAGAGGAAACGCTCTCTGCACTTGGAGAGGAGGTTGGAGAAGCCTTTGATATGGACATGGATATCGCAATTTAACTCAGCGATGCAGCTTTTGTAGATACTTATTCTGGTTGAATCGAATGCCAGAAGTATTCGCTGTTTGTCGGCTGCGTTTATTCTTTAGCGTGTACTTACCTGCACCGACAATGGCCCCCTAAACGCCCATCCAACCATCGAAACGTCGCCTGCAAGTTGAATATCTGGAAAATGATCGAACAACATCGGTAGCGCAACCTCCGCAATCAACGTTCGAGATGCCGCAGCACCTGCGCAGAAATGCGGCCCGGCACCGAAACTGATGGCTTTTGCTGTATCGCGGGTAATATCGAACTTATCAGAATCGTTAAAAACCGATTCGTCTCGATTACCGCTACTGAACATAAGAAATGCCCGGCTATCGTTAGTGAAATCGATATCGTTATAAGAAAACGTTTTCGCTATTCGTCGCGGTGACATACCGATGGGGGAATTCCAGCGGGAGTATTCCTCGAAGGCTTGCAACCATGTGGCATTGCCTTGCTTGATGTTATCGAGTTGCTCGGGATGTGATAACAATGCCCATACGGTACCTGCAATCGCATCTCGGGGTTCGTTCTGTCCGCCGCTAATGGCTAATTTTATGTTCGCTCGTATGCTTTCCATAGGCTGATTTCCCCGGCTTAGAACACTCAATAGGGAAGAGTTAGGTTCGCGCCTTAGCGGCTCCAGCATCTCATCAATACTGTCATCGATAAGCTTTGTGGCGTCGACGCAGCGTTGTTCGGTAGCGGCATCACCGGTGTAGTTTGCGATGCCATCAATCATGCCCTGTGACACAGCGTCCATCTGCACAGTACTAAGATTTGTCAGACCTGTGATGTGACGAAGCGCGTGTGCAGAAACCGGCATGGCGTAGTCGCTGACAATATCGAAACTCCCGGAATTTAGAGCCGCAGTGTCCAACAACTGGCGAGTGTCCTCCTCGAATTGTTGTTTCCATATTTCCTTGACCGTTCGTGGAGAAACGGAGGGAAGAATGTCCCGACGTTCTTTGAGATGGGCTTCCCCATCCTTGCGCATCATGTTTTGACCCATTAACCGGGTCATTAAGCCGCCGGGTTGATCTGAGGAGAAAACGGATACGTTCTTTTCACAGACAAAAATATCGTCCCTTTTCGTCAATAAGGTTGCATCCAGCTGAGGTACGTAACAAATCGGAGCCTGTTTGCGCATCGCTTGCAGTGATGGATACGGATCGTTAGCGAACTGCTGTAAATCGATATTGAATTCAGGGGCTTTCACGCAATGATCTCCTGCGCTGAAACTGACTTAGTCCTAGGTTTTCGCATTGTTTCTAGATATTACCCTGCCGGGCGCCTTTAAACGTTTTTCGGTGAATATTTCGAGGATTGCACGGAAATTGATAGGTAAGGGTTAAATGATATTTGCAGAGAATGTTGCGTCTCCTATTCTCCTGCTGTGAAACGTTAATTGCTGGGAAGTTTGAATCTGATGAATCAGTTGCGGGTAGTTATTTCGTCTTTATTGCTAGGGGTTATTTCGGGTTGCGGCGGCAGTGAATCCAACAATGCGGTGCTGTCTGATGACACGCTCGACCCGGGCGCATCCGCGTTTGTTCAAGTGCCTGCTTTTCAGGGCGATGTGCCATTTACGCGAGTGCTCAGCATCGATCTGGATCCCATGATATCGGCTGCGGGTTTGGATAGAGCTTACTCGGGCATCATGGCGCGAGATGGTGAAAGCGTCATTGTCAACGTCGAAGATAACGGCGGAAATGTCAGCGGCATTATCCGGATGGACACGCAGTCAGGCGAGGCGAGCTGGATGTTCACGGATATGTCCGAAGATACCCGTGTGCTGTTCGATGCCGACAATACCCCTGTTGCTGTACTTGCAGTGGGTTGCGGTGATTTGTCTTATGCCTCTGCTCAGGGTATTGAACCCACTGATATGTCGGGAATCATTCCTACAGGAAGATGCTACTCCGCAAGACCTCTTGTATCTGCGGATGGTTCGGTGGCGTTAATCGGCACATACGAGGCAGGGGACGGCACGCCTTTTCTATCAGCGAGTGCAGAACTGCATGCGTATACATTCAATACTGCGGATCTAAAGACCTACCCGGATGTTTCAATGACGGTTAATGAGATTGATCTTGCTCCTAGATTGCTAGCAACGACTTTTCAAAATGGTGACTTCAGTGATAACGGATCATTGTTGTTATCACAGCAGTGGTGGGAAGGCAGCGACGATAGGGGTAACGTGATTCGTCAGGTCGGCGGTGTACTTTGGGATACATCAAGCGGCTCTTGGAGTGTTCTGGGGTCGGCACCTGATGAACGAGGTTGCCGTGATACACAGAAAGTGTCATGTGTCCCGGATTACGACTACGTGTTGTCTCCTGATAGCACAACCCAATACGCCCATGTTCCGACCGCATCAATTATCAATGAAGGCGTCGGACCCATTGTCGATTTTGCTACGTTCGTCAATAGAACCTCGACGAGAGAACCTCTTTCAGTAGTCGTAGAAAATCTGGATAACGGAGACGGCTTAACGGTCAATCGCGATGGTTCGCAGTTGGTTTTTTTCGCCAGCACTGATACTAATGAGTTAGAACAGGGGTATACCTTTTACAATCAGTCCACTGGGCAGTTTATTTCGCTTAACCGATCTTTAAGAGCGTGTTTTGTACAGGACGAGAATGGCAACATCATAGACCCGAGTGATTGTGAATACACATCAGTTCCCGCAACTCTCACTAGCAACGCAACATCATTTTCCGCAAGTGGCGACCACGTTCTATTTCGAGCAATCAGTCGGTTCACCGCTGATTTTCGACAGGCCTCTAATGGCTTCTTACTTGATGTAAATAACGCCGCTATGTATACGATTCCACAAGACTTTTCGTCTGATCCAGACACCCTGAGTGGTGATGCCAATTTGTTGCTTGGGAACACAGGTTTTCCCGACTATGACTTTTTGATTGGTGAGCGATAGCGCGTAGCGTGATCCTCGTTAGAAAGTCTGGAGTGATTAGTTGAATCCTCGGGGTTCAAGTTTGATAGTCTTGGGTGATCGAAGCCGGTTTATTGCCGGAGTCAGTATTGCGTTCGGCACTACTTCTGCGACGCTAGTGCCGGCTCTGGCATCGACTCTGTTATCGGCCCTAGCTCATCGTTACGCTCTAGCGTACAAGACTGAATGCATCTGATATGACTTCACAAATTCGCAAGCGCTCGGTTTGTCCGCATGACTGTCCTAGTGTTTGTGCGTTAGATGTTGAGGTGCTTGATAGCTCTACGATCGGTAAAGTGTATGGCGCTAAAGATCACAGCTATACACAGGGTGTAATTTGCGCGAAGGTTTCGCGCTATTCAGAAAGAGTGCATCACCCCGATCGGCTAATGACGCCCATGAAGCGCGTGACGGCAAAAAGTGCAACGCGGCAGGGTCAACCCACTCACTTTGAACCGATTAGCTGGGAGGAGGCGCTCTCTACGATCACCGAAAAGTTTGTGTCGGTTCGTGATGAGTTCGGTAGCGAAGCACTGTGGCCCTATCACTATGCAGGCACGATGGGCCTGGTTCAACGGGATGGGCTCGACCGATTTCGTCGCGCGTTCCAGACATCGCGCCAGCATTCCACGTTTTGTACCGCACTATCAGATGCAGGATTTAAAGCCGGAACCGGAAAGAAGCAGGGCGGCGATGCCCGATTGATGCATAAAAGTGATTTGATTGTGGTGTGGGGTGGAAATCCTGTAAGCACTCAAGTCAACGTGATGCATCACGTCTCACAGGCAAAACGGCATAACGGCGCTAAGTTCATCGTTATTGATCCCTACCGCACTAAAACAGCTGATAAGGCTGATTTGCACTTGATGTTAAAGCCGGGTACTGACGGTGCTCTGGCGTGCGCTGTGATGCATGTTTTGTTCGAAGAGGGAATGGCTGATGAGCAGTACATGCGTAAATACACGGACAAACCGGATGAATTGCGCGAACACCTGTCAACAAGAACACCGGAATGGGCCGCGAAAATAACGGGTTTGTCGGTTGATGAGATTATTCAATTTGCACGAATGTACGGTGAGAGTAAAAACAGCTTTCTTCGTATCGGTTATGGACTGTCGCGTTCGAGGAATGGCGCTGTCAACATGCATGCCGTCAGTTGCTTGCCGGCAGTCACGGGTGCGTGGCAATTTGAAGGAGGCGGAGCACTGCATAGTAACGCCGATATCTACAAGTTGGATCGAGCGCGAATACAAGGTACCGATATACCGTGCAATACCCGTGTTATTGACCAATCTCGGATTGGATATGCTTTGCTCGGTAATACGTCGGATTTACAAGATGGGCCGCCTATCAAAGCGCTGTTTATTCAAAATACAAATCCTGCTGTTGTCGCACCCGATACTCGCAGGGTGCTGGATGGTCTCGCTAGAGAAGATCTATTTACAGTTGTACACGAGCAATTTTTAACAGAAACAGCGGAGTATGCCGATATCGTTTTACCGGCCACTATGTTTCTAGAACATGATGATATTTACACGGCGGGTGGTCACACGCATTTGCAAATAGGTCGTCGGTTAATTGATGTACCTGGCCAATGCAAAAGTAATCATGATGTATTAAGAGCATTAGCAGAGCGACTCGATTTAGATCATGTCGGTTTCCGCATCACCGAGCGCGAACTGATCGACGATATGCTCAAAGCCTCCGAATTACCTGATTTTGATTCGATGGTTGAATCCGGCGGTCATGACTGTGCTCCGGATACATTTGAAGACGCTAATTTTCTCAATGGTTTTGGAACTCCGGATGGAAAATTTCATTTTTCACCTGACTGGAAAAGGGTGGGTCCTAACGTCGAGGGCATACCAAAATTTCCAGACCATTGGGCCGTGACGGATATGCCCAGTGAAGCAATGCCATTGAGATTGGTTGCAGCTCCGGCAAGACAATTTTTAAATACCAGCTTTACCGAGACGCCTTCCAGTCGGCGTATGGAAAAGCATCCGGCGATAAAAATCCATGCGGAAGACTTGTCACGATATGGACTCATTGATGGTCAGATCGCGACAATAGGCAATGATTTAGGCGAGATATCGCTACGAACTCAGGAATTTGATGGTGTTCAACCCGGCACTATCGTAGTGGAGAGCATTTGGCCGAACAGAGATTTTGTGGGCGGTTTGGGGATCAATACGCTGATTAGCAGTGAGCCCGGTAAACCCAATGGCGGGGCGGTATTTCACGATACCGCAGTCTGGATAAAGCCTGCCGAGCCTAAATTGTAAGCTTAATGGTAAAGGAACTAAGCGGATTGACAGGTATCTAACAATTAGAATCACGTCTCCTCTTTGTATTGTTTAAACAGTGAGTGTTTTCATGAAAAAAGTATCCAGATTTGCAGCGATTTTTGTGGCTGTAGCTGGCCTTTTGCTAAGTGTCGTTGCAAGTGCAGCTGAGCCGGTATCAAAATCGCGATTTGCAGGCGTGGCCATCG
>CAZCKD010000036.1:0-21183 GCA_964498925.1 uncultured Granulosicoccaceae bacterium
CTAGGCTACAACATTTGGCCGCGTAGCGTCGTATGCGGAACCTTCATATCTTGCAAACTGTCCATCAAAACGGATAAGTGTCCCGTACAATAACGGTCCAACGCTGCGAGCGACTTTGTAAGTAATGATTAGTAATAAGAGGGTCTCCGATTCAGGGCAAGATATCGACACACTGGTGGCGTGCCCCTCGTGCGACTTGCTTTACACGCGTCAGATCCTGCAACGAGGTGAGTTTGCCCGCTGTCAAAGATGTCAGCATATTCTTCAAACCTGCAAACCCTTGAGTGTGGATAGAACATTAGCGGCTGTTATCGCGGGCATTGTTTTGCTCGTTATTAGCCTTTTCTTGCCGTTTCTATCGCTGTCGCGCGCGGGTATTTCGTCTTCTATCTCAGTGATCGACGCCGTTGAATCGTTGTGGATGAGCAATATGAGTTGGCTTGGTATTCTCACATTGGGCTTTATCATTTTGCTGCCGCTGGTAAGACTCGTTCTGCTTGGCTGGGTTCTATGGGGAATCCGCTTCGATCAAATTTCGCTGTCGTCCATGCGCGTGGCGTTTCGTTGGGCTGTTCGTCTAGAGCCTTGGGCCATGGCTGATATTTTCATGGTGGGAGTTGTTGTTTCGCTGGTAAAAATAAGCTCTGTTGCCAACTTGCAAGCAGGTCTGGCTTTCTGGTCGTTGTTAGCCCTTGTCGGTGTCTCTGTGCTTATCAATTTAACGCTTTGCCGGGATACTGTGTGGTACAAGTTGAGTCTGGCATCGTGAATGCTCAAGAAGCAGGACTAAAAGCCTGTACCGCATGCGGCAGGTTGCAGAAAATTCACGACGACGCTGATTGTTTGCGTTGTGGAGCCGGGGTTTCCTCGCGTCGTAGAAACAGTCTCCAGAGAACCTGGGCATTCCTGATCGTTGGGTTTATTGCGTACATACCGGCCAATATCTACCCAATCATGTTCCGGCAGTCATTTACGGGAGATACATCCGATACTATCCTTAGTGGAGTGTTGTTGCTGGTCGACAGTGGCAGCTATTTCATCGCTTTTGTCATTTTCTTTGCCAGCATCTGCATACCCGTTGCCAAGTTCGTGATCATCACTGCCTTGGCAATGAGCATACATTTCAAATGGGATTTGTCTTTGCACACACGTCATCGAATGCATCGCGTTACCGAATTCATCGGTAGATGGTCCATGGTCGATGTGTTTGTAGTAGCGGTACTCGCTGCATTGATCCAACTCGGTGCGTTTCTCACTATCATCCCGGGTATTGGAATCAGCGCGTTTGCTGTATCAGTGGTCTTTACTATGCTTTCAGCAAGTTCTCTAGATCCTCGATTATTATGGGATGGTGAAAAAGATGGCATCTAGCGACCCTGTGACGCCCGCAACATCCCGTGTCGAGAAAGCATCGGTCATGTCAACCCGGCTGTCGTTTGCCTGGCTGCTGCCGTTGGCGGCCATACTGTTTGCTGCCTGGGTGTTGTGGCAGGCCTATATTGAACGTGGCCCATTGGTCGAAATTCGATTTGATAACGCGGGTGGTGTCATTGCAGGCGAAACACGTGTTCGAAGAAACGACGTTGTTGTCGGTACCGTCGAAACTGTTAAGTTAGCTGACGATCTGGACTCCGTTGTTGTTGGGGTGCGATTGGATCCCCAAGTATCACCTTACATAGATGACGATACCCGTTTCTGGATTGTTAACGCACGCATTAATACCACTGAAATTTCTGGATTAGGAACCTTGTTGTCCGGTTCTTATATTGAGGTTGACTGGGATGATATTCCCGGTGAGCGTCAGTCAGAATTTATCGGTCTGGATGAGCCGCCCTTAACAACGCGGGGAACCCCCGGACTACGATTGACACTGAACGCTGAAGAAGCTGGATATATTTACGTCGGGTCACCAATCTTTTTAAGGCAAATAGAAGTTGGTCGCGTTGAAAGACGTCGTTTAGCGCCTGATGCGATGCAAGTGCTGTTTGATATTTTTATTGAAGCGCCATATCACCAGCACGTTTATCCGGAAACGCGATTTTATGGTGTCTCAGGTGTAGAAGGAACAATAGATTCTGATGGTGTTTCTGTTAGAGTCGAATCAATCGGTGCCCTCTTCACGGGAGGCATAGCCTTCGAGAATCGGGCAGTCGATTTGGCATCCAACCCCATAAAACAAGATGGAACGAGGTTCAAGCTATTCGATTCGCGAGGAGATGCGCGGGAGAGTCTGTTTGATGGTGACGATTCGCAACAGTTCCGTCTAATGGCGAAATTCGAAGGTTCCGTTAAAGGACTTAAAGTCGGCGCACCCATCGAGTACGAAGGACTTACCGTTGGTCGGGTCACCCAATTAAATATCCAGCTCCCACGGACATCCGGAGAGGTCAGTACCGCAACGGTTGTACTGCAATTTCAGCCACGACGGTTGGGCTTGGAAAATATGACTCAGGAACGTTGGTACAACACCGCGAAGGACTTAGTTGAAGGTGGATTACGGGTGCAGTTAACAACAGGCAATATTCTGACCGGGTCTTTGATCGTTAAATTAGTCAACAAACCTGATGATCCGAAACAGACAGTAGACTTTGACTTCAAACCTTATCCATTGTTGCCTGCTGTTCCATCAAACATCGAAGCCGTGACAGCTGATGTTGAGACGCTTGTTAAAAACTTGTCTGAACTGCCTTTAAATTCTCTAGTGACTGCGGCGACGCAGCTCTTACAAGAAACGCGTGAATTGATTGCCAGCCCGGACATCGCGAAGTTGCCAGGACAACTGTCGAACTCCATGGAATCAATCACTGCTGCTACACGTACTCTACCGCAGATGGTCAGATCACTGACTCAGGCATCAGACAATGCCAATGAGGTTCTTGAGGGGTTGTCTCCTGATTCTGAAATCTATATCGAGTTATCAACAGCTGCGCGGGAACTCAGTACGGCTGCTAAATCAATTGCATCTTTCGCGGAATTGCTCGAAGACAATCCAAGTGCCTTATTAACCGGACGCTAGTGCATGCAGACGACAAACGTACCTATGAGGAGTGGATCAAACTTGAGTTTAACAGCCAGGGTCTTAATGGTTTTGACAATGCTGCTAGCCCTTAGTGCTTGCAGTAGCGGTCCACCGCCGACACTCTATTTGCTTGAGCCAGTGCATGCGAAAACTGATGCTGCGGAGCTTGCCAAGAAATCGGGAATCGAAGCTCTAGGTATGAGTCCTGTCATCTTGCCTGGATATGCCACGAGTTCGAAAATAACTGGACTGAGAGCGGACGGTACCGTTATTCAGGACGACGCTAATCAATGGGCAGAGGAGCCGGAAGATGCAATTACGCGCCTGCTGGCCGAGCGTCTTAGGGCGCATACGGAGTCGACGGTGTTGGTGGAGCCTTGGCCACGAGATTTTGAACCCTCTGCAAGAGTTGAGGTGACGTTTGGAAAATTCCTACGTGAGCCTCGCGGCGGCGCATATATGTCCGGGCAGATCCTATTGCTGTCAGCGGACGGACGTCAGTTGTTGAAAGCGATGCCATTTAACCTTCGGCATATTGGCTTTGATGTAGACAATAGAGTCTTCTTCAGAGCAGTTGCGAAGGGCGTCGACGATATAGCTCGTCAGGCTGTTGAAGAAATTCAAGCACTTCAAAACCCAGCTTAACAGCACGCGTTTTCTGCAAGTCTTCGATTACGGGTAGTTGCCCGTCAACTCATTGATTGCCAGTCGGTCAAGTTCGATCGCACGTCTGGTTGCCAACGCCTCTTCAAAGCCTACGTCAGTAGACAGGCTTTTTAGTGTCGACTGAATTTTTGCGATTTCCTTGTCGAGTATCGCTGCGTGTTCCATGACGCGTTGTTCGGTTCGATGCTGTGAAGAATCGCTGTAGCGATCAATGATTTGGTTTAGCAGCGGATCACTAAACCGAAGTTGTCTGAATTCCGCCTGTAATTGCTTTAGCTGTTTCTCCAGAGCTTTTATCAGCTCTCCGTGGCTATCCTCAGTAAGCTTGTCAGGGAGCTCGCCAACATGTTCGCAATACAGCTGAAGTAGCGTGTCAATGTCTCCGGATTGACGAGCCTCCAGGCACTCGCTCATCAGTTTGTGTTTAGCGGCTTTTAGTGACTCGTCCTGCTCTCTGTCCGGATGAAGCACTTTCGCTAATTGCCGAAACAATTTATCAATCGATAGGCGCTGCTCTAACGAGTTTATTTTTTTATCAAGCGCTTCGCCATTCTCTTCATGAAATGCTGAGTTATCGGAATCCTTGCGCTTCTTTGCACTTTCTTCAGGCTTTTTATCTTTGCCTGGCGTTGCTGTGGAATGACTTTCTTCTCTTTTGTGCCATCCGAAATCGAAAACGACATCGTCTTCATCATAGTGTTCATCGTCAGTGTCAGACATAAACCCAAAAGGGTCGTGTTGTGCTGAACCGGTCGACAGCTGCTCGTCATGAGATGTGTCTTCTTTGAAACGAGAGATACTTTGTTGGCAAAGCCGAATCAATTGACTATCGATGGCGTTATTCGCATCAAGGCAATCTGTAAAGCTATCCAGAACGTCGTGCCATCTAGATTCTTTAGCAAACGGATGGGCACAGAGCGACTCTATGTTTTGAATTATCCATAAGCCTATTAGTGATCTTTCGGCTTGTGACCGATCTGGTGTGGACAGTTCATCAATGAGTGCTTCAGATAGCTCGCAAGTTGCATCCGTAAAACGTCTTTCCCGCGGCAAAATCCAATGATTGAATAGCGACCGAACGTGTTCCGACCGGGTTTTCCATTCATCGGTACTTTTTCGGGTGCTGCGGATGGCATCCCAAAGCCTGTCATGTCGGTTCTTAGCCTCATCGGCAGCTGAACGACGGGAATGCCTTTTTGGTTTGAGAGCTCCGGTTCTGCGACTTTGATTGGAGAGACGGCTCAGTGGCATCGTGCAAGGTTAATGCGTTAGCGTGGGGGTCTCCATTCTACAGGTGGGTTGGTGGGTGCGGCATTTTTTCGGGTAAGCTGTGGCTTTGGTCTGATCAGCCTCGATCAGATCTTTACCAAGCTCGCTCGAGAACGAATTAATGAAACGCTGGCATGCCAATCTTCTCCTGTTAATTGCAGGAGCTGTCTGGGGAATGGGCTTCGTCGCCCAAGCCAGCGCCATGGATTCTATAGGCCCCTACTTATTCATCGGGCTGCGTTTTATAGTCGCCACCGTCGTCATCCTGCCTTTTGTTATTTTGGAGCACAGGCGAAGTCAGGGTGCAGCTAGAGTTAATGGTGCTCAGGCGCTTCCCGGCGCTGCGTTGCCATTATCTAATCGAGATGTTTTCAAGTTCATCTTAATAGGCTGCAGCCTGTTTATGGGGATGGCAACACAGCAGGTTGGTTTGTTGACAACGAGTGTGACAAATTCTGGATTTCTGACAGGCCTGTATGTCGTATTCACACCGGTGCTGGGCATCCTGTTGTTTCGTACCTTGCCCCATCCCATTATTTGGGTGGCTGCGATTCTGGCATTGCTGGGGATATATATGCTCTCGGGCGGGGATCTACGGCAGTTGGTCGTGGGTGATGTATTAACGATCGCCAGTGCGGCATTCTGGGCCTTACAAGTCGTCTTGATAGCTCAGTTCGTAGGAGATACAGGACGACCGTTAGCGCTTTCGTTTGTGCAGTTCGTTACAACCGCAGTTCTGGCGTTAGCCATTGCTATCAGTATCGAAGAAATCGAATGGCAGGCAATTGTAGCGGTGGCACCACAAATTCTATACGCAGGTATGTTTGCCAGCGGGCTGGCTTTTACGCTTCAGGTTATTGGTCAACGTTATACCAGCGCACCTCAAGCGGCAATTTTTCTATCTTCCGAAGCACCGTTTGCAGCATTGTTTGCATACCTTTGGCTCAACGAAAAAATTGCTGTTTTGGGTCTGTTGGGTTGCGTCTTGATATTAACGGCTATGTTGAGCGTGGAATTAGTACCACTCTGGATGAAAAAGAAGCAGGCAACGACTGAATCTTCGTAGTCGATTCGTTGTATGAATAGGGGTGCCTTGTAGTGCTTGCTTCTTAGTCGTTTACAGCGCTAGTGACTGTAGAGTCTAGATCAGCTTCGCGGAGGGTGCTCAATTTTTTTTGTACTTTTGCCACGATACTTATTACGTAAGTTAATGAAGCATGTAGCCGATACACGAGTTATACATGATCGTGTTAAGTCGCTGATTTTTATAAAATGATATCGGCGTGTTACCCGCATTGACTTGATAAGCAAATTGCTGCCTACCATGCTACTCCGGTCGGTTATGTCTAAAAAAAATGATTAAGTTTTTTTCAGGTAGCCATATTCGTTCATTCGTCTTCTATCCTCATTGCTACAACGGGTTTAAGTAGCAATGAAAGTCGTCGGTGACCAAGTCCATCCAACAAGAGTTACGAGATCGAATAGCCATGGCGCGCATGTTGTGTGTCTTGGGTATGATCTTCGTGCACGTGCCCGATGGTCAGACCGATTCTCCGTTGTATGCATTTAATGCCGGTGGCCTGGGTTTCTTTCTCGAAGGCTTGTTAGTAGAAGGACCGGGCAGGGCTGGTGCCGCGCTTCTAAGCGTAATTTCCGGTTACCTGGCGGCGATGACTCTACTGAAGTCCCCAAGTTCGGTAGTCTCACTCTACAGACGGCGCTTTTCTTCCATCGTCATTCCAATGGTGTTCTGGGGAGGCGTTACTTATCTGGTCTATCTTTTGGTGTCTCAAGCGAGACCAACATTTATAAATGATGCGACCTCGCTAATCGACACACTCAACATTATATTTTTTATTACTGAGATGCCTATTGGTGCAACGATGCATCTAGGCTTTCTTAGAGATCTCTTTGTTTGTATCCTATTAACACCTGTGCTGATACTGGCAGTGCAGCGAATGCCGTGGCTTATTCTTAGCGTCTTAGGTGTGTTCTATTTATTTGAGCACAATCAAGCGTCTGTGATCATACTCAGGCCCTTGGTGCTGTTTGCATTTGTTATTGGTATAACGCTGGCCGTGCGTAGAGCTCCACTGAATGCCTGGGATAAATATTGCCCATTGTTTGTTGTCTTGACAGCGATGACCACTGTCTCGATCATGCTTGTTAATGATGGTGCGGCTCCGGAACTCGTAAATTTGTTTGCGCGGTATGAGCTGTCGTTTGATGAGACCGTTCTCTATCCTTTGGGACGCCTGTTTGGTTCCCTGGCAATTTGGACGTACATCCCTGTGCTTTTAGGCGGAGGGTTCCAAAGATGGGTCAATAAATATTCACCTTATCTGTTCGCAGCATTCTGTAGTCACTATCTCATGTTGACGCTACTGTTTTTTGCCGGTTGGTATCCTGTGTTTGGCGATAGGGAGTCTGTATTTTTTATTGCGTGGTTTCTATCAGCACCTCTTGTTTCGATGGGAATCGCTGTTCTCATCGTGCATGCAGCACTGAAGATTGCTCCGCCGCTAGCTGGTATGTTGACAGGTGGTCGCGTCACTGAAACCACATCCGATGAATATGCACCTATGGCCCAGAGGCGCTATCAGGGCATCGCCTAGTATTTTTACTATTAATCTATTGGGTCGGCAGTCGGACGGTTAGCTTTGTTCCGGGTGCA
Organism: uncultured Granulosicoccaceae bacterium; assembly: GCA_964498925.1. Lineage (GTDB taxonomy): Bacteria > Pseudomonadota > Gammaproteobacteria > Granulosicoccales > Granulosicoccaceae > Granulosicoccus. The sequence continues at coordinate 7,629 of CAZCKD010000036.1, forward strand.
AGGGTAGGCTTGCTCTCAATGTTGATCTCTCCCTGATGGGCTTCAACAATGAGTCGGGCTAGTGTTAGTCCCATACCAAACCCGCCAGTGGTTCGAGTACGCGAAGAGTCGGGTCGGTAGAGGGGATCTGTAATTCGTTTCAGATGTTCCGGTTCAATGCCTTGTCCGTAGTCTCTGATGCTGACGACTATCTGATCACCTTGTTGCTCTAGGCTAACGTCCAGTTGCGTTGTTCCGGTACCGTCTTTTCCATGTTGATCCGCATTCAGCAGTAAATTTCGGAAGGCAATCTTCAGCCTTGCTGCATCTGCGTTGACGAGTAGCCCCTGTTGTATGTCCTTTTGTTCTATAACAATCTCCGGAACACTGTGCAAAAGCTCATCGGACAAAATATTCGAGACATTCACCTCTTCTTTATTCAATACCGAGTGATGTGACTGCAGACGTTCCGACTCCATGATGTCGTTGATCATTCTCTCCATATTTGAGAGATCATCTATCAGGCGTTCGCGATTCCGAGAGTCGGGTAGTAGCTCTGTAGTGATTCGTGCACGCGTAACCGGTGAGCGGAGTTCGTGGCTAAGCGCCATTAAGAGTTGTCTTTTTGCATCTAGAAGTGCTTCCAGGCGTTCAGCCATACCGTCGATGCTGTGAGCCAGTTCGTCTAGATCGCTGTTACCACTTCGGTTAATTCGGTGTGATAGTTCAGCGTTGGACATCCGATGAACACTGGATTGTATTTGTCTGATGGGTCTGATTAGGTGGCGAATTGCGAAGTAGCTGGCTAGCAGAACTAAGGACAATCCGATAATGGCCTTGGTTAATTCAAAGTTGGGCCTGCCCGAATAGCTTGTTTGCCTGTTTTCGGTTCCCAGGTCGTAGTAGATGGAGTGCTGATCTTGATCGATTCTGAGAATCGGTCTGCGGAAGTGTTTGCTTCTGCTGACATAGGCCTTAATGCCTGTTTCAACGATTTTTTCTCTCATCGTTTGCGGTAAACGATTAGTTACCGTGACAAAGTTAAGTGAATTTAAAGCCAGTTGTTTTTCATTTGTCGCATGGACAAGCTCGTCTTGTTGGTAGATATAGATATCAACGTTAAGGCTTTGGCTTAACTGATCAGCGCGTAAACTGCTGGGAGGGGATCCTAAATCCTGCTGAAGATATTGCACATATTGAACAAGGTGAGGCTGAATGGTGCGCCTCCATTGACCGTCCATGCCGCTGGCGAATGAAGTAACCAGTATGAACAGCAATAGGATGGTGGCTAGGATAAATATGAACAGTAAGCGTAACGACAGCGATGATGAAAGAGCTCTTATCATGACGCTTCACCAATCGGGGGCAAGACAAAAGCATAGCCCGCGCCGTGAATGGTACGAATAGGTGCGAGTGGCTTTAATTTACTTCTTAGGCGGCTAACAAGAATATCGACCGATCGCGAAAAGAGTTCCACTTCGGTGCCTTTCAATTGCGAGAGAATCTCATCGCGGGAAAACGCTTTTCCAGGTGATGCAGCCAGCAGTAAAAGTAATGAGTATTCCATCGTCGTGAGTTCCACAGACGATCCGACCGAATCATGCACTTCGTGTTTTACGGGAAAAATAGAGAGCCCTTCAAAATGAAGCTCATCGTGTTGGCCGTTGTCATCCGGGCCGGCTGCTTTCTTATGTCTTTTGATATTGACTTGAAGTCGGGCAACTAATTCGCGCGGATCGAATGGTTTAGGCAGATAGTCATCTGCTCCCAGCTCTAGCCCGACTATTCGGTCGGTTACCTCGCCTCGAGCCGTCAACATGATGATGGGTATGTCTGTCGTTTTTCTTAATTCGCGACAAACTTCGAAGCCATCCATTTCAGGCAACATCACGTCCAGAATAATGGCATCGAAGGTGTTTTCTCGAATTTTCTCGAAAGCGATGCTGGGCAGAAGTGCAGGCTCAATGCGTATATTAAAATTAACGCAATATTCGCTCAGCACTTCTGCCAGCTTTCCATCGTCATCTATAAGTAGAACTGAATGCATACTGACAGCTTAACCTAGAGATCAACGCGGGTCATATCAAATGTCACATAGGCGTTTAGTGCTTGTGGCCACGGCGGTGCTTGCTAGCGAACTTGCTGATTTTTTCCTTCTGGGTTTCATCCAGACCGTCGAAAAATACAGCTGCCGCAGCAACGAGTTCCGGTGCATTGTTCTGAAGTGCAGCGGCTCTGTCATTGATCAAACTCAGCGCCTTTCCCTGGTCGAGCGTCGGTTCGTTTAAAAGCTGAAGTATCTCGGCGCGCATGTCACCCTGCTGGCCACGCATCAGCTCTCTTGTTTCTGATATTTCCAGAGTAAGACCATTCAGCGCTTCCTGCTGGACGTCATTTAGGTCTAATCTCTTACTGACGCGCTCGATCATGCGTTCCTGAAAGTTATCACCTCTGTTGGCGTAGGCAGACGCGCCCAGAGCAGCTGTACCGATGATCAATGAACCGATAACGATTTTTTTCACATGTTTCATTTTAATATCTCTTAGTGTCACGAACATCTGAAAACCTTGGTTCGTGTACAAGGTGTGAAGAGATTATCGGTGCGGTCGGGTGAAAGAGTTTTTCGCTATCGCATCAACCTGTAACAGCTTGTAACAAGCGATACCCCGGGGCGTTTTCGTCCCGCAAATGGAGAAGATATGACTGTGGGTTCTGGTAACGAAGGTGATGTACGTAACGAATCGGACAGAATCAATGTTAAACAGCGTAAATTGTTATCAAACCAATGGGCACGCCTTGAACGTGTCACATTTGATTACTTACGCTCTGAAGGTACATGGCAAACTCAAACTCGAGAGATCTACCATCGTGGTCATGGAGCGGCTATTTTGCTCTACGATCTTGATCGTCAGACTATCGTATTGACGCGTCAATTCAGGTTCCCTGCATGGGAGCTTGGAGGCGATGGTTTTTTATATGAAGTGCCTGCGGGGGTTATCGAAAAAGATAATCCCGAAGAGACAATACAGCTGGAAACATCGCAGGAAACAGGCTTTATTATAGATAAACCGACGTTTCTGTTTAAAGCATTTGCAACGCCCGGATCGGTAACCGAGCAGCTTTATTACTATGCGGCTCCTTACGACAACTCACAACGTAAGGGTTCGGGTGGTGGAGTCGAAGCCGAAGGAGAGGATATAGAAGTGATAGAGATCAAATTATTAGATGCAGTCAACGCAATACACGAAGGCAAAATTGTTGATGCAAAGACCATTATTCTTATTCAATACGCTCAGTTGCACATTTTCGATAAGCTTAAGTTGGTTTCCAACACAAATTAAGTACTTACAAACGATTCAAGTGAACGAGTCTCAGGTATCATGTCGTGTGCTGTGACGCGACATAAGCGTCATATTTATGACGCAGTGTGGAGTTGCAATAGTTAGTGTTTATCGACAACGGAACGAAGCACTGCAATAACAAGCAATAACAACCAGTGCGTAATCGTGTTGTTGAAAGACTTATTAGGGAGTAGATATGTCAAATTCAGCTGTACACAAAAATAACTCGCCGACCGATAGGCGGTTATTAATAAAGTTAAGCGGTGCCTTACTAGGATTGTCGCTATCCGGTGCGAGCATCGCTGCCGGGCAGGTGGATAGTATTTTCACTAGCAGGTCACCAGCCACACCATTTACCTACACTGTTGATGGAATCGAATATCAGTGGGGTATGGGTACCAACGAATTCATGGAAGGCTTCACCACAACCGATGGTGAAATCTATGACTATGCAAGTTCTGCCGATCGTGTTGATGTTCTCAGAGATGACATTCTGGGCGTCACCACTGGAGAGCCTTGCGGAATTTTCGTAGAGCGTATTCAAGAGACAGAGAATTCATTGACCTTCGCTGCCGATTATCCAAGTGATGGCTCTGGAACAGGAAACTGTGATTTGTCGGCTTTGTTAACCAGCCGGATAGTCAATCGTGGAGCGGTAGATCTCTTCTCAAACAATTTGCCTGATGCTAAAAACATTGAACGTCTGGATTATATTTATAACTTTGGCGTACTGACACCGTTTTTAGATTCCGACCTTGCACTTGCTGGTCATGCGGTTGCCGAAAAATCCAGTAACAACCCGGTCAAGGTTGCCGCGATCCTAGAGCTGGATGTTTTGGGAAGGCCTGCCGCTTATGGCCCTATGGTTCTGGTGGGTGAGCATTTTTGTTTCGATAATCCCATTTGCTACAACGTCACTGATTTAGAGCATACGTATTCCTTTCTTCAAAACAATTTCAATGAGCCGCAAAGCTTCCCAGTCGAGACAGAACGGTCACGCGAACGTGTTGGTATGGCGTTTGTCAGTGTCACAGAGTTAGGTCTAGGAAGAGGTCAGCGATATTACGGGTTGTCATTTTTCTCTGATGACGTAAACGCTGAAGAGCACAATCTGCTCGATCCAAGTACGTTTCCGAATGACACTTCTGATGACAACGTTGTGCCTGGAGATGATGCCGATATCTATGGTGGATTATCAGGCTTCTTTTTAGAGGACGCGGTAACTGTCGCATCAGGCAGCGTATTTAACGATACGAATCTTGATGGTGTGCCTGGCGATACAGAAGCCGGTATCAGCGATATCTCCATCACCTTGTATTCGGATGTTAACGGTAATGGTCTTATCGACGAAGGCGTCGATTTGCCACTGGGTGATTCCATCGACAGTGACATGAGCGGTAATTTTGTATTGCCTGGTGTCCCGGATGGCAATTTTCTTGTCGTCATGGATGCTAATGATCCTGACCTACCACCTGGCTTAATCAGTGCACCTGGTACCAACCCGTTTCCTCTAACGGTTTCCAGTGCCGATATCGACAACGTATTTTTTCCTTTCGTTAATGCAGACGGTACTGAAGGGGGCGCAAGCGATGGTGGAACTACGGGTGGTCTTCTTGATGGTGCAACCGGAGGTTCTTCCGATGGCGTAACCGATGGTGCGACAGGTGGCTCTACTGACGGCGCCTCAGATGGTGCAACGGGTGGTTCTACAGATGGTGTTACCGACGGGGCTGCAGACGGATCTGGCGATGGTTCTGATGACGGCGCTACTGGCGGTTCAACAGATGGATTAGGAAATGGCGATTCCGGTTTGGGCGACGGAGGAGATCCGATTCAGGATTCCGCCACTCGAGCCAATGCTGATCAATTTGAAATAAACCAAGGTGAAGATGGCTTATTCGATGTATTGGCTAACGATATCGATGGTGCTGGACAGGGGCTGACAATTGTTAGTGTGTCTGACTCTAGTAATGCATCGATAGAAATAGCTAACAATGAAATCAGCTACCGTCCTAACTTCGGTTTTCATGGTACTGACACGTTCTTGTATGTCATGGAGGACGCGGATGGTACGCAGCTCACGGGTAATGTCAGCGTGAACGTTATTCGTTTCAGTGATCTGAATGGAAATTTGGTGAATGATTTCGTTGAATGTAACTGCACAAACCTGCTGCTGGAAACTGGAGTTCACGGTTCCGGGATCGGTAGAGTGTCATTTTTAGGTTCACTGGCGTTACTTCTAACTGTATGGATACGCCGAAGATCAAGACTAAAGCCTATGTCCGGCCTGGATATTGCCATGGAACGACAATGACTAGAAGCATCAGAACAATTGGAAGAGGCATCGCAGCATGGCCTCGCAAGAAAGGCTTAAAGGTAATTCCGACCCTGTCGGCAGCCTTGGTCTCCTTCTCACTTGCTGGTATTGCGCTGGCACAAGACGGTACGTTGCCGGACTTTAAAAAGCGCTTTTATATCAACGGAGGTATTGGTGCGACCCAGATAGAACCGGAGTCACCCACTGACGCGTTAACCGTTAGCGACAATAGTGACTCAGGCGCACACTTAGCGATCGGTTACGATTTCAGCCGCTTTTTGTCGGTTGAAGGTTACTTTGCCGATCTAGGTACAGCGCAGATTGCCTTTCTGGGCGACAACGTCGGCACTGTGGACTATCAGGTTTACGGTGTCAGTGCTCTCGGATATTTGTTTAATACGCAAAGCGGCTTTTTCTTTGGCGACAAAGATACAGTCGGTAACTTTCGACGGGAGGGGCTTTCGCTCTACGGTCGAGTGGGTGTCGGACAAATTCAGAACTCTTCAGTCGGTGTTGATTTCTTTCAGGATCATCCAACACATGTGGCGTTCGGTTTGGGTCTGGAGTATGGCTTTCAGAACGGCTTCGCACTCAGAACAGAGATGATGTACTTTGATACGGATGCGCAGTATTTGAACGTTGGACTTCTTAAGCGTTTTGGTAAGTCTTATGTGCCAGCCGTATTGCCCGTCCCTGCAGTAGTCGTTCCTGAGGTGGAAGCGCCAGCTGTTGCGCTTAATGAGGTTGATCCATTGTTAGCGCCCATTCCGGAACTTCCTTCTGTTCCAGAGCCGGATCCAGTTGTACCTCCGCGTGGTAACTTTGAGTTCGATCGGTCTGACATTAACCCTAGATTTGCCAAAGACCTCGATGCTCTGGCAGCGGTACTGTTGAACAATGACATTAGCATTGTGATTAACGGCCATACAGATTGGATCGGTACAGATAATTACAACGACGGACTCTCTGATCGACGTGCGCAATCGGTAGCGCGTTACCTCCAGAGTCGAGGTGTTGAAGCCTCTCGCTTGATCATTCAAGGTTTTGGTGAAACTCAACCGATTGTCGAGAACACGACTTCATCGGGTCGTGCAATGAACCGTCGAGTTGAAATAGAAATTCAGTAGTTCTAAGTATTTATGCACACGGTAAGTACCGGTGATCAGATTCGCGAAAGTTATAGGCATTTTGGTCACCGGCTTACTCACTAGCTGCGGTTCCTCAAACCCCGCCCCCAAAGAAGATTCTTCGCTCTTATCCCGTTCTGATATACGTGAGATTGATTCGTTATACGCGTATCGATCGCAGAGCCCATATTCGGCGGTACTCGCATCTTGTGCGGCTATCCAGAATGCATCAGATGCTTGCACGCTGGATACCTTGCCCTTTATTTCTCAGGTTGCACCCTCTGTAACCCGGGAAGATATCCTAAACCGTTTGCTGGTAACGCATGATTGGATGGGGCAGCGGTTCGAGGCTCTACTCGATGATGCACCCGAAAGAATGATTCCTCTCTTCGGCGCTATCACGTCAATAAGCATCGGTAGCTCGATTCGGCCGTCAAATTACTGGCTTGGTACCGGTGCCATTCAACTCGATCCGGCTAGCTTATGGTTAAGCGTCGGAGAGAAAGCTAATGTATCTATTGAAGAGGACTACCGCAGTTCTTTTGGTGATGGTCTGCAATTCTGGTTTTTTGAAACCATGCGTAAGGACGGTGAGGCTGTGTTGTCCTACTACAGTCTGACCGATCTAGTAGAACGGAATCTTGATGACATCAAAATGCCCGTCTATCGATTGCTATACCACGAGCTTGCGCATGCTAACGACTACCTGCCGCCGGAAAGTGTACCCAGTCTTGATGCTTCACTGATTCCAGCCGAAGCTCTGTATCACAATCGGGAATATCTTCTTTCCGCCAGAATGTATGATGATCTTCCGTTGTTCTCGCAAACCCTGCTTGATCTGAGTACCGTCAGCTTTCGGGGTGAGGAGGCCAGCATCGATCAAAAGGCCTTTGAGCCAGCATTTCTTGGCGCAGAGATGGCTACTGACGGCGCTGCTCGTTACTACGGTTACAGTACGGAGCGCGAGGATCTAGCAACCTTGTTTGCAACCAGCATGATGAAGCTGGATTTCGGTATTGATGTCTATCTTGCTTTTGTCTCTAAACCTGCTGATTTGGAAAACTATACCTGCGATGACCTTCTCGTTGGTTGGGGACAAAAGAACAGAATCGCAGACCCGCTTGTTCAACCACGCGCAAAATGGGTGTTGGAGCGTATCTACGGGCAGAGTGATGATATAGATACCTTCTTCGATTCTGGGGCCGGGCAGCTAAGCTTGATGGAGCCCGGATTAAGCTGGTGTAGCAACCGAGATAATCCGATATTCTCAGATTTTTCGGAGCATTCAACGGAGAACAATACAGATTCTCTACACTCGGAAGAGTCTTCGATTGAACAGCTTGAATTAGAGCGCCGCATTAGAATCCATTAGGGATACGGAATTAGCCACTCCTAAGTAGGACAACGATGATAGGCTGTTGCACTAGCAACAATAGATCTGGGACATCGAATGTTAAATCAGTTTTTCAAGCAGATTACGTCAGCGCTTGAATCACAAACCGGTGAGCAAGCGGTAAAGGCAGAGGACATCGAACGAGTCTCGGCGGTGTTGCTGGTAGAAATTGCCAGATCAGATCACGACATTAGCGATACCGAGAGGGCGGCTATTCTGTCAGCACTTACCGAATCGTCCTCACTGCCAAGCTCAGAACTAGAAGCTCTGGTAGAGGACGCATTTCAGGATGCGGACAACACGCTGTCTCTGCATGAGCATGTCCGTCTTATCAATGAGAATTTTGAAAAAGCGAAAAAGCTTTTGTTAATTGAACAAATGTGGAGAGTCGCTTTTGCAGACGGTAATGTCGATAGCTATGAAGAGTACACCATCAGAAAGTTATGCGACCTACTGCATATTAAACATCGCGATTACATGCAGGCGAAGCTAAAGGTCGCTGGTTAGCACTGATCAAGTAGGTAGATAGATGCCTAAGAGTGAGATACATGCTCAGCATTTACTTAAGAACTAAGGGCTCTATTTTATCTAAGCAGATGATAGTAACTAGATCGGTAACATGACGGTACTTTGGGAAAGTGATGTATCTGGCACACATTACAGTGTTCGCCAGGTGGGTGCATCGATAAGGCTCTATAGCAATCGAGTATTCCATAGCCAGTGGAATCCTAACAAGCCATTCTCAGGTGGTGTTTGGGATTGCCTCAGTTTACCCGCGTTCTATCTTCACAGCAGTTCTATAAAACGTGTGCTGGTATTGGGGCTTGGTGGAGGTGCTGCCGTACGCCAACTACAGATGATTACCGATTTTACTGAATTAACTGCAGTAGAAATAGACGAACAGCATATCGATATTGCCAGGAGATGGTTTGGCGTAGACGATAAACGTGTAAACCTAGTTTATGATGATGCCATTTCCTGGTTATATTCTTATCGAGGTGCACCCTTTGATCTCATCATCGATGATCTATTCGGGCATGAGGAAGAAGGAGAGCCTGCAAGAGCCTGTGCGCTAACAAGTGCCTGGACTGATTTATTACACTCACATCTAAAACGAGATGGACTGCTGGTGATTAATTGCGTTAACTCGAAAGAAATGAAGCAAGCGATTCCTGCGCTAGCCGATTCCGGATTTCGCTTTGGTTATCGATGGACCTTGCCGGCCTACGAAAATGCGATTGCGGTACTCAGTGATAAAGCAATTCATGCCAGAGACTGGTCGCGTAATTTGGAAACGAGTTCGTTAAGTAAGCCGTTGCAAAAGCAGGCGAGGGCGACACTGCGACGTCCTTTAAAAGGGCTTTGAAGACAAACATAAACCGTTAGATAAATCTTCTTGCGATTTATAGTGATTTCTTCAGCGTTCCACCTTCTCGTTCATCCAATATTGAGATAGGACTAACGAATTTCGAGAACGTCAATCACAGGTGGATTAAACAAGCGAAGGGGTAATCCCACTTCTCCCAAACCGCAGGTAACGAAAAGCTGTGTATTGGCCTCCTGTGAAAGTCCTTTATCAAAATTTCCGCGCGTCGGTAACACTGCTCTGTAAAACCATGGTAATCGTATTTGGCCGCAGTGGGTATGCCCTGCGACGGTAACGTCTGCGACGTCATGCACTGGATACGTCAAAATGGAATCCGGATTGTGCAGTAAAACCAGGACATCTTGATCGGAAGTGTATTGTGATAGCAACTCTGTATTGTCGTTATCTGCATAGTGGCTACCCAATCCGAGTAGCTTTATGTTTGTGTCTTTACCTTCTGGGCCTAGGAACAATTCCACTCCACGATTTTCCAATAACTCGATATCATTTTGTATAAAGATATCGCGTAGTTCCGCGCGTTCATCTGGGCCAGGAAATCCGGCATCATGATTTCCGAATACAACGTAGGTGGGTTTGTTGATGTTTCGTAAAGGCGAAAAATCACGTGCTAAATTATTGCTGTAATGCACGAAATCACCGGCAACCAGAACAATATCTGCATCTATCTGGTTTATGATGTCGATAATTCTGGAGAAATATTTCTTACCCTTGTAAATACCCAAATGCGTATCTGCGATCAGTACCGCCGTTACTGGTTGTCGCCAGCCGGCGTTTATCTCAGTGTGCTCAACACGAATTATTTGTGGTTCTATAAATCTGGCCCAACAGAAAATAAAGCAGAAGACCAAAAGCAGCGTATGACTCCATCGACGGTTTATGAATCTCTTTGAACATAGGCGATAGATCACTACAACGATCATTGGTAAAACGAGAAAGCTGCTCCAATACAAAATAACTTTTGCTACAACAGTAAAGTCCATTTAATGAATATCCTATAAAACATATGTCGCGAGAGCTCCGTTTAGTTAAAACGTTTGAGCTCTCCCGTCGGAAGATTCATTGTCTGCGCGATGATGTTGGAAAAAATTATGAATTATGTCTTCTTACTGACAAATTCTATGATTAACGGCTAACGGCTAACGGCTAACGGCTAACGGCTAACGGCGGTTCCGGGATTCGCTATAGTCTACGACAGACATTGCCAGCCTACGAAAACGCGATTGTGGTACTTCGTAATTTGGAAGCGAGCTCGTTGAGTAAGCCGTTATCAAAGCAGGCAAGGGCGACACTGAGTCGTCCATTGAAAGGGGCTTAGTTGTTTACATTAAACCTGGCAAGCTTTGAATCAATGTCGCGTAGCACCGCAGCATTTTTTATATTTCTTGCCACTACCGCAACGGCATGGATCATTGCGTCCTATTTTTTTATTTCCAACAGTTACAGGCGTGCCATCGTTGTTCCGACTAGCCAGCACCTGATGAATGGAGTGACTAATTTGCGCAAGGCCATTTAACGCATCTGGGAAAATACGTTTCATGTTGGCCGCCATGCTTTCCAGTGTGACCTCTTCGTTTTTTACGTCTTTGTGAAGAGCGATTGCCGTGTTTTGGCTGCTGAAAAAACACAATACTGTTAGTTGGTATCCGAAATCTTCTTTCAACTCTTCCGGAATATACCCAGACCACATTTTTTCAAGCCGGAAATAACCAGCGTTAAAGCCGCGAGACCATGAGCTTATTGATGCATCCGGTTCTAAGTTTTTAATTGCCTCGTTGCGGAATGCTATATCGGGTGGAAGTTTTGCGTCTGCTTGTTGAACCTGGCGGGTCATCTCGTTGTACAGGGACATAAGGCTACCAGTGATTGCCTTCATGTTTTCAACACTGGTTTCTGCTGCATTATCAGGGTCGATAATAATTGGCAGCCAATCTGCCGGCTTGACCAACTCAGGTGCACAAGCAACGGCAAATAGAAATCCTGAAGCCTCAGCGTAACCCATTGACTCTGAGGACCGGCCTGGAGCATCTAGGAAGGACTGCAGAGTTTTCGCTTGCGATGAATTAAAGGGTGGAACAGAAATCATTGCTGTACATCGAATTTTTTGGATCAGTCATTGATTATGCTGAATTTGCGGAAAGACCGGTCAAATTATTCCAAAAATATATGCGCAACCGAGATTTTCCAGTTCGCTCACTCTATCTCCGAAGGACTTTAATTAGATATCGGCGTTTGAATCATGATTGTGTCCGGGCCAAATTACGACAGTCTGTGTAATGCATCGTTAGCAAGATATTTTAGGGCGGAGCATAAAAGTACGTACGAAGGTTTTTCAATATAGGTATTGCAACTCTGCTTTTTTGAGATAAAAGCATTGTTTTTTTATATCCAACTTAACGAAGGGGCTTCTAATTTCTGACACAGTGTTTTGCGATTGAGATGTTGAATAATAGAATCATGGATACGCGATAAATTGCTCGCCGTGAAAAGCCTCGACGCAGTTCGCAAAACCCGCGAGGTTTGTAACTTTTCATAACGTGTTCAGTTATTCAAAGGAATAGATCTCCCACCAGCGTACTATCTGCTCAATCGAACTTTTCGCATGTATCGCTGCATTTAGTTTCCATCTATCCAGATCTGTCACGCCTTTCGCGGCATGTCATGTTTGCAAAAATATATTGGAGTTATGTATGTCATTTAACATTGTAGATCTTGTCAAAGACCAGTTCTCGGATCAGGTATTAGGTGTGCTTGGTGGCGCCTTAAGTGCCGGTCCTAAAGCTACGAGCACTGCATTAGAGGGAGCAGTGCCTGGTTTATTAAATGGTCTCGCCGGCTCTGCAAATAAACATGCTGGTGCCGGAGCCTTATTTAACGCAGTTCAAGCTCAAGACAGCAGAATTTTAGGAAATATCGGAAACTTACTCGGTAGAAGCCAAGCGCAAGATGTCGCCGCAAGAGGCTCATCTATGATGAGTTCTTTAATGGGGTATGGTGCATTTAACCAACTCGCAGGTGTCGTTGCAAAATCAGCAGGTGTTGGTCAAGCAAAGGGTAGTTCGTTACTCGGTATGTTGGCACCCATTGTATTAGGTGTGTTTAAGAAGCAATCAGTTGAAAATGACTTTAACGTCGGCTCTTTTGCCAACATGCTAGATAGTCAACGTTCTAATATCAACGCAGCGATGCCTCAAGAATTTTCAAATCAGCTTAAGTCAGTTGGGTTTTTCGACAGTGTCGCAGCAACAGCTGCTGCTACTGGAAGCCCTTCTACGAATACCTCATCTCGAACGACATCCGGCACTGTGAAAAGTGCAGTTACGGGTGCTGGAATAGCGGGTGCTGCTGCGGCTGCCGGAGTTGCTTCGAGAGTTGGATCAGCTACAACTGATACTGCAAGTTCTGTATCAGATGCTGCCTCTGGCATCGCCTCCGGTACTGGACGAATAGTAGATGGTGTTTCGGGTTCAGTCTCTGGAGCTGCTTCTGGAATATCTTCAAGCGCTGGTCAAGCGGTTGATGGTGTAAGGGAATCAGTTACTGGAGCGGCTGGTAATGCTGCTTCAGCTGCCGGAAGAGCAGTGGATGGAGTCGGTGATTCCGTGTCAGAGGCAGCGGCCAGTGCTGGTCGGGTGGTTGATGGTGTTAGTGATTCCGTATCGGGTGCAGCATCTAGCGCAGGTAGAACGGTAGATGGTGTTAAGGATTCAGTTACCGGAGCTGCCGGTAATGTTGCTTCAACTGCCGGACGGGCAGTAGATGGTGTTAGTGGTTCAGTATCAGATGCTGCAGCCAGTGCTGGTCGAGCGGTAGATGGTGTTAAGGATTCAGTATCAGGCGCTGCGGCCAGTGCTGGTCGAGCGGTAGATGGTATTAAGGATTCAGTCGCAGGAGCTGCTGGTAGTGCGTCTGCAACTGCCGGACGGGCAGTAGATGGTGTTAGTGATTCAGTATCAGGTGCTGCGGCCAGTGCTGGTCGAGCGGTAGATGGTATTAAGGATTCAGTCGCAGGAG
>CAZCKD010000037.1:0-20994 GCA_964498925.1 uncultured Granulosicoccaceae bacterium
ATCACGCAATGGTATTTCGTCAACTTGTTTGTTGTCGATGTAAGCGTTGGCGGCAGTATCACCTTGAAGCGCTCCGGAGAAGTCGGAGTTTGTCATGCCAATAAGGTCGAGTACTGAACGCTGTAGATGTTCTTCGTAGGGTACGCCTGCCACTCTTTGTACTGCCAGGCCGCTTAAAGAAATGCCTGTGTTTGAATAGTTAAAGAAGCTGTTGGCCGGTGCAACCGTAAATGAATCATTCCATGTGCTGATTAAGCTGTTCAAGGGTGGTGGATCGTTTTCCCACATGCCGCTAACACTATCCGACGGCATTCCTGACTGATGAGACAACAGGGACCGAAGCGTAATGTCATCGATAGGCCCGAACCGACTGTTAATTTGAAAATCGGAAACGTAGTCAACGACGGGTGCATCAAGATCAAGTTTTCCTTGTTCTACTAATTGCATGATTGCAATGACGTTGAATAGTTTTGAAACTGAGCCCGCTCTATAACGGGTTTGCGCAGTGGCTTTGAGACTTTTCTTTTTATCGGCCAGTCCAAAGCCCTCACTCCAGACAATACGATCCCCTTTAACCATGGCTATGCTGAGGCCGGTCAGGTCGCCTTGTCTCATCTCCTTTTCGATAAACGCGGAAAGGTACGTTGTTATCGGATCGTAGTTTCCATCGAACGGGGAGTTCAGCTTGGGTGGCTGAAGCGTCGCACAGGCGGTGATCAGAAGGCTAAGTGTGCCTATGAGACTGAATTTTCTTAGATTCACGATTTTGTTTCTCTTCACGGCTCATGGCCGCGCAATAAAGAGCGCGCGGTAGCAGGGTGCTGCTCTCAAAGGCAAGCGATTTGTCAGTTGAAGATTATCAAATGGGGCGAGGATTTTTGTAACTGCATGTTATTGTCAATCTAAATAAACCTGACAAAATAGTTAAAAAGAGAAATTAGAGAGAAGTAGATTGCACTGTTTTTCGTGTTAAAGCACCGCAAGCAATTCATCCAAAATGCCCGCATTCCGCGGATGCGCGCTGGTTTCTGCTAGCCCTCGAACGTCACTGCCGCCGTAGATATTTGCAATCGCCGACGAGTCCGCTCCATGTTCAATTAAGCAACTAGCTACTGCAGCCGCATTGTAAGGTGAAATCTGACGTTGTGTTTCTACACCATTAGCGCCCAGATAATGCAGAAGCGTTGCCTTGTGTCCGAAGTGGGATTGTTGAGTGGCCAGTGCAGGTTTGTCTTGCAAGCGTTGTCTGACGACGTCCAATTCGCCAGTAATGACGGCATCAATAGCCGACTCAAAATCCAAATCGATATTGTCTCCGCCATCTAGCACGGCCTGCCAGTGTGGATAGCCATATTCTCTTGCCATGGATAGCTGGCATATTTCTAAACTGGGAACATCGCCTCGCATAATCTCTGGTTCTGGAATGCCGATGTGAGACGGAGACCAGCAGCCGAGATGGAATCCAACTGCCTTATAACTCGACGTGAACTCGTCGATCAATCTTTGGGCCTGCTTGTTCAGCAGCTCCGCTGGGCTGAGATAGGTTTGATTAAGGATGTCCCGGTGTAATTTCCGTACAGCTTCAATCTCAGGTGCAATGTAATAATTCAATTTGTCCTCCATCGCTACTGATTAACTCCAGGTGATTCTAACAATCCCAGAAACGCACTGGCAGCCCGCGACAGAGTACGGCCCTTTAAACGAACAGATCCGAGCTTTCTCAGCATTTTCAAATCGGGCATATCGATTGCGCAAACATCTTCATCCAACATGCTTTTTGGTAGCGCGCTCCAGCCTAAGCCGACGGATACCATAACCTTAATTGTTTCCAGGTAATTTGTTTCCAGTGCTGTTTCTATATTGACGCTATAAGGCTGTAAAGCATCGAAAAGAATCGTGCGCGTCACGGTTCCTCTTCCGGGAAGGACAGCCTTGTAGTGTTCAAGTTTTTTCGGTTTGCCGTTCGATGCAAGCTCTTTTCGCATGGGATGATCAGATGCACAAACAATACTTAACGGGTCTGGCCAAACCAGCTCGGTAATCAAGCCGCTTTCAAGGTCATCTGGCAAAGTCACGACGGCCAGTTCGATATTTCCATTGGCAACCTCGGCGCAGGCGAGTTCAGAATCCATAAACAATAAATCCAGTTCCACTTGCGGGTGTGCCTGCGTGAATGTTTTCAGCACCGGCGGAAGCCGATGGATGCCGACGTGATGACTGGTCGCTAAACGTAGGCGGCCACCGACTTCTGACGACAGGGACAGCACCTCCTCACGGCTGGTATCAATATCGGACAGAATGCGACGGGTGCTGACGAGAAATTTTTCGCCGGCCTCGGTGAGTTTGATGTGCTTGCCCAGCCGGTCAAATAAAGGGGTGCCTAGATTCTCCTCCAGAGAGGCAATGCGTTTACTAACAGCCGGTTGCGTCATAAACAGGCGTTCGGCGGCCCGAGAGAAAGAGCCGCTTTCAGCAACTGCGACAAATGCTTTTAGAGAAGGGAAATCCATGCGTGTATTCCAACATGGAATGACAATTATAATCAATATGAATTTGAGTTATTTGACTCAGGCCGATATTCTATTACCTAGAGTAAAACCCCTGGAGGCACGGCAGTTATGGCAGGTAAAACCTTATACGACAAAGTCTGGGACGCGCATGTCGTCCATGAACAGGAAGATGGCACAGTGTTGCTGTACATCGACAGGCATCTGGTTCACGAAGTGACGTCGCCTCAGGCATTTGAGGGTTTACAGCTCGCAGGGCGCAAGCCGTGGCGAACCAGCTCCATGCTTGCTGTTGCCGATCACAATGTACCCACAACCGATCGTGCTAATGGCATTGAAGATCCCGTATCCAGGCTGCAGGTCGATACCTTGGATGAAAACTGCGAAGCCTTCGGTGTGACCGAATTCAAGATGAACGATTTGCGACAAGGCATTGTTCATGTTATTGGGCCGGAGCAAGGCGCTACTTTGCCGGGCATGACAGTGGTATGCGGTGATTCTCATACGTCTACCCACGGTGCGTTTGGCGCCTTGGCTTTTGGTATTGGCACATCTGAAGTTGAACACGTCATGGCCACGCAAACGCTGCTTCAAAAGAAATCACGCAACATGCTGATCAGTGTTGATGGTGAGGTCGGGCCGGGTGTTACCGCGAAAGATATCGTGCTGGCCATCATTGGCAAGATCGGCACCGCGGGGGGCACAGGTTGCACTATCGAGTTTGGTGGTGAGGCCATTCGCGCTCTTTCCATGGAAGGGCGGATGAGCGTCTGCAATATGTCTATCGAAGCGGGAGCGCGTGCTGGCATGATCGCGGTCGATCAAACAACGATCGATTATCTGATAGATCGTCCATTTGCACCCAAGGGCGATAACTTGGAAAAAGCGAAAGCTGCATGGCTTGATCTTAAGAGCGATGACGACGCAGAGTTCGATGAAGTTGTCCGATTGAATGCGGCAGATATCGAACCGCAAGTGTCCTGGGGTACATCGCCTGAAATGGTTGCTTCGGTTAACGGACAAGTCCCTAATCCAGCAGCGGATGAATATGCCAACAAGCGTGAAGGGTATGAGCGTGCCTTGGAATATATGGATTTGCAGCCCGAGGTGGCTCTGACTGACATTAAGTTGGATAGGGTGTTTATTGGTTCGTGCACGAATTCGCGCATAGAAGATCTGCGTGCAGCGGCAGCGGTCATCAAAGATCGCAAGGTGTCTGAGTCTGTCAAGCAGGCGATGGTCGTACCAGGCTCGGGTCTGGTTAAACAGCAAGCCGAAGTTGAAGGCCTTGATAAATTATTTATCGATGCAGGTTTTGAATGGCGTGAACCCGGCTGTTCAATGTGTCTAGCTATGAACGCTGACAGGCTGGAGCCTGGGGAGCGTTGCGCGTCTACATCAAACCGAAATTTCGAAGGTCGACAAGGGCAAGGGGGTAGAACTCATCTTGTCAGTCCTGCCATGGCAGCCGCAGCTGCTATTGCCGGTCATTTTGTTGATGTGCGAAATTTCTAAAAGGGATAGAGACAATGAAATCATTTACTGAAATGTCCGGGCTGGCTATACCTTTGATGCGTGCCAACGTAGACACTGATGCCATCATTCCCAAACAATTTTTAAAATCGATTAAACGCTCTGGTTTTGGTATTAATCTATTTGACGAATGGCGCTATTTAGACACTGGTTTTCCAGGGCAGGACCCAGACTCAAGACAGCCTAATCCTGAATTTGTGTTGAATGCCGATCGTTACAAGGGCGCTGAAGTGTTAATAGCCGGAGAAAATTTTGGTTGTGGCTCTTCGCGTGAACATGCTGTTTGGGCATTAGATGATTATGGTTTTCGATCAGTTATAGCGCCAGGCTTTGCTGATATCTTCCATAACAATTCGTTTAAAAGCGGACTACTGCCTATTGTTCTGGACAAGGAGATCTGCGAGTCATTAGCTGCAGAGTGTGAATCTACTGAAGGCTATAAGCTAGATATTGATCTCAATGCACAAACAGTCACCACACCTTCCGGTGAGGTATATCCGTTTGAAGTAGATAGTTTCAGAAAACACTGCCTGCTTAATGGTTTTGACGATATCGAGTTAACGCTTCAACAACGCTTTCGTATTGAGGAGTATGAACAGTCACGTCGCGCCAGCGCGCCGTGGTTGTTTGACTAGTTTTTTATGAAACTGGTTATCGGCAATAAAAACTATTCATCCTGGTCTTTGAGACCTTGGATATTGATGCATCACGCGCAAGTTGCTTTTGAGGAAGTTAACGTGCCCTTGTTCACCGATGAGGGTGTAGCACTTCTAGACAAGTGGTGCCCGGCCAAGCGTGTTCCTGTTTTGCATGATGGTCCCTTGGTTCTGTGGGACTCGTTGGCAGTGTGTGAATACATTGCTGATAAAGTCACCGACCGTTCACTGTGGCCGGAACGCTCCGACGACCGGGCACGTGCACGCGCAATGAGCGCAGAAATGCATTCCGGTTTCACGGCTTTGCGTGAAGCGATGCCGATGAATTGTCGTCGCACGGTGCACGGATTTGAACCTGCATTGGATGTACAGATCGATATCAATCGCATAGTGCAACTCTTTGAAGACGCGTTGCAGCAAAGTGGTGGCCCTTGGTTGTTCGGTCACTACACAGTTGCAGACGCCATGTTTGCCCCGGTTGCATCACGATTGAGCACGTACCAGATTGCATTGCCTGATCTGTCGCAGCGTTATGTCGAGCGCACTCTTGAAGATGCGCCGATGCTGGACTGGTACGACGCAGCTCAGCGCGAAACAGCGCGAATCGAACATTTTGAAGTACCTGATACCTCTTCTATTTAAACCAGGACGTAACTCCCATGTCTGACGCACGAAAGATCGTCATCTTGCCCGGTGACGGCATAGGCCCGGAAATAATCGCTGAAGCAGAAAAAGTGCTTCAATTTGTCAATGAAAAAAACGGCTTGGGTCTGACCACCGAGACCTGTCTCTTTGGTGGCGCTGCCTATGATGCGCACGGTTCACCGCTGCCGGCCGATACGTTGGAAGCCTGCCGTACTGCCGATGCCATTTTATTAGGTGCCATTGGAGGACCTCAGTACGACACAGCACCAAGAGACCTTCGGCCCGAAAGAGGTCTGCTGGGATTGCGAGCTGAGCTGAAATTATTTGCCAACCTTCGCCCGGCGCTTTTATATCCGGAACTGGCTGATGCCTCATCTTTAAAAGCCGAGTTGGTTGCCGGTTTGGATTTAATGATTTTGCGCGAGCTGACAGGTGGCATCTACTTTGGAGAGCCGCGCGGCATTGAAGAACGCAATGGCGAGCGATTTGGTTTTAACACCATGGTTTACGGCGAGTCAGACATCCGACAAATTGCGGTGCGCGGATTTGAAAGCGCTATGCAACGCAACAAACGATTGTGTTCGGTGGATAAAGCCAACGTGCTTGAAGTGTCAGAACTTTGGCGAGAAATTGTCATTGATGTGTCGAAAGATTACCCGGAAGTAGAACTCAGCCATATGTATGTCGATAACGCGGCAATGCAGCTGGTACGGGCGCCCAAACAATTTGATGTGATTGTTACTGGGAATATTTTTGGCGACATTCTTTCAGACGCAGCTGCCATGCTGACAGGTTCGATTGGCATGTTGCCATCTGCCTCACTAGATGCCGCTGGAAAGGGTATGTATGAGCCTGTTCACGGATCTGCCCCAGATATTGCAGGGAAAGGGGTCGCGAATCCACTAGCCACGATTCTGTCGGTTGCGATGATGCTGCGTTATACGCTTGATGAAAGCGCAGCGGCAGATGCCATTGAAACAGCAGTTTCTGCGGTTATCAGTGATGGATATCGATGCCAAGACATTTCTACAGGCGCAGCGTCTGAGAAATTGGTCGGAACCGAATCAATGGGTGAAGCCGTCATGGCCGCCCTGAATGCAGGAATAAACGCATGAGTAAGACGTACGATATAGCTGTTGTAGGCGCCACTGGTGCCGTTGGCGAAACAATGCTTTCCATTTTGGCTGAACGTAACTTCCCTGTGGGTACCGTATACCCACTGGCGAGTGCACGATCAGCGGGCAAGCGCGTGGCGTATGGGGATAAACAGTTAGTTGTCCAGGATCTGGATACCTTCGATTTCTCCACCGTTCAAATCGGTATTTTTTCACCCGGTGCTTCTGTTTCGAAGATCTATGCCCCGAAAGCTGCGGCTGCAGGCTGTGTTGTCATCGACAACACCTCGCAATTTCGTTACGACGATGACAAGCCTTTGATCATTCCAGAGGTCAATCCACATGCAATAGCAGGTTACAAAGACACAAATATTATTGCTAATCCCAATTGTTCGACTATTCAGATGTTAGTGGCATTAAAACCTTTGCATGATGCCTTTGGTATTACACGCATTAATGTGTGTACCTATCAGGCAGTGTCAGGCACTGGAAAGGAGGCTATTGAAGAGCTGGGTGGTCAAACGGCGAAACTACTTAACGGGTTACCTGTTGAGCCGTCGGTTTACCCAAGACAGATTGCATTTAACGTATTGCCGCATATCGATGATTTTCAGGAGAACGGATATACGAAAGAAGAGATGAAGATGGTGTGGGAAACGCACAAGATAATGGAGGATAGCTCCATTGCAGTTAACCCTACTTGTGTACGTGTCCCCGTGTTCTATGGTCACTCTGAAGCGGTCCATATAGAAACACGTGAGCCTATTTCTGCCGATCAGGCACGAGAAATGCTCGGTACAGCACCAGGAGTGGTAGTAATGGACGAGCGAAAGGATGGGGGATACCCCACCGCCGTTACCGAATCGGCAGGAACTGATCCGGTATTTGTAGGGCGGATTCGCGAAGATATCAGCGTTGAAAATGGACTAAATCTTTGGGTTGTGTCCGACAATGTTCGAAAGGGTGCTGCTTTAAATAGTGTCCAGATCGCTGAATGTCTCGTTCAAGACTACTTATAAGGCGCTGTTTATTGGTTGTAATTTGCTGAAAATGTCCGATAAATAGCGTTGTAATAGTTAACTACGTTTGGCTTGTACGGGTGCTTTGATACTCGAAGGACGGCAAGCCATTCAAATGAGTGGGACTCAATACGTGCGAAAACTAGCAACGGCTGCAGCGGTAAGTCTAGCCCTGGCTTCAGGTGGGGCGTTCGGACTTGGTCTGGGTGATATAGAGATGCGTTCAGCTCTCAATCAACCCATGGAAGCTGAAATCCGATTAACCGCCGTCAAGCCAGGAGAACTGGAGGGCATGATTGTGCAGTTGGCATCCGCTGACGCATTTGCCCGCGCAGGTATAGACAGGTCTCAGGCATTGATTGATCTAACGTTTAGCGTTGATCAATCCGGACCCGCTCCCATCATCCGAATTTCCAGCAACCGTCCAGTTGTTGAACCGTTTTTAAATTTCCTTCTGGAAGTCGATTGGCCGCAGGGCCGAATGATTCGCGAATACACCGTATTGCTCGACCCACCAGTATTTATGACACCTTCAGCAAGTGATCGTAATACTGCCGCTGACCAACCAACGGTTGTGCAACGTGGTGATGAGGCCTTGGTGGTACCAACCCCTATTCAACGTGACGGCGTCGAAGTGGAGTTGTTCGATTCAGCTGACGCTGAATTCGAAGGTGATCTTGTCGAGCTTGACGTTTTAGAAGGTGGTCAGGAATTTGATGGTGGCTTTCAAGTCGATTCAGGGTCTTCGCCTTTCCAAGGTGAAGTCGTTCCGTTATCGGATTTAAGCGCACCAAATACCTCTGCCATTCAAGAGCGAACAGGTGTCGAGAACTTTGATGGATTTGAAGTCGAGGTGCTTGGCAATACTGACGAAGTCAGCAACAGCAACCCAGGTATCGAAGGCAATGGCCGGGCATCAACAGCTAATGGTGACGGCTCAACGATTGTCTCGTTAGATAGTTTGTCAGGCGGTTCTAGCGGCTCTTCCAATGGATCGGTCACTGTTCAGCAGGGCGATACACTTTATGAAATTGCTCAGTCGAATGCCGTAGGTGGTGCTTCAATCCAGCAAATGATGTTGGCGCTACTAAAAACCAACGAATCTTCTTTTATCAACGGCAACATCAATCTGGTTAAGGCTGGAGCGACATTGCGGTTGCCTAGTGCCTCCGAAGCCACAGCGCTTTCACAAAACCAAGCGCTTGCCGCTATTGGCGAGCAAAATCAGCTATGGCGCGATTATCGTGATTCATTGCGCGGAAGCTCAGGCACACGTCTGGCCGGTACTTCCAGCTTGCCGGGCAGTGATAGTCCGTTACCTAGCGTAGAGTTGTTTGACAATGATGATGATGGTGCGTTGTCACCGGCGGCTCAGCAAATCTTAGACAATGCGCGTAGCGATCTTCAAAATCGAGAAGAGTTAACGCTACTGGCAGAAAATTCCTCTATCGATGACACGTCTTTAGCAACGACAGACGAGACGTTTGATTCGGATGCAGATAGACAGGGTGCGATCAACCAGCGATTGCAACTGGCTAGAGAAGAGTTGTCCTCATCGCGTCTCCAATCAGACGATTTAGAAGATCAGCTTGTTGAGCTGCAAAGCACCAGCGATAACCAGGACGCTCTGGTTAACCTGCGCGAGAACAATCTGGCGAATCTTGAAGCTCAGTTAGAAGAGGCCAGAAACAACAATGATGATTCCGTTAATGCCATTCAGGATGTTATTGCTGAAGGCGGTGGTGACTCCACAGTTGACTTATTGGCTGATTCTTCCACGGCAACACAGGAATTAACAGACTCGGGATCAAACGCTTTAACAGAGGCTGGACAAGATCTGGGTCAGGTAGAGTTGTATTCAGAAAATAACAATACAGCTACCAATCTTGATTCCGGTGCGACAGCATTCATACCACCGCCTGAGCCAAAGGCTTGGTATGAGAATCTGCTTGCAGAGCCGATGAAGTTACTCATTGCCGGTATTGGCTTATTGGGACTATTAGGGCTAGGCGCTCTCATGTTTCTTGGCTTACGTCGAAGACGTAAGGAGCCTGAAGAAGAAATGGGCTTTGGCGAAGGTGTCGATTTTATCGACGAAGCAGAAGCCGCGGAATTGCAAGCCGAAATGGGCGAGCAGGGTTTCGACGACTTTGATGACTTCGGAGAAGTGGCAACGGCGTCAGGTGCGACAGCCGCATCGTCCGACTTTGATGATTTTGATGCAATGAGCGCATTGGATGAAGGCGATTCGTATGATGAAAGCCAGGCATTCGACAGTGTTGATGACACGCAGGTACAAGAGCACGCGTTTGATACGGAAGTTGATGCTGAAGCAATCGCAGCTGTTGATGCCGCGATGGATAAAGACGATACGATCTCTGAAGTTGACGTCTATCTGGCTTATGGTCTGCACGGTCAGGCTGAAGAATTACTTAATAAAGCCATCGAAGATAAGCCTAATCAGCCTGAGTACGCTCACAAGCTGCTTCAGACTTATCATGCGCAAGGTAACGGTGACGGATTTGTTGACGCTGCGAAGAATTTTCACGCACGCTTCGGTGGCGAAGCAAACCCTGATTGGGCAGGTATTGCCGCTATGGGTGCTGAGCTTCGCCCTGATGAGCCACTGTTTGAACTGCCGGAAGGTGCTGTTCCGACGCTGGGCGCTGATTTTTCCAATGACTCTGTAGCCTTTACCGAAGACGATTTCCTACCAGCCAGTGATAACGATCTGGGTTCGGTTAATCGTTCGATGGATGCTGCTGATTCGATTGCAGACAGTAGCGACCTGGATTTCCCTGAGGAAGGGTTTAGCCTAAGCGGAAAAGCCGCCGCAGCGACTGCAGCAGTTACCGCTGGTGCTGCGTCCGTTGCAGCTGCCGCTAGCTCCAAGCTCGGATTCGGCGGTGACAAGGACGAAACTGATCTCATGGATCAAAGTATCGATCCTGCCTTCGCTTTTGATGAAGCTGATTTAGAGGCAACTGGTGATTTCTCACAGATCGCTGACGAATTAGCCGCTGAAGCCGGTGGCAGTGTCGACAGCATCGATTTCCCAGGTCTTGATGACACCTTGTCTGTAGACAATAGTGCCAGCATGCTCGACGACACGATCGTTGATGAAGATGGCTTGGCCGGTGGGCTGACCATGGACGAACTAGACGGTGTTATCGGAACAGCCGATGATCTGACATTAGATTTGGATCAGCTCTCAGGCGATCTGGAACTGGATACCGCAGAGTTGATGAATTCAGATCTGAGCGATATCGAATTACCTGAGTTGTCGGTTTCTGATGAACTGGCAGCAGACGATGTCGTCGCTAGAGCAGCGAATAACGATGAAGATGCCATGGATACCATGCTGGATCTGGCGAAGGCCTATATTGATATGGGCGACAAAGACTCAGCGAGTAGTGCCTTGGACGAAATTGTCAAAAGCGGCAATCCTGCTCAAGTCTCAGAAGCAGAGTCTCTGTTAAGAAACATTTCCTGATACTCAACTCACATAGATGGTTTTAAAACGAATAGCCCTGGCGGTCGAATATGACGGTCAGGGCTTTTGCGGTTGGCAGCGTCAACCACACTGTCATTCGGTACAAGCCGAAGTAGAAAGTGCGCTTTCAAAAATAGCTCAGGAAGCCATTACCATCCATTGTGCCGGTCGTACAGACACTGGCGTTCATGCTGCGGCTCAGGTCGTACACTTTGATTCACCGGTTGAACGTCCGCTAAGAGCTTGGACCTTCGGTGCCAACACACACCTTGATCGTCGTGTGGCGATTCACTGGGCAGCTGAAATGCCGGAAGATTTTCACGCCCGTTTCTCGGCTATTGATCGTAGTTATCGATACACCATCCTTAATCGTTCAACCCGACCCGGATACCAGGCGGGTACCATGGGGTGGGAAAGGGTTCCGCTGGATGCGCAGAAGATGCATGAGGCCGCTCAGGCTCTGATTGGCGAACACGATTTCAGCAGTTTCAGATCAGCAGAGTGTCAGGCAAATCATGCCATCCGCCTGATGAAGCGGGTAGCCGTAAGGCGTGAGCAGGATCGAATCTTTGTGGAAGTGACAGCCAACGGATTCCTGCACAATATGGTTCGTATACTGACGGGTTGTCTTCTTGCTATTGGTCGCGGTGATCGCCCTGAAAACTGGATGGCGACCTTATTGAACGCTAAGGATCGAACGGAGGCCGGAATGACGATTGCGCCTCATGGTTTGTGCTTTATCCAACCCAGTTATCCGGCGCACTATGAAGTACCGGATTTCGAAAATATTCGCGCTAATCCTTGGCATCCATGACCTATTTTGATGGCTTCAAATGGAGTCATCTGTTAAGGTTCATAACGATATGGCGCGACGAACCCGAGTCAAAATCTGCGGTATCACACGCCTGCAAGACGCCGAAGTGGCGCAAGCTCTGGGTGTAGATTCGCTCGGCTTTGTTTTTGTACCTGCCAGCAAGCGCTACATAGAACCAGAGGCCGCTGTGCTCATTGTTAATGAGGTCTCGCCGTTCGTGACCTGTGTTGGCTTATTTCTCAATGCGCCAGAGAATGAAGTGAGCCGCGTTTTACGTTTAATGCCCGGGCTGGTTCCACAATTCCATGGGCAGGAAAGTGCGGAATATTGCGATAGTTTTGGTCGGCCTTACTTAAAGGCCATCGGTGTCGGTGGTGGAATGCCAAGCGAGGAAGAGCTCGCAGAATTCTCACTTTGCGGTGGTTTTCTCTTCGATAGTAATGTGCCCGGCGAGTTAGGTGGCACTGGCCATACATTCGATTGGTCTAAATTGCAGAAAAATATGTCTGATTCACTGATATTAGCGGGCGGAATCAACGTAGAAAACGTGCAGAGTGCGATTGAACAGGTTGCGCCTCATGCAGTGGACGTCAGCTCAGGCGTTGAACTGAGTAAAGGTATCAAGGACGCTGAAGCCATGAGTCAGTTTATGGCAGCGGTTTCCAAGGCCGACAACAAGCGCTGACAACAGAATTTAAGTTGGTCGACTTCACTGGTCGACGACGAACCAGGATTTAAGGATACGGTGTAACTATGAATAAATCGGTAGAGACGATCGATGGTCCAATCACGGATCAATTCCCCGATAGTCGCGGGCATTTCGGCATATACGGTGGCAGCTTTATAGCGGAAACCCTGATGGACCCGGTCAGTGAGCTACAAGAGGCTTATGAGCGGTATCGCCATGACAATGAATTCGTTGCTGAATTCAACTGGGAACTCAAGAATTTCGTCGGTCGTCCTAATCCGCTTTATCATGCCAGACGCTTATCTGAAGAGCTCGGTGGCGCGCAAATATGGCTTAAGCGCGAAGACTTGAACCACACAGGTGCGCATAAAATAAACAATACGGTGGGGCAAGCACTGCTGGCGCGCCGTATGGGCAAAAAGCGCATCATCGCTGAAACCGGTGCCGGACAGCACGGTGTGGCTACTGCGACGGTCTGTGCTCGCTGGGGTATGGAATGTATTGTTTACATGGGCGAGGAAGATATCGTTCGGCAGGCCCCCAATGTTTTTCGTATGAAATTATTGGGTGCGACGGTAGTTCCTGTCACCTCAGGTTCTAAGACACTTAAAGACGCCCTCAATGAGGCTATGCGTGATTGGGTAGGCAATGTTGACGATACGTTCTACATCATCGGCACGGCCGCTGGCCCGCACCCTTATCCGGCGATGGTAAGAGACTTCAACAGCGTTATCGGCAAAGAAATTAAAGAACAATCTCTTGAGCACACTGGGCGTTTACCGGATGCGGTTATTGCCTGCGTAGGTGGTGGTTCAAATGCCATCGGCGCATTCCATCCATTCCTCGACGATAAAGAGGTGTCTTTAATCGGTGTTGAGGCTGGTGGTGATGGCTTGGAAACCGGACGGCATGCAGCGCCTCTCAGCGCTGGTAAGCCAGGTGTCCTTCACGGCAATCGAACCTACCTGATGGAAGATGAGGCAGGACAGATCATCGAAACGCACAGTGTGTCTGCCGGCTTGGATTATCCGGGTGTCGGTCCTGAGCACTCGTTTCTAAAAGATATCGGTAGAGCAGAGTATGTCGCGGCTACCGATTCTGAAGCGTTGGATGCAACTCACCAGCTTTGCCGAATCGAGGGTATCATTCCCGCTTTGGAATCGGCTCATGCATTAGCGCATGCCATAAAGGTTGCGCCATCAATGACTACTGAGACGAATCTTGTCGTCAATCTATCGGGTCGCGGTGACAAAGACATCAACACCCTAGCTGATATTGAAGGAATTACGTTGTGACCCAGAGTCGTGTAGCTGCTTGTTTTGCCAAGGATTCCAACAGGAAACTATTGGTACCGTACATCACTGCTGGAGATCCTGATCTGGATACCACGCTTGAGTTGATGCATACATTGGTTAAAGCCGGATCCGATGTCATTGAGTTGGGTATTCCATTTTCAGACCCGATGGCTGATGGGCCGGTTATTCAGGCAGCTTGCGAGCGCGCGCTGAAGCACGGTGTGACACTGGTGCAGGTGATTGAGACGGTAAAGCGGTTTCGTGAAACCGACAACGAGACAGCGGTTGTCCTGATGGGCTACATGAACCCGATAGAAATTCTCGGCTACAAGAAATTTGCAGAATTAGCGAGCGAAGCTGGAGTCGATGGCGTTCTCACCGTCGATCTACCACCCGAAGAAGCCGATGAATTGGTCACCGAACTTAACGCCCGGCAACTAGATAGCATCTTTTTGCTGTCGCCCACGACGCCCGATGCCCGGCTTAAGCAAGTGTGTGAAAAGGCCAGTGGGTATATTTATTACGTGTCCCTGAAGGGAGTCACAGGTGCAGCTAATCTGGATACCGCTGAAGTCGCAGACCGTGTTGCGCATATAAAAACGTTTTCAGATATTCCGGTGGCTGTTGGCTTCGGTATTCGAGATGGCGAGACTGCAGCCGCTATTTCTAAAACGGCTGATGCCATTGTCGTGGGTAGTGTGTTGGTATCACTGGTGGCAGAGCACGGCGAAGACAAAGCAGTGTTGCATCAAAAAATGTTTGATACAGTCAATGGTATGAGGTTGGCCATGGACGCTGCTGGAGATGCTGCATGAGTGATGACGACAAGCCGAAAGACGCTGAGAAAAAAACGATAGTTCCGTCAATTCCGGGCCTTAGCTGGTTTGAAAAGCTCATACCAGCCCGAATTGGAACGCGTAATGATGACAAAGGGGCAGTGCCCGAAGGCTTGTGGATCAAGTGCGATAATTGCTCGAATGTGCTTTATCATGCCGAACTTGAGCGTGCTCAGGATGTTTGTATCAAATGCGGCCACCATATGCTTATTGGTGCGAGAAAGCGCATTAACAAACTGCTCGATCCAGGTGAAAACGAAGAGATAGGCGCGAGTGTAGAGCCTGTCGATATCCTTAAATTCAAGGATTCCAAGCGATACAAAGATCGTTTGTCGCAGGCAGCTAAAGATTCAAACGAAAAAGATGCATTGGTCGTGATGCAGGGCAAACTCAAGGGAATGCCTGTCGTTGTTGCGGTCTTCGATTTCAATTTCATGGCCGGATCCATGGGTTCCGTCGTCGGCGAACGTTTCTCCCGAGGTTGTGAGCGTGCATTGGAGCAGGGCATACCGTTTATCTGCTTTAGTGCCAGTGGCGGTGCACGAATGCAGGAAGCGTTGTTTTCACTGCTGCAAATGGGAAAAACGAGTTCGTTGCTGAGACGATTGGCTGATCGTGGACAGCCATATATTTCTGTTCTTACCGATCCCACCATGGGAGGCGTGTCTGCGTCTCTTGCTATGTTGGGTGACATCATCATTGCTGAGCCTGGTGCCCGAATAGGCTTTGCTGGACCTCGTGTTATCGAACAAACCGTTCGTGAGAAGCTACCCGAAGGCTTTCAAAGCAGCGAGTTTTTGCTCGACCACGGTGCTATCGATATGATTTGCGACCGCCGTGAAATGCGCGATACGCTTGCCCGATTGCTCGCCAAGTTGGGTGATAAGCCCGTTTTGAAATACGATGAATCGCGAGCTGCTGTTGCTGAGAAATGACGTCTGATACTTCATCGGGCATCGCTCCTCCGCCCCTCGTATCAGCTCCGCTAAGTACCTGGTTGACCTGGCTTGAAACCATCCACCCTGTGTCGATTGATATGGGGCTGGAGCGCGTCGGACAGGTTGCGGACAGGCTTGACTTAAGGCCTGCATCCAAACCGTTGGTGCTGGTAGGCGGCACCAATGGCAAAGGCTCGACGGTGGCCATGCTCTCAAAAATCTACGTGAACGCAGGGTATCGCGTCGGTAGTTACACCTCGCCGCACATCTACGACTTCCGGGAACGTATCCGAATTGACGGTGTCATGGCAAAAGAGGACGAGGTCGTTTCAGCGTTGGCCTTTGTCGAGGGCGGTCGCGCCCCGCAAACACTGACTTACTTCGAGTACACAACACTGGCTGCCATGCGTGTATTTAATCAAAACAATTGTGACGTGCTGCTATTCGAAGTCGGTTTAGGTGGCAGACTGGACGCAACCAATCTTTGGGACGCGGATTGTTCTGTGATTACCAGCATTGCACTCGACCACGAAGACTACCTGGGATCCGACGTCTCCGTGATAGCAACGGAAAAGGCGGCAATCGGCCGGCAAGGGCGCATGCTTGTGGTGGGCGACGTCGAACCGCCTTCGTCTCTGTTCGACTTTGCGACCAAAAATGATATTCCGGTTAATCATGTGGGTGCATTGCCACCCTCATCAATGCCAACCTGTAACTTATCCGGAGAGCACCAGCGCAGGAATGCTGCCTGTGCCTCTGCAGTCGTAGCTCACCTGCAGAAACAATTGCCTGTTGGTGATGAGCTTGTGCTTGAATCGTTAAACGATGTCTCCATCCCTGCGCGCTTTGAGCGTGTGGACTATCCGACGTTGGCAGTACTATTTGATGTTGCTCATAATCCGGCCGGTGCAAAAGTGCTCGCTGATGCGTGGCGGGAAGAGTTCGGTGAAGCCAAAGCGCAAGTATTGTTTGCCTGCCTAGCTGATAAAGATATATCGGGACTAGTGGATGAATTGAACCCGCTAGCCTCTCAATGGCATTGCGTACCGCTCGCGGTTCCTCGCGCGCGGCCAGTTGATGCTCTGGCACAAGTGATAGGGGAGCACAACGCTGCGACAGCCGTGGCTCACCCGTCTATAACTACTGCATGCCAGTCCGCCATTTCGCATGCTCTTGAAAATAAACAACCCATACTGGTTGCAGGTTCGTTCCACACCATTGGTGAGGTTCGACTTGAACTCGACAGACTATTAGTCCATCAGTGATCACGCTGCGCTGACATGAGCTCGTTTGAAGAAGACAATGATGGCAATTTCAGGCAACGGCTTTGGGGTGCCGCTGTTTTTATCGCCATACTTGTCATCGTGCTTCCATTGCTTTTGGATGGCGCAGGCTCCGAGAGTCAATTTAAACGCGTCGAGAAGCTCAGGCAGGAACCACCGAGTATTATCGATCAGGATGGTCAAACGACTATTCAGGCCATTCCTGAATCTGTTGTCATTGATTCCGTCGATATTCCTCGTATTCGTATCGGAGAAGATGATCCGCCCAGCTACGAACAAGCCTCTAAACAGGTCAGGGAATCTCTCCGGCAAAATCGTGAGGCTGCGCCTTTAACGGCGTGGGTGGTGCAAGCTGGCAGTTTTAATGATCAGGAGAACGCTATGGCGGTGCGCAATCTGCTGCGGCGTTCTGGCTATGCTTCTTTTGTTCGGGATCGGGAAGCCATCACCGAGCCGTTTCGAGTATTAGTGGGGCCGATGATCAGCCGGCAAAGTGCTGACGGTGCCCGACAAGAGGTAGAAATCCTGCTGGGTAGAGATGCATTGGTAAAGACTTACCCGTAATGGACGCCCCAAGTACGAGGTCATTTGTTAGAATTCGCGCTTACCCAGCGGGCGGTGCCTAGACGTGTCTGAAGTCGACCTTGTCATTCTGGCAGTCATTCTCTTTTCAGTAGTTATCAGCTTCATGCGCGGATTCCGCCGTGAGGCCATGAGCTTGGCTACCTGGATTGCCGCCATTGCCATCACATTGGTGTTCACCAGCCGATTTTCCGTGTTGTTGCCCATTGATACGGTTCAGAGTCCCCAAGCAAGAGCCACTATCAGTGCCTTAAGTCTGTTTATTGGCACCTTGTTCATGGGTAACTTAATCAACTGGGTGTTCGAGCGTATTATCTCCAAGTCAGCCATTGGCAATGTGGATAGAGCCATTGGTGTGGTCTTTGGTGTTCTTCGTGGAATCATCATCGTCAGTTTGTTGGTGTTGGCAGCCAATCTCGTCCCCGAATTGCGACAAGAGGGCTGGTGGCGAGACTCCTCCGCACTCCCAAAATTTCAAGATATTGCTGAATCCATACATAAGCGGCTACCGGACGGTATCGCTCAACATTTTGATTTCACTCCCATAGGCTACTGACCATACATGTGCGGCATCATCGGTATTGTTGGCAAGGAAAATGTCAGTACTCGACTTTACGACGGACTTACACTTCTTCAGCATCGTGGACAGGACGCTGCCGGTATAGCAACCTGCCCGGATGGTCGTCTGGTTCTTAGACGTGGAGCAGGGCTTGTTCGAGACGTTTTCAGAACAGGGGATATTCAGCGGCTGGAAGGGCAGATGGGCATTGCCCATGTTCGTTATCCAACGGCGGGTACTTCAGCGCAGGCAGAAGCCCAACCCTTCTATGTGAATTCGCCGTATGGCATCGTCATGGCGCACAACGGCAACCTCACGAATTCGGATGAGTTGCAACGCGAGTTGTTCGAGTCCGATTTACGTCATATCAATACAAGCTCGGACAGTGAAGTGTTACTGAATGTGTTTGCCCATGAGTTGCAGGATCTCAAACCAAGCACGCATCTAACAGCCGATATGATCTTCTCAACCGTTGCTGCCGTTCATAGACGCTGCAAGGGAGCTTATGCCGTCATAGGCATGGTGGTGGGGCGCGGTGTGTTTGCGTTTAGAGATCCATTGGGAATCCGTCCGGCTGTTATCGGTGAGCGACAAACAGCTACCGGAACCGAATACTGCATCGCCTCCGAGAGTGTTGCTTTGCAAGGTTTGGGATTTAACTTGTTGCGAGATATAGCACCCGGTGAAGCGGTATATATTGATATTGACGGCAATCTGCACGCCGAGCAGTGTGCACAAAATGCGGTTCTATCCCCGTGCATTTTCGAGTACGTCTATCTGGCTCGACCAGACAGCATCATCGACAATATCTCTGTGTACAAGTCTCGCTTAAGAATGGGCGAAACTCTGGCTAGACGAATACTGCAAGAGCGTCCCGATCACGACATTGACGTGGTTATCCCCATCCCGGATACCAGTCGTACTTCCGCGATGGAAGTGGCCTATAATCTCGGTGTTAAATATCGAGAAGGTTTTATTAAAAACCGATACATCGGCCGAACGTTCATTATGCCCGGCCAACAAATGCGAAAAAAATCAGTCCGCCAAAAGCTAAGTCCGGTGGAGTTAGAATTCAGCGGTAAGAATGTGTTGTTGGTGGATGACTCTATCGTACGTGGTACCACCTCCGGTCAAATTGTTGAGATGGCTCGAGACGCGGGTGCCAAAAAAGTCTATATGGCATCAGCTGCGCCACCAGTTCGTTATCCCAATGTTTACGGCATCGATATGCCTGCGGCGCATGAGTTAATCGCACACAATCGAACCACGGAAGAAATCGAAGAAATGATCGGGGCGGATTGGTTGGTCTATCAAACCATCGAAGATCTCATCGAAGCTGTTCGCTATGACAAAAATCCTATCGATAATTTTGAATCAAGCTGCTTTACCGGTGATTATCTTACTGGTGACGTCGATGGTGCCTATCTTAATACGCTCGAAGAACAGCGTTCAGATAATGCGAAACACCAGCACTCATCAGGAGACGATTTACTCGTCCTCTAAGCTAAGCACTACCCGATGCGAAGCCCGGCTCGCTGAAAATCGCCAACGTTGATACCGAAAGCTCCATCTCGATGGGTGGTTTTGATTTGATAGGCGTTGCCTTCTGAGTCTGTTTCCAGCAACGACAAATCGACGACCCGTTGCATGGCCGGCTCACCCAAAGAGTCTAAAATCATGATGACCCGCGGCCGCAGCTTGTCGCTGGTGTTGGCCAGTACGATGCCTACTTCTTTATTGGCCATTTCTACAATACTGCCCGGTGGGAATATGCCCACTGAATCAATAAAAAGGACAACGAAAGATTCGTCGAACTGTGTGCCACGCTTGGCATAGAGTTCTTGCAGCGCAACCGAAGGTGATAAAGCCTCCCGGTACGGCTGGATGGTCGTCATATTGTCATAAGCTTCGGCAATAGCGACTATTTTGGAATAGGTAGGAATTGAATCATCGGTTATTCCGTTTGGATATCCGTTTCCATTAACCCATTCGTGATGTGTGTGCGCAACATCTGCTGCACCTGACATGACGTTCTGAGATGACATCAAAATATCTCGGCCGTAAAGAGTATGCATTTGCATCTCGATGTTTTCGGCTTCGGTCAATTTTGTTGTTTTTTCAAGTAACTCTGTTGGCAAACGAGTCTTACCAACATCGTGCAACATGCCGCAAACACCGACATCTTCCAGCTCTCTATTACTAAACCCCATGGCTTTGCCCATGATGATGCTCAACGCAGATACGTTCATTGAATGTTGAGCCGTGCCGACATCTTTATCCTGCATGCGCGTAAGCCACAGGGAAGCATCCTGATTTCGTAATATGCTATCGACGCTATCGCTTACGGCCTTTTTAACTGCACGTCCATCGAGTTCAGCACCCAATCGAATGTCGTCGAATAAGTTACTGACGGCGGTGGTAGCGAGACTATGCACGCCTGCGGCATTGGACAGTTCGTCGCGTACATCGACCGTGGGTGTTGGAATTGACGATAGGCCGTTACTTCTACCTGTATCTTTGCTGCTGGCCTTCTTCAGACTCATCTCGTCATAGTCTACCCAGACGTACTCGCATTCTTTTTGCAGCGTGAGAATATCGTCAGTGGATGTGACATCGACGCCTTGCAGCATGAAGCAAGACTCTTCCCAGGGTTTGTCCAGTTTGGTAACAAACATACCGATTCGCAGGTCTTTGACATTTATCTCGACATGACGCTTGCGGTTTTTCTCGGTGTTACTGCTTTTCTTCTTGCCCGTTCGTCCCTTACGAACATTCGCAGTTTTTTGCTCACTTTTGAATAGTTTGTTGAAGAGCATAGATTTTAGGGTTCGCTGTCCTGGCTGAATCCGCGAGATAGACGCAGATAACCTGTCTATTGCAGCGGCACTCCCTAGGCATACTTTAGGCGCACCTGAACTAAGTGCTAGGAAGCTGGACCCTTCCAGCGTTCCGTGACAATGCGCCAGTTATCATCTTCCGCTTGTTCCCAATATAACGAGAACTGTTGCTCATTTTCTGCGCCGTATCGTCC
>CAZCKD010000038.1:0-20780 GCA_964498925.1 uncultured Granulosicoccaceae bacterium
TCGGCGCACCGCCTGCAACGGCCACTTCAGGGTCTGTCTCTAGAAGCGAATTAAATGGATCGCTTGAAGAAGGTCCCGGGATTGGCGGAGCCAGAAGATCTACAGGTGGAATCGTTGGAGGAGGCAGATCGCCGAAGTCGGTAGGGGCTACCGGATCGTCGTTTGCCGGTGGGGCCGTGGGTGTTGATGGTGAGTCATTAGCAGGCGTATCTGCAGCAGGCGTTTCCGTCTGTGGCACATCTCCACCGCTCACCGGTGCGTTGGGAGTTTGATCATCGCCCGCTTGATTAGCAGGAACATCGTTGATCCCGGCTTCATCGGCTGGCGAAGAGCTGGAAGATGAACAAGCCGATACGCTTGCGATTGCGATACATATTGCCGTGTGGCGTAACCAGGGTGTCATATTATTATTCCGGTCGGTAGGGCGGTTGAATTTGATGAGGGAGATCATAAACGGGTGTCGAATAATTCCTCGGAACTGCATCGCAAGTCGTATGTGACCTTTTTCTCAGATCGCCGAATTCAGTCAGCTCTGCTAAAATTCGGTGAATTAGACCTTCCAAATCGCTCTAAACCGTACTTATCGGGCCGACGAGAGGGTGCTAGCGGGTTCCACGCACTAGCCGGGGATCTCGCTAATTGATTAATCGATTTTTAATTTTGTCTTTGGAACCCTTATGAGCGTTAAAACATCTAGCGGTTTGACCGTTGAGCAATCTCTGCACGATTTCATCGTAGAAGAAGCCTTGCCTGGCACCGGCATCTCTGCTGATGCCTTTTTCAATTCCATGTCAGACATCTTCGACGCATTAGCGCCGAAAAATCAGGCCATGATGGATCGACGCGACGAATTGCAGGTCAAAATCGATGACTGGCATAACAGCAACTCCGGTCCGATTGATGCGGCGGTTTATAAACAATTTCTAAGCGATATTGGTTACTTACTTCCTGTCGTCGAAGACTTCAGTGTCAATGTCTCAAACGTTGATGCAGAGATCGCCACTGTTGCTGGTCCACAGTTGGTGGTGCCGGTAAATAACGCGCGCTATGCGTTGAATGCTGCCAACGCGAGATGGGGTAGCCTCTACGATGCGCTCTATGGAACGGATGCCATCAGTGAGGATGGTGGAGCGGAACGAGGCGGCGCTTATAACCCTGTTCGCGGGCAGCGAGTCGTGGCCGAAGCCAACGCTCTGCTGGATGCTTCAATGCCATTGGCTCAAGGGTCTTATGGCGACGTCAATTCGTACTCGATTGTCGATGGTGCACTTCGTGTCACTCTTCAATCGGGAAGCGAAGTGGGTTTGAAAGATCCAGCACAATGTGCAGGCTACGTAGGAACACCAGAGCAACCCACCTCGGTGCTTTTGTGTAACAACGGTTTGCATGCTGAAATCGTGATCGATAAATCAAGCCCGGTTGGACAATCGAGTCATGCTGGTGTCAGCGATGTCATTCTTGAATCGGCATTGACCACCATTCAGGACTGTGAAGATTCTGTCGCAGCTGTCGATGCAGACGACAAGGTCGTGGTCTATCGAAACTGGTTGGGTTTGATGAAAGGCGATCTGGAAGAGCGCCTGAATAAAGGTGGTAAGGATATCGTAAGAAAACTCAATGCAGACCGCCACTACACGGCTGCGAATGGTGAGAAACTAACGCTGCCTGGTCGAAGTGTCCTACTTGTCCGGAACGTAGGAACGCACATGATGACCGATGCTATTTTAGATAAGCAGGGCAATCAGGTGCCGGAAACCTACATCGATGCGTTAGTCACTAGTTTGGCGGCTAAGCACGATTTACAGAAGTCCGATGATCAAGAGCGAAATTCACGTGCAGGCAGTGTCTATATTGTTAAACCTAAGCTGCATGGACCCGATGAGGTTGCCTTGTCGGTGACTTTATTCGATATGGTTGAAGAAGCGCTGGGTCTTGATAAGAACACACTCAAAATGGGCATCATGGATGAAGAACGTCGTACCAGTATCAATTTGAAAAATTGCATATCTGCTGCCCGTGATCGTGTCATTTTCATTAACACAGGATTTCTTGATAGAACCGGTGATGAGATGCACACCAGCATGAATGCCGGCGTGATGGTTCCCAAGGGCGAGATGAAAAACGCTACCTGGCTGATGTCTTATGAAGACAGCAATGTAGACGTTGGACTCGAGTGCGGGTTGCAAGGCAATGGTCAAATTGGCAAAGGTATGTGGGCAATACCGGACCAGATGTCTGCCATGTTGGCTGCTAAGCAAGCTCATCCTGAAGCAGGTGCTAATACTGCGTGGGTGCCGTCCCCAACAGCTGCGACGCTACATGCCACTCATTACCATGGTTTGCTGGTCAGTGAGGTACAGGATCAACTGAAGTCTCGGTCTAGCGCTGGAGTGGATGGCATACTGGATATTCCTCTCAGCGAAGCCGGCCGCAATTATTCGACAGAAGAAATTCAGCACGAGCTAGATAACAATGCTCAGAGCATTTTGGGCTATGTTGTTCGATGGGTTAATCAAGGGGTAGGTTGTTCTAAAGTGCCAGACATCAATAATGTTGGCCTAATGGAAGATCGCGCCACACTCCGCATCTCTAGTCAATTTCTGGCGAACTGGATCCATCACGGCATTGTTGACGAAGCACAAGTTCGCGATGCGATGGAACGAATGGCTTTAGTTGTGGACAAACAGAATGCAGGGGATACAGAGTACTCTCCAATGGCACCTGATTTCGATACAGATATCGCGTTTCAAGCTGCACTCGACTTGGTTCTTCTTGGGCGGGAGCAGGCAAACGGTTATACTGAGTTCCTACTTACGGAAAGACGGCGTCAGGTTAAGGCAAAAGCAATTAGTTGACGTTTTGAGCAGTTTCTCCCAGGGAGTTGGGAATCTTTTTTCAGATTTGCAGTCAATATTTTTAATAAGAACGTATCTAACTCATACATCAAGGGGAACCTCGTGAAAAAGAGCACTTTCGTTACACTAGGAGGCGTTTTAGCCGCCACTATCCTGGTTTCAGCATGCAGCACACTGACTGCTCCATTTAGAGAAGCAGACCCTCGTTGGGCTGACTTCAAATCATGGACAAAGGTTACTGAGCTTGCGCCTAGTACTGGTAATCCTACGGGCTTCCTAGGTGGTGTTCATGCGGGTGACGAAGGTTACCGCGACGTTTACGTCAACGACGTAGCAAAGGCAGTCTTGGAAGGTAGCGCTCCTTATAACTATCCTGCCGGATCAGTTATCGTCAAAGAGCAATTCG
The DNA here is from genome assembly GCA_964498925.1 of uncultured Granulosicoccaceae bacterium. Classification (GTDB taxonomy): domain Bacteria; phylum Pseudomonadota; class Gammaproteobacteria; order Granulosicoccales; family Granulosicoccaceae; genus Granulosicoccus. The sequence continues at coordinate 3,262 of CAZCKD010000038.1, forward strand.
CCAGCAAAGCTGATTGGGAAGCTGGCCGTAAGCCAAGCCATACCATCAGTATTAAGGTTGCGGCTTCCGATTCCCTGTCCAAGGACAACTGGAATTGGGCTGATAGCTACAAAGGCACGGCAGGCGAGAGCGCTTTCTGCTCAGGCTGCCACTCAATTGCTGCCAAAGATGACTACGTGTTCACACACGGTGACTTCTTAGCATCTGAGTAGAATCGTGTTCGACAGGCACCTGAAATATCAGGTGCCTGTTTCAGAACATCTGCATCTGCGCATCGGTTATAGCGGAGAAGCTGGTATCCAAAAACTGTAGTATCCCGTCAGCAGCAGGCGCCAATTGTTTGTCTATATAGTGCTGATAATCGGGTAGAGATTCGAGAGCATCGACAGGCTCTGGCCCGTTCCTCGTAATAATGTACCGAATCGAGCGACCGCTCTTTGGTAACTTTCTAGCAGCTTGAATATGTGGTGGAACGTTTTTCTGATATTCGTCCAGCGCCCTCCTTATTCGTTTTTTATAGATCAACTGCTCGTCAAGTTCGCCTTCTTTCAAAGCGATGGCGGTATCCCGAACAAATTGCTCAAAGGGTTGATCGTGAAAAACGCGATTAAACAATTCCCGTTGGAAATCTCTCGCAAGCGGTGTCCAATCGGTGCGTGCGGCTTCGAGACCTTTGACCACGAGTTTTTCTGAAGCATCCTTCGGGTCTAGCACTAATCCCGCATATCGTTTTTTGCTACCGGTCGGCATGCCTCTAACGGTTGGCATGAGAAATCGGGTGTAATGCGTTTCATATTCCACCTCTAAGTGAGATTGAAGACTGAAATTTTTCTGCAGCTCTTCTGACCAGAATTCGTTTAGTGATGTCATCAGGCTTGTACCAATGTTTTGGCATTGGGCAGCATCAGCATCTTCTCCGATTAGAACAAAAACAGAATCGGTATCTCCATAGATAACGGAGTAGCCTTGTTCTTCGATCCAGTCACGTGTGCGAGTAATTATTTCGTGGCCTCTGCGCGTAATGCTTGAGGCTAACTGCTGACTGTAAAAACGGCAGCCGGTTGTGCCCAACACGCCATAGAACGAATTCATGATGATCTTGATGGCTTGCGATAAAGGCGCATCGTTTGTTTTTTTCGCGTCATCGCGCGCAGCCCATAAGCTTTCGATAAGGCCGGGAAGTATGTGTTTGTTGCGCGAAAAATTTGCATCAACAAAGCCTGGAACCGGATCGTCGCCGGGTTCGGCGAGACCTAAAGGATCAATAAAGAATGTTCGTATGATGCTGGGATACAGACTTTTAAAATCCAATACCAACACGTTTCTATACAGACCCGGAATAGAGTCCATGACATAGCCGCCTGGGCTTCCCAGTCCACTATTCCGGTTGTTTACATCGGGTGCAACGAAGCCTGCACGATGCAGCCGAGGCAGATAGAGATTGTCGAATGCGGCAACAGAGCCACCTAGCCTATCTAGTGGCAGACCGGTTAAATTTGCGCGAGATATAGCGAAAGCGAGTAGGTTGGCTTTGTCGAATATTTCGTTTACCAGTGTGCAATCACGTACGTTGTAATCAGCAAGTGCAGGTTTGTCGTGTGTGAACAGATGGTTTATTTCTGCAACCTTATCTTGGTTGGACGTGATGAGCTTTCCCACACCGAGTAGCTCGTGGGATACGTTGTCTAGGGAAAAACTATCGAAGGCCCAAAAGCCGGCTTTAAGTTGATCGATCCCATCGAGTACGACTCGCCCCGGTACTCGGGCAATTCTGGGAGAGCCCGGGTTGCCCGGTTGAAGAACAGCCGCCGTCTCCGATGCTCTGCCTAGTCGAAAAGGCACACCCAGCGAGCGACATTTCTGATCGATAAAATTTAAATCGAAATTAACGACGGCCCAACCTGTAATGATGTCCGGATCTGTCTCGTGCATCCAATCGAAAAACGCATTAAGCAAGGCCTTCTCGGATTCGATGAGATGCAGAACATATCCGTCTCGCTGTTCGCTGTCGCCCTGACCAATCATAAAGACGACAGCCGGCGCATCAGGCTCATCCACTGTTGGCATTTGTGCAGCTGCGATGGAGTAGAGTTGTTTCGTATGGCCTCGAGTTTCAATATCGATAGCAACCGTTTTAAATCGCGGTTGGTATTCGCCAGGTTGCAATCTGGCTTGCTCAGCGAGTGCGTAATTTTTTCTTTTTGAAATTTGTCCCTCTATCGAAAACGGCGCGGTGATGAATCGCTCCATCAGATATCGATCTGCTGGTTTGATATCCGATTCACATAAGGGCAGGTCGCTGGATTTAAGTTGCTGCAAATCTCGCTGTTGGCGAAAATAAAGACCGTCAACATCACCACCGTGCAGAAGCTTAAGGTCGAGTTCTTTTCTAGTGACTCCCGCAGGAAGGTGAGCGGTTTCAACCGTCCGTTCTAAAAAGCACACCGACTGTTGAGAAGGTACAACGACGTTGATCGGTCCTTCATCCGAGCAGGCCCAGAATGACAGTTCCACCCCTCTAGGGGTATCCCGCCATTGACGCGTCAGCAAATAGGCCTCGATACTCATCTAGATAGTGTACTTAACCTGTCGCCAACAGTCGGAAAATTTATCCTGCCCACGCTCGTGTACCATGTCACTGGAAAAGCCGAATTGGATTAAGTTTCTCGAATTGCCATGCTGCGTTATTTACCCGGAATCATTCTGGTTCAAGTGGTTACCTTTGCACTCTTCTGGGTGAACAAGGGCGCGCCCATTGAGCTCCTGTTGCTTCGCGCTGGATTACCAGCCATTCTGTTTAGTGTGGTGACCGCGCTTTGGCTGTCCATGATTGGCCGATTCGAAGCTGAGCGGAGGAATTCTGCGCTGCGAGAACAGTTTTCAGATGAACGTGCTCAGTTAAATCGGGAAATTGAGCGCACACGATCAGATGCTATGCAGGAGGCTAGCCTCGATCGCGCTCAGATACTGGAGCGCGCGAATACGGAACGTGAACGCTTAGTGCGTCAAACGCATAAACAGTTAATGAAGCAGGAGCGGGGCGCCAGCAGGCGTGCCAACATAAAAGTTGGTTTGGCGTTTATGGGACTGACCGGTTTTGGTGTACTGATGCTAGTCACTCAGTTCATGACCTTAGGGTTGCTAACAATTACGGCTGCCGGCGGTGCCATGGGCGGTTATCTGTTTCGCTGGCGTCAGAGTCGTCACATGCTTGATCGATTAGCTACTCTTCCATCGAACTCTTCCAACTTACCAGTCCTTGAAAACATAGGCGGTGCAACAGAAATAGACCCTGCGACTAAAGAACTGCCGCCTGTTGATATTGAGGACGCAGTTGTGGTTGAGACAGGTTCAGATAGTAAGAACGGATAAATTTAATTTTATCTTGCGAGCAGATCAACACTTGCCAACCGTGTATTGATAATTACTCAAGACCAGTCAAGTGTTATAACTCACTTCGCATGTGGATTCGCGAATGATGAGTTGAGTTGGAATGATATGGTCCGGTAGTTCTGCGATGTCGCGGCTGATTTTCTGAATTAAGGTATCGGCAGCTAGCTGTCCTATCCGTCTTGCCGGCAGGCGGACTGTTGTCAATGGTGGTTCTATGGCAGATGAGCCCTTAAAATCGCCAATGCCGACGACAGACACGTCCTGAGGAACTTTTATTTTCAAACGTGACGCTGCATGAATGACTCCGTGCGCGATGATATCGTTTCCGCAAACGTACGCCGTAGGACTATTTCCATCGATTGTATTTTGCAGTAGTCCTAATGCGACAGCTTTGGCAGCGGCAGTATCGTAAGGACAGGGAAGGTCCCAGGAGGAGGGCACGTTTATACCGGCTCCGTTCAAGGCTTGGAATACGCCTGCTTTTCTATCACGTGCTCGATCGTTGAATTCGGTATCCGGAAAAAGCAACGCAATCCGCGAGTGATTCAAATTAATCAGGTGTTGGGTTATATCAAAAGCACCTTGTCGATTATCAGTTCCTATGCTTGGGATACCGCTTGCACCGACTGCATTCCACAAAGAGACTACCGGAATTCCACGTAGTTTAATCATTTCGATGGCAGCAACAGGGTGGTCGCGTCCCACCAGCGCGATGGCATCAATACGTCGTTCAAGTAAGGAACGCACGATGTTTACTTCGCGTTCCAACTCGTAGTTATGGCTGGCAATGAGCATAGTGCGATCGTGCGTGTGCAGCTGTGAAGAGAACGCTTCAATCAGCTCTGAAAAAATAGCATGATCAATAGTAGGGACAATAAGCCCGACAGTACCGCTCATCCTACCGTGCAGCGAACCTGCCATCCGATCCCTGATGTAGCCAAGTTCTTTGGCGGCCAATTCAATCCTGCTGCGGGTCTCAGGCCGAACCACGTCTGGGTCGTTGAAATAACGTGAAACCGTGGCGCCAGAGACACCAGCGCGAAGGGCAACGTCCAAGATGCCCGGCGCTCCTTTTCTCGAACGGGGTCTGGGTGGGCTATTGGGGTTTTTAGACATTCTGTGTGGTCAGTTTCGTGCCTGGACAGTGATTCTCGTTTTGGCATCTTGTCGTAAAACGTTATCAATGTAAACGAATACATATCACCTACTCGACTCCGGGCGGCCCACCTGCTGACGTTCTGTTTTGGGGCTGTAGATTAACGGTGACTTCCAAGTCTCTGACTTGTTCGACAATTACACTTTGCCAAATGGGGTTCAAATACTGCTATTGAAGCTGCGGAGACACTCAAATAATCGATTGCATTAAGCGATACGGATTAATACAACTATGTCTAGAAAGTGTGGAGACATTTAAATGTCCCGTCAGGTCTCAATTTCTGATGGTGTTGTCCAAGAGGTAATCAGCAAACAGAAAATTTCTAGAGTCGGCTTAATCCAGTAGCCGTTCCCGGTGATAAAGCCGTGCGGCCAACAGCAACAATAACGCCGTGGCTAAAACGGTTCCTCCAACCGACAATGCAATATGCGATTGCGGTATAGCATCGCCTAGTACAACGCTCTCCAGCAGTTGGTATTGGCTGAGCATTGGTAGCGGCATGGTTGTGATGGTGGATTGCACGTTCAGAAATTGCAAAATAAAGAACGGTGCCATTGGTACAACCATAAGCAAGCCCAAATACGTTTGAGCCTCCTTGGTGCTTCGCGTAATGGCTGATACGGATATCAGCATGGCCGAGATAAATAACACCAGCGGACTGACCAGAAAGAACGCTTTGGCAATCGTATTGCCGTCAAACCTGACTTGGCCGCCCATGATTTCTACAGGGAAAAACTTGAACAGAGAATAAATGCTGAGAGCGGTTAAAACACTTGATAGCAAGACGAAGCAGACAGTCGCTGCATATTTCCCCATAACAACCGCCGTGCGTGAGAGTGGCAAGCTTAGTAGTGGTTCGAGTGACTGTCGTTCCCGTTCACCCGCAGTAGTATCAATAGCAAGGTAAAAACCACCCATCACCATCGAGATAATAAACAGGAAAGGCAAAATGGACGCTAGTAGTTGCCCGTTTGCGCCATCGGCTGATACATCGTTTTCAACGACATTTAAACTGTTGAATACCGACGGGTCAATACCCCGATGTTGCAGCCGAAGGTTACTCAGTGTCTGGTTGTAGACATTTAATATGGCGCTGATACGCCGAGCGGCTTTTGTTGACTCTTTGTTTGCGCCGTTTACGTGTAGCGTTAAAGGTGCTGGCCTTGCATCCCTCAAAGCCTGACCATAGTCGTCGCCTATTTCTAGTACAACAGCGACATCACCATTTCTCACACTGGCTTGCGCATTTTCTGCAGCATCGACGACATCGATATTGTGACTGTATAAAAACTTAATCAGGTTGGGTGCGTTGTCAGCGTTGATGACACTGAGTGTGCTGACCTCATCAAAGTTAATGCTCAGTTGTTTAAAACTGGCGACTAGTGAGCCGCCCAGTAGTAAAGGTAAGAGAACAGGACCGAACAGCAGAGCATAGAAAACCGTCTGCCTATCACGTAGGTTGTCGATGATTTCCTTGAACATGACGATAAACAGATTCATTAGTTACCTGTCTCGTCGAAAAGTTGTGCTGCCTGCACGAAGGCGTCTTCAAGATCATTCTGTCCTGTTCGTGCAAGGATTCCATCGAGGCTATCTTCCATAGCCACCGTACCGCCTGAAATGATGGCGATATGATCACAAAGCGCTGCCACCTCCTGCATGATGTGGCTTGAGAAAAGAATGCAATGCCCCTCAGCTGCCAGCTGCCGAATTATTTCACGTAAACCTCTAGTGGCCATGACATCCAGCCCGTTGGTGGGTTCATCGAGCATGAGTGTCTGCGGCCTATGTACCAGTACGCGTGCCAATGCAACCTTGGTTTTCTGCCCTTGAGAGAATCCATTTGCTCGTCTATCGGCAAACTTCAGCATATCCAGTTGTTCAATAAGCTCACCGCAACGCCGCCGCGATTCTTCTCGGCTTAGACCACACAAGCGGGCGTAATATTGAATATTTTCACGTGTTGTCAGGCGTGGATAAATGCCAGCGTTGTGGGGCATAAACCCTAGATGCTGGCGTACTCTCAAAACATCTTTGGAAACATCAATGCCGTCAATTTGTGCTTGCCCTTTTTCCGGTCTTACTAAAGTGGCCAGCATGCGTAAGGTTGTAGATTTTCCTGCGCCGTTTGGTCCGAGCAGTCCCGTCACTTTTCCGTTTTCCGCAGAAAAGCTAACGTCTTTAACCGCAACAATTCTAGAGACCTTGTCTTTTTTCGTAGAAGCATCCCCACCGGTTGTAGCGCCTACACGTTTGAAACTTCTGTAAAGCTGATTCGCAACGATCATGGCAATGGACCGTTTGCATCGATAAAAAACGGCGGAGCCGACAGACGTTGCAGGCACTCTGTGGAGAGCTCCGAAACATCAGCGCTTTGAATAAACTGCGCCATCAGGCTTGGAATGCAGCCTAGTGGCGATTGCATATGCCCCTGTTCCGGATTAACGATATGCAGTGAATTTGTCAGCGTCTTTGAAAGCCTGTCACCATAGGCGGGCGGCGTTATTGGATCTGCTTCGCCGGATAGAATCAGCACCGGTGCAGTAGATGTTATTGGTTCTTTAAAATCAGCATCGACAACACCAAGCGGCCAATTGGCACAGCTAGCTAAGAGGGATTCTACGACATCGTCTCCTAGGTAGGAATCGGTTTCTGAGTGATTGTCGGGGTTAACGAACGGAGCATCCTCTGAGCAAATAACCGAGTGGTGCATAGCGGTTGCCAGCGTTGTGCCGAGCGCTTTGGTTTGTAGGTTCGCTTGTCTGGCTAGCGGCGCAAAATTATTGTTTTCTATAGCATCATGAAGCATGGAAGGCAAAATGGCTGCGGTTTGCGCGCTGTAAGACATCAGCCTGATGGTGACGGCTAAATGTTGCCGCGTGAATTCCATTGTTGATAAATTGCCCGTGGCAACATCTTCAAAGCTGATGGATTTCGGATTGTCCTCAAGTGCGTCAAGCAAGGCCATGGTTGATTGGCTAATAGACTTTGAACCGGTGCCGGAATCGGGACCGAAAGCATCGGCGCACCCTTCATTTTCCATACAACGCTCAAAGATAAGGTCAAGCGCACGTTGAGAGAGTTCGCCGATCTCGGGGCCCAGAGAGACACCCGGCGGTACGACAGCGTCCAGTATCAATGTTCTGATTGACTCAGGGTATCGTCGTAAGTAATGAGTCGCTACGCGCGTACCGTATGAGATACCGTACATATTCCATTGGCTAACACCCAGCGCTTTGCGAATGTGCTCAATATCGTGGACAGCAAGGCTTGTTGTAAACCAGGTCGGGTCATGAGGTAATGATTCGAGGCATTCCTTAGCAGTAGCAGCCAGTTCGTCAGGATCCGATTCAACATCCAGTCCCATCGTATCTGTTGAGTTTTCACAAACAAGTTTTGCTGAGTCCCCGGTACCTCGTTGATCGATCAGTAAGATGTCGTGATTACGCTGAATGTGTCTGAATGCAAATGCCACAGACGGGTAGGTCTCTATGGCTGACTGGCCGGGACCGCCTGCGATGAACGTGAATGCGTCTTTATTCTTTGATAATCGCTGTGCCGGTATCCGCGCAATAGAAATGTCGATCGCACTCGGATCATCTATTTTTTTTGCAGCGCCATCAATCGATCTGGAATCCAGCGGCATTGAAATGGAACCGCACTGAGCGCGTATCGATGCTGCGCCTGAACCAATAACACAATCTTCGAATTCAACGTCTGATTCAAGAAACTTTTCACCTGCCGCCGTTGCATGAGCTGAGAGGAGTGCGGATATAACCCACACACCGAGAAGCAGACGCCGGTTTAAGGAAATAAGATGCAGCCAACGCGGCATTGGGAATCTAAAAGCCTCAGCAAGAATGAAAGGGGTATGTACCCGTTCAAGTGCAAAGGGTAAGCCATACCGGCATTAATGAAGGGTCTTATGCCTTGTCGGATGTAACGTGGATGCCACTGAGTGCCTATCTCATTGTGGATAACGTACACTTTACCGGCTCAACGGCTCCAATGAAGTGACACAGTTGCGACAGTCTTCAAACGTAAATTTGGAGCGAGTGGGCAAATCGGAGGCTGCGCAAGGGCAGCCGCGAGCATGTTAGTTCTACAGCTCTTCAAGTACCTCTTCGAGCTGTTTTCTGGCGTTGCCGACCCAGTTATCACGCTCGATGCGGCCAGGGACAATGGACAGGGCGCTGGCGATTTTCTCGATCTCGTGACTTTTCAGATCCGCCAGTTGAGAGTAACTGGTAATGCCGAGTTCATTCAGCGCTTTTTCTGTTACCGGACCAATACCGAAAATCTGCTTTAGATCGTCTCTTTGCTCTACCGGATCGAACAAACTTGCACTATCGTTGCTGCCATCGAGCAGGTGCTCATTTGAAGCGTCAATATCGAGCTCCCGTTGCAACTCATCGCCCACTTCCATGACTTCATCGAAGGGGTCTTCATTGTCATCTTCGGCAGAGTCATCGTCCAATTCAGACTCTTCATCCCAGTCTTCATCATCGAACTCCTCGGCATCAGAATCCTCTGCTACTTCTTCCCAATCTGCCTCATCCTCTATCTCGTCAGAATCTTCAGCGACAGTATCTTCGCTGGATTCGTCCCAATCGGCTTCATCGAGTTCTGATGCTTCGAGCCATTCGACTTCGTCTTCATCATCAGCGGCAGATTCGTCTTCTGCGACTAAATCCGGATTTTCGCTTTCGTCTTCAACATCGAAGTCGGGTGTTAAGTTGTCTTGCGTACTATCCGCGTCAATTTCTATGGGAGAAGAGGCCCAGCTACTATCGGATTCTGGAAGCTTGGTGGCTTCTTTGAGGTTATTGATAAATTCTTCAGCGGGATTGGATGCGATGGTTGCGTCCAGAATTTCCATTGAATCATCGTGAGAGACGTCGTCAGCGACGTCGTCAGAGCTATCATCTGAATGATCGTACTCCAGTTCGGCAGACGCGTTCAGATGCTCTTCATCGACGGTGTCAGTTTGTACTGAATCTGTTCGTTTTTGTTGGGCATCTCTTACTTTCTGACGCCTGATGCTATCCAGCTCAACTTTCACTTTGTTGTAGGCCTGTTCTCGATCCTGAATAGTTTTCAGCTTCGACGTGAGTGCCTGATTTTCTGAACTGAGATCGCGAACCTTTGCTTCATGCTTTTGCATCATCTGCCTGACCAGCAGCTGAGACTTTTCAAGGTTGGTATTTAGAAATGGAATCTGCTGATTTTCGGAACGCAGGTTGTTTATTTCGGCCTTGCTGCGACGATGTAACTCGTCGTAGTCGTCCGTTAGCATGGTCACTTCAGATTCCGTTTGAGCGACTTGGCTATGTGCTCGAGCTAAAGCATGTCGGTATTCGTCCAGTTTTCTGGCATAGGACGCGCGGTGGACCAGCCAGCCGATAGCGGCACCGAGTATGCCTGCTAGAACCAGTGTCACAAACATCTGAGCAATCAAATAAATCACGATATTTCTCGCCGGGTTTGATCTTAGTCGAGGTAGCTGATTTCGATGCGCCGATTACGTGCCCGGCCTGCATCAGTCGAATTGTCATCAATAGGTTGTGTAGAGCCATATCCTTTGGCAATTAATCTGTTCTCGGATATACCTCTCGCAAGGAGATAGCTGGCAACGGCTCGAGCACGTTCCCGGCTGAGTCTTAAGTTTGCTGCTTCAGAGCCTGTGTTATCGGTATGGCCTTCGATACGTAATCGCGTATCAGGGTAGGAGGCCATAAGTCTGGCTAGTTGATCAAGTGCCCGATCGCTTGAGCTTGTAAATGAGGAGCTACCGGGTTCGAAAGCGACGCTTGCCGTGTTGACTAATGATAAGGATGTTAGGAAGGTTTGCTTCGCTGTGGCTTTTTCTTTGACAGGGTCGATGACATTAACGGAGCTCGAAACAGAGCGGACACCTTCGATTTGTTCGACATTGGCGATCAGGTTGTTTAATCGCTGTTGATCTCTTGCCGTGCCGCTGATGCTTATATCTCTGCCTCTTGTTTTTATAGACAGATCGCCGTGGCCGGCATTGCGAACAAACTGCTCAGTAGTATATTGCAGTTGGTTTGGAATACGATTTATTTGCTGCACCAAGGAGACGAGTAAGCCCACTCCTGCAACAAGAGCAACAAGCCACGGCCAGATACTTAAACGTTCCGTTTCGGGGAGTTCAATATTGAGCGTTTGGTTGATCATTCCGAAGATAATAACACCATGCGGAGCCGAACAGAATGCCGCATTCATGTCCATATGCTACGTGAGTGAAACTACCTTTATGGGTGACAAATAACCGGCGCTAAGTGCGCGTTTACTTGATGGTTCTGCCCGCTTCGTTGCTGCTTTTCAACTTGGTTAAGCGAACTGAATCTCGGTCGGAAACTCTGCGAACAACTTCGGTGTACGCATTTAAGTTTCGCTGATCATATGCCTGCGCAGATCGATTTTCTTTAATCGCTGAATTGGCTTGTTTCGACGCATGAACAGCTGCTTGTTTTGCTGTCACGGCCACTTCGAGTTTCTTTAAACTTTGCGTGGCTTTTCGAGCAATGTTGGCGGCCTTAAGTGCTTTGTCGTGAGACTGAACAGCTTTCAAACGTAAAAACGATTCATCGACATACTGCTTTTTACTTTGGGTCAACATTTGCTGACGCAGTTGCTTCAAACGATCATTTGATTGTTGCGTTTGAGTCAGCGCCATTTTGAGCAGTTTGTCTTTGCGTTGGAAATCTTCTGCACGCGCAGATTCAACAGAATATTTTTTCTTGGCTTCGAGTAATTCCAAAGATTGCGTATTCAACTCTCGCAAAGAGTTGCGCTTGACCATTCTTCCCCGAAGTCCACCCAACCAGAAGCCAAGGAACAAACAGACCAGTCCGACGATGACGTAATGCCACAACAAATCTATGCACTCCGTTTTGGGCTAGAAGGCTGCTTGAGAAATCAAACTGACAAACAGGGCGAATCGGGCAGATCGCTCATCATACAAAATCGACCGTCAGGATATTCCCAGAACGGAATAAATCGTTATCCATTTCACGTAAATTGACAAGTTTTCTTAGATAACCTTGAACTACGTGGAATTTGTATTGTTTTAGCGGGGCTTTTGCCATCGGTGTACAGTTGTCCCCGCTGTACTAAAACGCTGGAAAATCGCCAGCAAATTTTTGGCTTTTGTCTTGATTCGAGATTTGCGTGGATACTAACGACTATATAAGACGGATTCGATATGCCCTGATGCTGGATGATGCAGAGGCGCAAAAACTCATGAAACTGGGTGGTGTCAACGCAAGTACGGAGCAGGTTGTCGCCTGGCGCTTAAAAGAAGGAGAGGCCGAATATAGTCAATGTCCGGATTCGAGTCTGGCAGCATTGCTGTCGGGGCTGATTCTTGATCGGCGTGGTCCGCCACCGGAAAGTGCCGGCAGTAAGCCCCCGACACCAGAGCGGTTGGATAACAATCTGATGCTTAAGCAAATACGAGTAGCTCTCTCCCTACGCACCGAAGATGTGCATTCGTTGATAAAAACCGGGGGTGGGAAATTGGGACCCACTGAAGTCAGTGCATTTTTCCGCAAGCCTGATCATCGTAATTACCGCAGTTGTGGAGATCAGGTGATGCGCTGGTTTCTCAATGGCTTAGCGTCCAAAAGGTTAGCTGATTAGGTATTTATTTTTAGATTCACGATTATTTTGGTACATTGAATCGTGGCTCTTAGTTGTGTTACTGGTTCTAGGGAAATAAAGCTACATGACGAAAGACCTGTATTTAATGGTTTTAAAGCTTATTGAATAGCCGTACGTTAACGGTGTTTTCTTTAGGCTGACTCTTCTAACAAATGATGTTTACGAATAGGATTTCTATCATGAAAACACGTTTAGTATTAACCGGCGGTCTGTTGGCTGCAGGGTTGTTAGCAGGTAGTGCACAGGCTCAGCAACAGTTCATCTCAATTGGTACCGGCGGTGTCACGGGTGTTTACTATCCAACAGGCGGTGCAATTTGTCGCCTGGTAAATAAAGGGCGTAAAACTCACGGTATTCGCTGTTCTGCAGAATCAACGGGTGGGTCGGTTTACAACATCAACACGGTTCGTGCAGGCGAGCTTGAATTCGGTGTTGCACAATCTGATTGGCAGTACCACGCTTATAACGGTACCTCTAAATTTGAAGACCAAGGTAAGTTCGAAAGCCTTCGTGCTGTCTTCTCTGTTCATCCAGAGCCCTTCACTGTATTGGCCCGCGCCGGAACAGGCGTTAGCTCTTTTGAAGATTTAAAAGGTAAGCGCGTTAATGTCGGCAACCCGGGGTCAGGTCAGAGAGCCACCACTGAAGTGGTCATGGATGCTTACGGCATGTCCATGGATGATTTTGCACTAGCTGCAGAACTTAAAGGCGCTGAGATGGCACAGGCATTATGTGATAACAAGATCGATGTACTTGTTTATACCGTTGGGCATCCTGCCGCTGCAATCACTGAAGTGACCAACACATGTGATGTTGAATTTGTCGATGTGAAAGGCGATGCCATCACTGGTTTGATTTCTGAAAACCCTTTCTATCGCACAGCAACCGTGCCGGGCGGAATGTACAAAGGGCAGGATGAAGATGCCAATACGTTTGGTGTCGGTGCAACATTTGTATCTTCTTCAGATGTACCGGCTGAAGTTGTCTACGTTGTCGTCAAAGCTGTTTTTGATAATTTTGAAGACTTCAAGAAACTGCATCCAGCGTTCAACAACCTGAATGAAGAGCAGATGATTGCTGATGGACTATCTGCGCCGTTGCATGAAGGTGCTGTTAAATACTACAAAGAACGTGGTTGGATGTAATTTGTTCAGGCGTTTCTCCTTAGAAGCCTTTTTATAGTCAGTGTTTCAGTTCTGGAGAAAGCCAAAGGTATATAAGTGGTCAAGCAAGCGGCTGGTTGAAATGCCCAACCAGCTGCTTGTTCGTTTTCAGTGTAAGTAATCGCCCATTCGTTAATGCAGGAGGATTCGCACATGAGTACAGCAAGCTCCCAACCACAAGCGCCAGCTGATGTACCTTCCGATCTGGATGCTTTTACCTCCATTGATACCGGAGGACGAAATCCAACCGGCAATCTCGGATTCTTTATCGCTGCGGTGGCCTTCATCTGGAGTGCCTTCCAGCTATACGTGTCCTCGGCTTTGCCCTTCTGGATTGCCGAAAATTTGGGCGTTAATTTGATTTTCAATGGCAGCGAAGTTCGCATCATCCATCTTGCGTTCGCTATGGCCTTGGCATGTCTTTCTTATCCCTTACTTAAACGCAGCCCAAAGACATCCGTGCCCGCCTATGACTGGGTGCTTGCCATCGGCAGTGTTGCTTGTTGTCTCTATTTATTAGTCTTTAAAGATGATATTGCGAACCGTGCTGGGTTGCCCACGACTGGCGATATTCTTGCCTCAGCGTTCGGACTTGTACTATTAGCGGCAGCGGTTTTTCGATCGCTCGGCTTACCTATGCTGATTGTTGCTGGTGTATTTGTTTTCTACGTATTTTTCGGTGATGCTCAATTCCTGCCCGATGTTGTGCAGTGGAAAGGAGCTTCATTCGGCAAAGCCATGTGGCATTACTGGATGCAAACAGAAGGTGTTTTTGGTGTAGCCCTTGGTGTGGCATCTTCCATGATCTTTTTATTCGTTTTGTTCGGCGCTTTATTGGAACAAGCGGGTGCGGGAAATTACTTCATTCAGTTGGCGTTCGGTTCGCTCGGGCATTTTCGCGGTGGGCCCGCTAAGGCTGCTGTCGTGGCCTCTGCGTTAAGTGGAATTTATTCCGGTTCCTCTATCGCTAACGTGGTGACAACAGGAACATTTACGATTCCATTAATGAAGCGTACTGGTTTTTCTGCTGAGAAGTCTGGCGCAGTAGAAGTGGCCTCGTCGACCAACGGACAATTGACCCCTCCTGTTATGGGGGCAGCCGCATTTCTCATCGCGGAATTCACAGGCATTTCCTATCCGGAAGTGATTAAGCACGCATTGTTACCAGCCTTAATTTCTTATATCGCTCTTGTTTATATTGTGCATCTTGAAGCGTTGAAGCTCGACTTGGTAGGTCTGGAAAGACCGCCTTCGCACGTGACAGCAATGCAAAAGCTCATTGGGTTTTTATTTGGTTTTCTTGCCTTCGTTGCCTTAGGTGGTGTGGTTTATTACGGACTGGGTTGGGTGAGTAAGGCGTTTCCCGGAATGACGTTCTGGGGCGCTGCTTCAATATTCCTTGTTGCCTATCTGATACTCATTTTTCTAAGTGCCAAACGTGCGGATTTAAAACTGGACGACCCAAATGCACCACTACTAGTTCTGCCTCGCCCCGGTGAGGTGGCAATGACAGGTCTGTATTATTTGCTGCCGATCATAATTTTGCTCTGGTGTATTTTAATCGAGCGTCTCTCTCCGGCGCTGTCCGCTTTCTGGGCCTCGATGGCTATGATATTTATCGTCATTACCCAACATCCCATTAAAGCGATCTTTCGAGGACGCTCGTCGAATAACGAAGGCATCCTCGGAGCCCTTAAGCGTGGTTTCCAGGATTTCGGCAACGGTATGATAAACGGTGCCCGGAGCATGGTGCCTATCGGTGTTGCTACGGGTGTGGCTGGTATTATCATTGGAACGGTCTCACTGACTGGGGCGCATCAAGTTGTTGGTGAATTTGTAGAGTTTCTCTCCGGTGGTAGCTTGATCCTCATGTTGTTACTGGTTGCGATCATGAGTTTGCTGCTTGGCATGGGTTTGCCAACAACGGCTAACTACATTGTGGTTTCATCATTGATGGCTCCCGTAATCGTTTCTGTGGGGGCTCAACAAGGTCTCGTGGTGCCTCTCGTCGCGGTCCACATGTTTGTTTTTTATTTTGGGATTCTGGCTGACGATACACCGCCGGTTGGATTGGCTGCTTTTGCTGCCAGTGCCATATCGGGTGGTAATCCGATCAAAACGGGTCTGCAGGGCTTTGCCTACGATATTCGTACTGCTCTTTTACCATTCCTGTTCATATTCAATACTGAGCTTCTGCTTATTGATGTGTCACTGGGCAAGGCTGTATTTGTCTTTATTGTCGGCGTCATAGCCATGATGTTGTTTGCCGCGGCGACACAGGGGTACTTCATGGCTCGCAGCCGAATCTGGGAGTCGCTGCTATTGATGTTGGTGGCATTCACGCTTTTCAGACCCGGCTTCTGGTTGGATCAGGTGCAGGCGCCTTATGATATTCAGCCCGGAACAGAATTAATTCAAACTGCTGAAAATCACCCGGTCGGAGAGCCTCTACGACTGCGAGTCATTGGCCCCGATTTTGACTACCCGGACGAAATTTCCACGCTGACCGTGTTAGCAGATCTGGGCGAAGCAGGGGATGGCATAACTCGATTGGAGAATGCCGGCTTAACCGTTCTGATGGATGATGAGGGCGCTGAATTGGAGGAGCCTTTTGCGGGTACCGCTTTTTTCCAGACGATGCAGATGTTTGATTTTTATGCCGATCCAGTCGTGAGAATTGATCAGGTGCAGATTCCAGCGAAGAGAATGCCGAAGGAAGTTTTTTATATACCGGCATTAATGGTTCTGGGTATTGTGGTTTGGTTACAGCGGCGTCGACAAACTAAACCTGCTTTTTTTGGAAATTTTTAATGATGTTGTTTATCCAGCTGCATGAGCATTGCAGCTGGATGTCGTTATAATTTGATAATCATTAGCTCCCGTTAAATTTGATGTCAGAAACAAATCTCATTATCGATGACAATCGTGTCGTTTCAATGCACTACCAGCTCTCTAACGGTTTTGGCGAGCAAATAGACACGTCTCAGGGAGACCTGCCATTGGTTTATATGCACAATACCAATGCTCTGTTGCCTAGCTTGGAAAGAGAGCTAACCGGCAAGCAAGCCGGTGAGCAAGTGTCTGTCACCATTTACCCTGAAGATGGGTATGGATATTCAGATGAAGAGCTTATCGCAGAATGGCCTAGAGACTCGATTGAAAGGACCCAGGAGCTGGTCATTGGTATGCGATTTAAGGCGTTGACCAAGGAAGGGGATTCACAGCTTGTCACGCTCACTGAAATTCGCGAGGATACAGTCGTGTTGGATGCCAACCATCCGCTGGCGGGGCAGGTACTCAATTTCATTGTGGCTATCGTCAGTGTTCGAGAGCCAACCGACGAGGAACTCAGCCAGGGATTCGCGACGACTACCAATGTAAAGTCAATGGCAGCTAATTCCTAAACTAGATTTACTCGATCTTATAAAGCGTTCTTAATGAATGTGTTTGATCGACTTTGGCTGCGGTCACAGAAAATGTACCGCTTTGTGCGCTCACGTTCTGCAATATTGCAATTGATACTGTGTCGTTCTCTTGTCGAGTAATGAGCGTGACGCAATGTGATTGAGAGTCGTTTAAATGTTCGATTGCGGTTGAGTACTCCATCTGATGAGCATGTTGCTTATCCGATGTGGACCGATCGTCTGTAATTAACGTCGGATTGCCCGCCATGGCGTCAATTCGCGGTGCGTGATGAGACGAGTTTAACCAGCCTCTAATACGTAGCATTGCCGGAAGATGCTCTGCTGCGATAATGGGTCCTACTATCAGCGCGTAGCGTTCGGTAGCTCGTATTGCGGTTATCCAATCGATAGAGCTGGCACTCTGCTTACTAAGCTGCAGAGGAAGCGTTACGATGAGGTGTCGTAGTGTCGGTTGAACGGATGTTTCCAACTCATCAATTGAGCTTACAAGTTCTTCTAGGGCATTTTCGCTCTGTTTGAGCTGAACGACGCCACATCCCATAATTTTTTCGGTGTGACTAGCCGTGCCTGAAGTACCTGATGATAGGGTTGTGTTGGGCGTAGGCGTATCGTCTGTCCGCTTTTCTGATTTTGTACTTTCACTCAAAGCAGTGCAGGCTTCAACGGTACGATGATCCGACGGTCGAAAATGGCAAG
>CAZCKD010000039.1:0-20483 GCA_964498925.1 uncultured Granulosicoccaceae bacterium
CAATGTTGGCCAAGGTGGAACGGTAATAGGTTTCATCATTAATCGAGGCAATACCGGCTGCTTGCGCCAAAGCATCAACCGGATAGGAATTAAAGGAATTCTTAACCCGTTGGAGCCCATCTATTAATTCGGGTGCACCGTATGCAACACCCAGACGCATACCAGCAAGCGAGCGCCCTTTTGAAAACGTATGGCTAACCAGCAGATTCGGGTATTTATTGGTTAAACCAACCACGCTCTGCGCACCTAAGTCTGCGTAGGCTTCGTCTACTAATAAAACCTGCTCGGTGTGGCGCTTTAACAGCGACTCAATGGCGTTAGACGACACATCTAATGCCGTTGGCGCATTGGGATTGGGGAAAACAATCCCCCCTGCGTTAGCTTCAAATTGCTCAAGATCTATCGTGTAATCTTCTTGCAGAGGTACCATACGTGCCTTAATGCCATACAAATCGCAATAGACCGGATAAAAGCTGTAACTGATATCTGGAAACTGCAGCTCTTTGTTGTTGGTGAAGTAGGCAAGAAATGCCAGAGCAAGGATTTCATCAGATCCATTGCCTACAAATACCTGTTCAATGCTGACACCGTGATAGTCGGCCAGCGATTGACGCAATGCCACACTCTCAGGATCTGGGTATCTTCGCAATTGATCACCGTTGACCTGACGAATCGCTTCAAGCACTTTCGGTGATGGCGGATAAGGGTTCTCGTTAGTGTTGAGTTTGACAATATCAGGCCCATCACGCTGCTCCCCCGGAACATAGGGGGTCAAACGATCGATGGTTTCTGTCCAATATGAATTCATGTCAACATTTAAAAACGAGGATGCCTGACTCTAGCGTTTAACGAAGAAGCAAACAGCGCGTAAGATCAAAAGCTAAAACCGGGAAAGTAAATATAGACGGCCTGGTATTAGTCTTCCAGAAGCGCTGAAAGCTGCTCGCTTGCGCTGAAAAGCTGAGGCAGAAAATCGGAAAGCGCCACAAAAGGTAAACGCATGCACGGAGCATGATAAGACAAGGTAGCGTAAAGGCGGCCTTTTTTATCCTTTATAGGTACAGCCAAAGCCACCATTCCCTCAATATATTCCTCGTTATCCAGCGCATATCCGCGCGCAGCTGTTGCTGCCAACTCTGCCGCAAGCGCGCTTCGGCTCATCAGCGTGTTGGCGGTATAGCGTTCGAGTCGGGTGTTTTCGATAACACGATCACGCTTAGCAACAGGCATCGTACTGAGATACATTTTGCCACCCGCTGTCGCGCAGGCAGGCACACGACTGCCCACCTGTAAATTTATCCGTACGGGCCAATGGGTCTCCGCCCGATCGAAATAGATCATCTCCGCACCATCAGGTACCGCAATATTGCAGGTTTCTCCAATATCCTGAGACAACTTGGTCAGGATGGCACGCCGCTGAGCCTGCATTGGAGCTGCCGCCAGCACCCCCAACGCTAGTTGGTTTAGTCGGTTTCCCGGCTGAAAACCTCGGCCACTCAGCCGAGTTTGCAAATAGCTGTTTTCTTCTAAGGAGGCGCACAGTCGGTGCACACTCGCTTTGGGTATGTTTAGGGTTTCGGCAATTTCCGTTGGCGTCAGAGGGCGATCGGAATCAGCGATCGTGTTCAGAATATCAAGCACCCGAGTGACCGTGGATCCCTTCGAATTCTTGACCTCGTTCTCAGTTTCAGTCGTCATGCGCCGCTTTTCGTTCGTCGAGAAACATCATTTTTTCACCCTAATTGATCTATGGGTATATCGAAAATGAGATTTCCAGTACCATTATCTGAAGTTTTACCCTATCACCTTGGAACGAGTGCCACGCCGCGATGTCAGATCAATTCGATTATGTTGTGATTGGAGCCGGTTCAGCCGGATGCGTCCTCGCCAATCGCTTAAGTGCCGATGGTACAACAACCGTTGCCTTGCTGGAGGCAGGCGATAAAGACTCTAACCCGTGGATTCACGTCCCGGTGGGCTACTTTAAAACGATTCACAATCCCAAAACGGATTGGTGCTACGTAACAGAACCTGATCCAGGCTTGAATGGCCGTTCGCTCAAATGGCCGCGTGGCAAAGTTCTGGGTGGTTCGAGTTCTATCAATGGCCTGCTTTATGTCCGCGGACAACGTCAGGATTACGATCGCTGGGCAGAGTTAGGATGCACCGGTTGGAATTACGAGAGCGTTCTCCCCTACTTTAAGCGAGCAGAAAACCAATCCCGTGGCGAAGATGAATTTCACGGGGTCGATGGACCTCTGCATGTGAGCGACATGTCTTTCAAGCGACCCATTTGTGATGACTTTATAAAAGGCGTCGAAGAGATGGGCACGCCTGTCAATGAGGATATCAATGGTGAAGACCAAGAAGGCGTTGGATATTTCCAGTTAACGGCTCACAAAGGGCGTCGATGCAGCAGCGCGGCGGCTTATCTAAAGGGCGCTAAACAACGTCCCAATCTGACCATCATCACTAAAGCTATGGTGAAAAAAATTGGCATTGAAAATGGTCGAGCAACCAATGTTCAGTACCTGCGCAATGGTGAGGCACAGAAGATCCATGCTAACGAAGAAATCATTTTGTCCGCTGGTGCTATCGGCTCTCCACAGCTTTTGCAAATTTCCGGCATTGGCCCGGGAGCGCATCTTCAATCACTGGGTATTAATGTAGAGGTGGACTCCCCGGACGTAGGCGAAAACTTACAGGATCACCTGCAAATTCGCGCGGTATACAAAACTAAAAACCCGGTTACCCTGAACGACGAACTTTCCAACCCATTGCAAAAAGCGCGCGCTGGACTTCAGTATTTAATGTCACGCAGCGGTCCACTTAGCATGGCAGCAAGCCAAGTCTATGCGTTCTCACGTACGCGTTTATCGAACGAAAGGCCTGACATTCAGTACCACTTTCAGCCGCTATCTGCAGACTCGCCCGGTGAAGGCCTGCACCCATTCTCAGCCATCACAGCATCGGTGTGCCAACTACGGCCCGAAAGTCGCGGCAGTATTCATGTTCAGTCTGCCGATGCTGATGTGCACCCGCTGATTGTGCCTAACTACCTCTCCACTGATCTGGATTGCAAAACGGCCATCGAGTCTCTTAAATTCACGCGTGGCATCATGAATACAAACGCCATGAAGGATCACATCAAAGAGGAAATGCTGCCAGATTCAACGGCAACATCAGACGATGAGATACTCGACCAAGCCAGAAACATCGCCAACACGATTTACCACCCCACCAGCACATGCAGAATGGGCGCAGACGATCGTTCAGTTCTAGATCCTCGACTACGCGTGCGAGGTGTTGATGGCTTACGTGTAGTGGACGCTTCTATCATGCCGGAGATAGTGTCGGGCAATACGAATGCGCCCACCATCATGATTGGTGAAAAAGCGTCTGACATGATTCTTGAGGATCGGATACGTTAATCTGCGGTTCGGCCACCTTGGTTTAGACACATAGCGAAAATCATTCATTAGCGATTAAGGTTAATAACTCGATCAACACAATAGTATCTGGCTCTAGCATTTACTCAGCCACCACTATTGGCTTATCCATCATTTTCGAATAGACAGCTAAACTAGATTGCAAGATGTCTTCTAAAACCTGATCGGGAGAACAACAGTGGCAATGGACTTAGGCGCATTTTCTGTCAGCCTGACGGTTAAAGATTTAACCGCTTCACGCAAGTTTTACGAAAAACTCGGCTTCGTAGTCGCTGGAGGCAACGAATCTGAAAACTGGCTGATACTTAAAAACGGCAATCATGTGCTTGGGTTGTTTCACGGCATGTTTGATCAGAATCTACTGACGTTCAATCCGGGCTGGGATCAGAATGGACAGGAAGTAGATTCATTTACCGATATTCGAGATCTGCAACAGCAGCTAGTTAACAGCGGTATAAATCCTGAGAAATCCGTTGATGGTCCAGATGGCGGTCCTGGCTCGATATTACTAACAGACCCTGACGGTAATCCGATACTGATTGATCAGCATCGATAGCTATATACAAATCGCAATTTGCATTTCCAATCGTAACGTTGATTTATGCGGATGCTGCGATCAAACGTCAACCTTTGGGCTTAGGCATACGCTCTTTAAATGAGAACGCTGTTTGCGTCGAACCGTTTTGTCTTAGAAAATCCAGCTTTTCATGCGCTTCAAAGAGATCGGGAAAATGCCCTTGCGGCACCCACCAAAGAACGGCCATCGCTTGATCATTCTTCCTAAACCATTCTGAGCGGCGGCGCATGACACTGGTGTGAGCCGTTTTATAAACGTAGTCATGCAGTGAATCCACACTGTCCCACACAGACATATTGATAATCATGTCTTCTGCAAACGGCTCGTGAATATTAGTCGCATCGCCTGCCGCATCCTTCAGGCGCCAAATAAAACCGGGGGAATCTTCAGCCAACGCATTAATGGTGTCCAAGTTCGCAACAAAGTCAGCTAATTGGGGGGAGTCTAAGGGTGCCAATGGTTCTGCAATATTCAATTGCGCTAAATTCCAGTCAGTCATAGCTTGGACTCTTAATGAGATGTCGACCGACATTACCAAATGGCTTAGCTTCCGACAATCTTCAAACGCCGATCTTGTGTTCCATCAACTTGTTAGGTAAGTTTCTACAAAAGCCCTATTAAAGCCCAACGGGCGGAGTCCCAACCCTTGTCAATCATTCGAATCATCGCCCACATGGCGGTGTTGCTCACTATCGGCTTAAGCGCGATATCACACGCAGAAAATCCGTACATCGTGGTCCAATCCACAACCTCCACCCAGAATTCCGGGTTGCTGGATACCATTCTTCCCGAGTTCACGAAAGATTCAGGCATTGACGTTCGAGTCGTTGCCGTAGGAACAGGCCAAGCCATCAAGAACGCCACCAATGGTGATGGTGATGTCCTGCTGGTTCATTCCAAAGCGGATGAAGAGAAATTTGTCGAAGATGGCTTTGGGGTGGAACGTTTCGATTTGATGTACAACGATTTTGTTTTAGTCGGTCCTGCAAACGATCCGGCAGATATCAAAGGCTCCGAGTTAATTGTCCCAGCCCTGACATCTATCGCTAATACAAAAGCACTATTCGCCTCTCGAGGGGATGATTCAGGCACACATAAAGCAGAACTCAAACTTTGGCTTGAAGCAGGAATTGACGCCCCGGCTTCATCAGGTCAGTGGTATCGGGAGACTGGTTCGGGCATGGGTACAACGTTAAATGTCGGCATCGGAATGGGTGCTTATGTGCTGACTGATAGAGCCTCTTGGATTGCTTTTGGGAACAAAGGCGATTATCAAGTTATGGTCGAGGGAGATACGCGACTTTTCAATCAGTATGGCGTGACATTGGTCAATCCAGATAGACATCCCAATGTAAAAACACTGCATGGGCAGCAATTTATTGATTGGTTGTTAGCAGAATCCGGGCAACAGGCCATTGCCGAATTCAAGATTGACGAAGAACAGCTATTTTTTCCTAACTCAAACGCCACAGAGTGAAAAGATATTCGGTCTGATAATCGCAGTTCTCGACCGATTCACTTATCATCAACCATACAATTCGCCTCCAATGAATGCATCATGTCCGTTTTTGACCGAGTACTCGACGTAGCGAAAAAAACAGTCCGCCGGGTTGTGCTTCCTGAGTCGGATGATGAACGCGTGCTCGAAGCAGCACAGAGCGCCCAGTCTCGAGGCATTGCTGAAGTTATCTTGGTTGGTCAGCCGGACATTGTTCACGCCAAAGCCAGCGCTTTAAATCTATCGTTAGACGGCATCGAAATAGTCGATCCGGGAAAATCAGAAAAACGCCCTGCTTACCTGAGCGCTCTGGTCAAATTGCGAGCACATAAAGGTATGACAACCGAGAAGGCCGACATTGCATTAGAAGACAATGTCACCTTCGCCTGTATGATGGTAAGCGAGGGAGATGCGGATGCCTGTGTCGCGGGAGCCATAACCTCCACCGCTGATGTGGTTCGTAACGCGATGCGCTATGTGGGCAAACACCCGTCCGAATCCCTGATTTCCAGCTGCTTCATTATGATTCTAAAACCGGAGCATCCAGTGAAAGATGCCATGGTCATCGGTGATTGCGCCTTGGTGATTGATCCAGATGCAGAACAGCTAGCTGGCATAGCAGTCTCAACAGGAGAAACTGCATCCAAACTACTGCAAGTTAAACCCGATGTTGCCATGCTTTCGTTTTCCACTGCAGGCAGCGCTCGACATGCAGCGGTCAACAAAGTGGTTAAAGCCACAGAACTAGTCAGGGAGCAACGTGCAGACTGGCGAGTTGTGGGTGAGGTGCAATTGGATGCTGCCGTTGTCCCGGAAATTCTGACTAAAAAATCACCTGAGCAAGCCAGCGATGAACCTTGCAACGTGCTTATTTTTCCAAACCTGGATGCGGGCAATATCGGCTACAAACTCATTGAGAGATTCGGTGGCGCACAAGCTATTGGCCCCATACTGCAAGGCCTGAATAAACCCGTTAACGATCTTAGTCGTGGCTGCAAAACCAGCGATATTGTGAATATTATTGCGGTCAGCGCTGCACAAGTTCAGGACTAATATTCGGCTCACTCATCGCTTCAGCACGAATGAAAGCAGAGATTAGGCTCGAGTTACAACCTAAACGTAACTACTCTTTCGCCACCAAGGCTTCCCAATCGGACGACGGCTCGACGCGTCCGACAGATTCACCGCGTGAATTAGCGATTGATGGACGAAAGTATTCTGCCAGCATTTTGCTTTCACCCTTAGGCAATACACCCAAGGTATTCAGTACAGCACCCAAGGCAACTTCAGCTGCGACTTTGTCGCCGTCATCAATTTTTAACGCGATGCCCAGCTCGTGCTCGGGAACGATTGCTGTGTAAACGCCGTCAGCACCTATCTTAGCGAGAATGCCGGGAGCCATACGTTCCATGAGTGACGTACAAAGTCGTTCTTTACCGGCCACCATATAAGGATTGCTGGTCAGGGCGGCATGTATGCGTTCGACAGCCTTGCGACGCTCTCCTTCAAATCGGGACACATCGCCAAAACGGGCCATCGCCAAAGCGATTCTTTGCAACGGTAGCGCTAAGGTTGGAATAGCACAGCCATCGTAGCCCCACGGTAATTGAGCAACACGCGTGTTGGTCAAACTCTCAAGCACCTCAAACCATCGCTGTTGGGCGGGATGATTGTAGAGACGATAATTCAGCGTGGGTTCACCGTATTTTTTGCAGGTTGATAGAAAACCCAAGTGCTTTCCCGAGCAATTGTGATGGTGCCGCTGAGGTCCGCGACCTTCAGACATCAACTCAAACTGAGTTGCTGTATGCAAAGGCAGTTCTGCTCCACATTCAAGATCATCGTGGTCACATTTAATTCGCTCTAACCAATCTTGAGCTAATCCTGCATGAATAGGTTCGCCGTTATGTGAGGCACAGCTAAAGGCGATATGCCGATCATCGAGCGAAAATTCTTCTACGGCACCTGATTCAACAAAGGGAATTGCCTGAAGAAATTTAATACTTGAACGTGGAAATACAGCGCGCTGCACATCGCCCATAGCAGCCACGACCTGGCCGGAAGCCTCAACCACACACACCGCTCCACGATGTCGGGTCTCTATTGCATTACCGCGCCAACGATTAACCAGAACCGGATTCATGCAACACCTACTGCTTTTCGTAGTTCTTCAAGATAGGGCCTGCTGTGGGCTCGAGCCTTTTCGGCGCCCTTTAACAAGATGCCCTCGAGTACAGACGGATCAGCCATGAGTTCGTTATAACGTTCTCTGGGTTCAGAGAGCTCTGCATCGACAAGTTCGAACAGCTGTTGTTTGGCATCGCCCCAACCGATTCCATCGGCGTAAGCCGTACGCAAGGCTTCGGTCTGAGCTTCAGTGGCGAAAGCCCGATAAATTTCGAACACCGTATTGCCCTCAGGGTCCTTCGGCTCACCCGGCTCTTGCGAATTTGTCTTTATTTTCATTATGGATTTCCGCAACTTTTTTGACGTATCGAAAAGCGGGATCGTGTTGCCGTAACTTTTACTCATTTTTCGTCCGTCCAAGCCGGACAATACCGCAGCCCTGTCATCGACAACAACTTGTGGGTGAACGAGTAGCTCACCGTAATGATGATTAAATCGCTGGGCAATGTCCCTCGCCATTTCCAGATGTTGAATCTGGTCACGACCAACGGGCACATGCGTAGCCTTAAACATCAAAATATCGGCACTCATCAGGATGGGATAACTGAATAAACCCATGGTGATTCCCTTGTCCGGATCGGCAGCATCCCCATCGACGTTTTCCTGCACAACGGCCTTATAGGCGTGCGCTCGATTCATTAAACCTTTAGCCGTCAAACACGTCAGCATCCAGGTCAGTTCCATGATTTCCGGAATATCAGATTGACGGTAAAACGTCGCATGATCGGTATCAAGACCCAGAGCAACCCAGGCCGCTGCGATTTCCTGACGTGATTGTCGAAGCAAAGCCGGGTCATGATTCTTAATCATGGCGTGGTAATCAGCGAGGAAATAAAACCCATCCTGATCACGGTTTCGACTTGCCTCTACAGCCGGTCGAATGGCCCCAACATAATTGCCCAGATGTGGTGTACCGGAGGTGGTGATTCCAGTGAGCCAGGTTTGTTTAGACATACAGTGTGCATCGGTTTCCAACCTTGCCCATGCGGCAGGTCTCTCACCCTCAATTGTAACAAGCTTCCTATCGCTTAGAACTCGTACAATCCCCGGTAACATCGCATATTTGCCACTCTTAACACTATTTTCCGCAGTTGCTATATCCTTAAACTCTTCTGGCGAAATTAGTCCTATGCCCTTGAGATTCGCACGCTTTTTAGTTGAAACCTCCGGCTTATTGCTGCTCGGCGCAATGCTCGTGCAACCGTTGTTTGCCGCAAGTAGCAGCGATTTACTCGTTATTCTGGATGCTGATGGAAAACAATTTCTGGCTCAGCAAACATTAACTACCGATGATGAGCTGCTGCTTCTTGAGCTTCCGGCAGATCGCGTATCTCTACAAGTTCAATTCAGCGGCCCTGAAAGACAGACCTTCTCCACTGCGCACCAGCACAATCCAGACACCTTGTCGCTCTGGTCCGGGGAAGTCATTACACGTTATCGACACGCCTACGCAGAAAACATCACGGTTCTAGAGGACGACAGCCTTGAGCTGAACATCACTCTTGCCCACCCAGCGGTTGACGCAGATGACAATACGAATTTGACCTCAACCCTGACCTGGATTCTTCCCGAGGGCGCCAGTGTCGAATCATTGTCACCTTCTCCTGCCGATGAGCTGATGACTGGCGAGTGGACGCAATTCGAAAACTCAGTATCGTATTCTCAGAAAGGCGGCGTACTTCCTGATTTATTGATTCGATATGCACTTTTCAAAGAAGAGCCTGAGATAGTCATTGACCCTTGTGTCGCCGTTTTACAACCCACCGACGAATGCTCGCCCGACATCGATGCCGACGAAATTCCCGATTATCGCGATGTTTGTCTGCCGCTGGACAACGATTCAGTAACGCCCTCCGAACGACCCGGTGAAGACGTGCTTGGCTGCGATGCCAGCCTACTCGTTGTACTTCAGAACGTTAATTTTCAAGTGGGCAACAGTTACCTTGATGCCGCATCCAGAGATGTACTGGACAGAGTTGCACTTGCTCTGCAAAGAGTGCCTGAACAACTCTTCGAGGTGTCAGCTCACACAGATAATGCAGGCTCAGATCGCGCTAACCAACGGCTATCCGAGAACCGGGCAGCCTCCGTACGTCACTACCTGATGCTTCGAGGGGTGGGTCCTAATCAGCTGACCGGTGTCGGCTACGGGGAACAGAACCCAATGGCAGATAACAGCACAAGTCAGGGCAGACGCGCAAATCGCCGTATCGAACTCAAGAGGATAAACTAGCGCTGGCTAGTGAGTCGTCGGCTTATCTTCCATGGCCGTGTTTATACCACCAATGTATGTGAATAGCGCTAAGTGCGCATCAGCATCAAGTTGTTTTAATGCACTGCTGGCAGCAGTGAAGCGTTTAACTTGCTCATCGTGATCTTTAAGTAAACAGGCCAGCATGTACTGATCGGCTTCTGTTGGATCGATGTTGTAATTTTTCTTTTTATTATCGACGACTTCAAGCAAATCGAAGTGTCGCCTCTTAGTCGTCTCCATCGCGTTATAGGCCTGCCAAGCTTCCGCGCCAACACCATCTAAGATTTCATCGGGTCTGACTGGAGATGTTTTTTCCATGCTGTTTAAAGAAACCTTGATAGGAGTGATGATCGAATAATCGTTCAGTCAGAATAACAGACAGCGCAATCAACTACACATCGAGTAGGGATTGTTACCAGCAAAGGCGAATAAACCTATACTGCGAGGGCCCACTCCAAAGAGCCGATCTGAATAATATGACTTCTATTAACCTCGCAGAAAAACTATCCCTATTTTCCGAGCATTGGACGCCGAAGGTCATATCAGAATTTAACGGCCACGATGTCATGGTGGTCAAGGTACAGGGCGAATTCAATTGGCATTCACATCCAGACACCGATGACTTCTTTCTCGTTCTTCAAGGTAGCATCACCATAAAAATGAGAGAGGGCGACGTGCACTTGAACGCCGGTGAAATGTACGTAGTGCCAAAGGGTGTTGAGCATTGTCCCGTTGCCGAAGAGGAAGCGCATTTACTGCTTATTGAACCTATGGGTACACCCAATACAGGGGATGTTAAAACGGCTGTTAAAAAAGAGCGGGTCTAATGGGACATTGAAAAGAGTAATTCACCCGCTAAAAAGGCAAGCCAATATAATTTTCAGCAAGTTCCCGCCTTGCAGTTTCTGATCGAGAAAGATGACTTAACGTGGCCTTTCTCATTTGAGCTGCAAAGCTATCCTCACCTTCAAATTGATGCAACATTGTGGTCATCTGCCAGCTAAAACGCATGGCCTTCCATATCCTTGCCAACGCGATCTCAGAGTAGTTATCCAGCTCTTTACTATCGTCATGCTTTAGCGCCCTGATTAAAGCCTGATGCAAATAGAAGACATCTGACACAGCCAGATTCAAACCCTTTGCACCTGTCGGAGGAACAATATGCGCTGCATCACCAACAAGAAACAGGTTGCCCCATCGTAGTGGCTCACTAACGAAAGAGCGAAGCGGGGCAATAGATTTTTCGATTGACGGGCCAGTTACCAAAGTATCCACTACCTCTGCAGGTATACGTTTTCGTAGCTCATCCCAGAAACGATCATCTCCCCAATCATCCAATTGTTCAGTCAGTGGCACCTGAACATAGTAGCGACTGAGATTTTCATTTCGCATGGAACATAATGCAAATCCGTTAGAGGAATTCGAATAAATGAGTTCATGATTTGCAGGAGGTGTTCTAGACAAAATACCTAACCAACCAAACGGATAGACGCGTTCAAATTCTGTTCGCTTTGCTTCAGGTATAGTTTTGCGACTAACGCCATGAAATCCATCGCACCCAATAACGTAAGAACAGTCGATTCGCTTTCTTTGACCCTCCACAGTAAATTCCACAAATGATCTGCGCTGATCCAAATCACTGATGACGACGTCTTCAACTTCGTGAATGATGGGTGTACCCAATGCGTCTTGCGCGTTGTACAGGTCGGTGGTCACCTCGGTTTGCCCATAAACCATGACACGTTTGCCTGTCAGCTCATGGAAATTGATACGAACCATCAAGTCATCATCAGTAAGATAACAACCGTCATGAGGTATTCCTTGTTCTTCCATACGCGAAGCAACACCAGCTTCACGTAGCAAGCCGACGGTACCAGACTCAAGCACTCCCGCCCGGATTCGGGACAACACTCTGTCACGGGTGGTCCG
The DNA here is from genome assembly GCA_964498925.1 of uncultured Granulosicoccaceae bacterium. Taxonomy (GTDB): domain Bacteria; phylum Pseudomonadota; class Gammaproteobacteria; order Granulosicoccales; family Granulosicoccaceae; genus Granulosicoccus. Next base: position 11,895 of record CAZCKD010000039.1, read on the forward strand.
CTCCAGAATTGTGGTTGATACACCGGCGTTGTTGAGCAATTGCGACAACAACAGCCCGGACGGACCTCCACCGATAATGAGTACTTCAGCTTGCATGTAAGCGCTGTCCAAAACGACCTCTTTTACGTCAGAATAGAATAACGATTCGACCTGTAAATTGATACTGCCGAGACCGATATCACCCCTGAGCGGCTGAATACACTCTGTATCTTCATCAAGATGTTTTAACGCAAGGCATAATAGGTATCAACTCAATACGATAGGCAGACCGAAATGTTCGAAGCTGCCACGGGAGAACCAAGTGCATTTCATTTTAGGATTACTCGGGACAATCGTTACTATTCTGGTCCTATTGAATAGGCTGGCGGAGGCCGGTATAAGCTTGGGTGGCCTCAATCCGTTTTTATGGAAAAGACGCCGCGACTGGCGAAATCAATATGAAGGCAATCCGGTGTTTCAAATTGAAGACCCTTTAGACGCCACCGCCATTCTAATGGTGGCAGTAGCCAAAGCCGATGGCGACATGACTCGTGAGTCAAAGCGACTTATTCTGGATCTTTATGAAAACAAACTAAATCTTTCTAAGAAAGATGCAGCCGGCTTACTCATCTCCAGTAGCCATTTACTGGGTGATGGTCTGGAAGTTAGGGCTAACGTCAATAAATTTCTGGCACCCAGCCTTTCTAAATACACAGAAGCCAAAGCCACAAGTTCGATCGAGCTAATCGAGCAAGTGGCAAATCACGAAAACTCTACTCAACCGGAAATGGAAAAGTTGTTAAACGAGATAAAGCAGATCTTTCTCACTAAAAGCGTTTCTTCGGAAGGTTGGTAGTGACGGCATAATAAGGCTGAGAAATTCATGACATCTAAGATTGACTCGCTAGGCATCATTGGCGGTACTGGCATGTTGGGCACGGCTATAGGCATGGCCCTGTTACGCAGTGACATCATAAACCCTACTCAATTCTGGGTGTCCAATCGCTCAGGGAAAAAAGAGGGATACGATCTATTCACCGACGTGAATACAACGACTGATGCTCAACTGCTCATTGATAAGTGCTCAACCATCATCCTATGTGTGCCACCCGACCAATGGCATTCATTATCAATACAAGCACCCGACAAACTTTTCATTTCTGTGATGGCAGGGGTAACGCTTGCACAAATAAAAGAAAAGACGGGAAGCGATCGCATCGTACGCGCAATGAGTAGCCCTGCAGCAGAAAAAAATCTTGCGTACTCACCGTGGATTGCAAACCCAACGCTTAATAATGATGACAAGGTTCTGGTAACCCGCGTTTTTTCTGCCTGCGGATCAACGGACGAACTCCAGCAAGAATCTCATGTCGATGTATTCACTGCCATGACAGGGCCTGTTCCTGGGTTCGTAGCATATTTCGCTAAAGTCATGTCAGACTTCGCTACCGCCAATGGTGTGGATACCGGAATTGCCGATCGTTCTGTCCGTCAGCTTTTTCTTGGGGCTGCCGCGATCATGTCCGAAGGAGAGGTAACACCCGCCGACCATGTGAAAGCCATGATTGACTATGACGGCACGACGGCTGCAGGACTTCGGACAATGAACGCATCTTCAATAGGCAATGAAGTCAGTCAGGGCTTAACCGACTCCATGAATAAAGCGCGCACCATGACGGACTAAATTTGTTGATACGCAACTCTGTAAACGCCTTACGACAGCATGACCAGACCAGACGTGCCTCCTAAGACAATAGCTGTAGAACCTGCCCAGCTAATCATTTATTAGTTCCCAATAGCTGATGGGACGCACCTGCTGTGCTGACTTCAAACTGTCTGGATTCTTTAATAAAAAAAAGGAATAATTCCGGCGGTTGGAGTGTTGTTTAATTTATGAGCGAAAAAACAGAACATGTCAGCGATCTTTTGCAGCGTGAATTGGATTGTCTTTGGAGATTCGCCTGGCGCCTGACAGGCAACACTGAAGACACATCCGACTTGGTTCAACGCACTTGCCTCAGGGCGCTAGAACGCGCTGATCAGTACGAATCACGTGGCAGATTCCGTAGCTGGATAATGCGCATAGCCCATCGAATCTGGATTAACGAGATTCGTTCCAGGAACATTAGACAGCTTAAATCCTTTAGCTCACACAAAGACCACACGGAGGGCAACCCAATCCATGAGGGTGCCGCAGTCGATGGGGAAGCTTTTATTGAGCCCGAATCCAACGTTATGCTGCACCAGGTCCATGCCGCGGTCGAATCTCTACCAGAGGCACAAAGGCTCGTGATGCTACTGACGAGCGTCGAGGGATATAGCTATAAAGAGACCGCTGAGATTTTAGAGGTACCCATCGGCACCATCATGAGTCGTCTGGCCCGAGCAAGACTCATGATTGGCAAACGGATATTGAGCGCTAGTAGCAAGACCAACGTAAAAAGTAAAACTAGAGAACCTGGAGTATTACGATGAAAACGTACAGTGATGAAGACATACTCCACTTTGTCGATGGCACGCTTAACGAAGCCCTATCACATCAAATCGAACGAGACATCGAATTATCGCCCGAGCTAGCACAGCGGATTGATGCCATGCAGGCGTCGCAACTGCCCTACTCCATGGCTTATAAAAATGCTCCCATCCCTGCGATGCCTGATGAAGTAAGAAACTCATTGGACACATGGGCAGCCGTTGCGAAGAATGCCTCAACAAAACCACTTGAGCCCAAAAAGAACAATATAAAGATTGCATCTTTAGTCGGCCTGGTGGGCTTAAGCTTTTTAATCGGCTATTTGACTGGCACAACCAAAATCACTGAGTCAATTAGTACCACAACCGATCAACTCGCAGAAACTATCGACAGTGAATCACTCTGGGTACAACGGGTGGCGGACTATCAATCCTTATACGTCGGTGAAACGGTCGCAGGCATTAAAAACGGTCGCGAAAGCGCCGATGTTCTGTTGAATAAATTACAACAAGAAGATCATTTAAACGGTGCTATTCCGGACTTAAGCGAGTTCGGGTATTCGTTTGTTAGAGCTCAGCAACTTGGGTTCTTTGACGAACCATTATTGCAATTGGTCTATACCAGCCCCGGTAAAAAACCATTAGCGTTGTGCTTCATGCCTGACAGCAACTCTACAGAATCATCTATCAACACTAAAAAACATGAAACATTAGGTAGCGCTAACTGGCGACAGTCGAGCCAGCGATATGTCATTGTGGCAGAGGAGCCTTTAGAACAACTCGAAAAAATGGCCCGGCACGCTCGGCAAATCTTATTGTAATAAAAACAAAGTCGGCAATCAGTGCGTACTGATTGCCGACCCTTCCTAAATGGACTTCTGAAATCTTCAGCTACGCACGTTTTCTACTTACTAAATACCAGTGAAAACGACACTGGCACTGTAGTAGGAATGTGAAGCAACTTCGCCAGCTCAGCTAACTTGCCAATACCTGCAACCAGATCATAACCAGCGGCATCAAGCATGATAGGTTCAGCGGCTGTCACGATGACGCCTGAGTCCGTGCTTGCGACTATCACTGGCACATTAAGCGATTGGGTTTTTCCATGCAGGGTAAGACTTATATCCAGATTTGTTAGATGCGTACCCATACTCATCATGTCGTCACTGACATCTGCTTCAACAATAGCATTCGGGTATTTATCAGCTTCAAAAAGAAACTTCACCAGACGTTCGTTTCTAATAGGAATGCCGGTTTCAACATTAGCCAATGGAACAGTAACCATGGCTTTTCCATCATCAGAGACAGAACCTGCTAAACCACTGATGGTATGTCGTTCTCCCACACTGATTTCGCCACCGGTAATGACTTTGTAAGAGATAAACGAAAGGGACGATTTTTCACTGTCTAGCGACAAACCGGCAAAGACGACATTACTGGCCAGTAGAGCTACTGCAGCAAAAGAGACGGAAATGATTCGACGTATAAACACGATATTGCTCTCCTGTTAAACGCACCGAAAGTGATGCTTACCATTAATAACAACTGACCTAATCGATTTATTCCATACCAATTTGGTACAAAACTAACGAATACCTTCCGGACTAATTGTTAGGCAACAGAAGAGCTGCTTTGTTCCTTTACATCGATTCGATAGCGATAGCGATTCCCTGACCAACACCAATACACATAGCCGCCAAGCCAAGTTTGCCCGTGCCTGACGCTGACATATTCAGCTGCAACGCCGCCGAGCCTGTGATTCTTGCACCGGACATGCCCAGCGGATGCCCTAACGCAATAGCACCACCATTAGGGTTGACTCGCGCATCATTGTCATCCAACCCCAAATCGCGCATTGCAGCAAGGCTTTGCGAAGCGAATGCTTCATTCAATTCAATGACATCAAAATCTGAGACCGACAGATTTAACCGTTGCAATAATTTTTTTGACGCAGGAGCAGGACCAAACCCCATGATTCGAGGTGCAAGACCACTGGTTGCTCCTCCCAGTATTCTGGCAATAGGTGTTAAACCATGTCGGGTAACAGCTTTTTCACTAGCGAGTATCAAGGCGGCTGCACCGTCGTTAACACCGGATGCATTTCCCGCAGTCACTGCGCCCCCCTCACGAAATGGCGTAGCTAAGGACGCCAGTTTTTCGATACTTGTTGCCCTGGGATGTTCGTCAGTATTTACAACGATGGACTCCCCTTTGCGTTGCGGAATAGTGACAGAGACTATTTCTTTATCAAGCCGGCCATTGGCTTGCGCAGCTGCTGCCTTTTCCTGCGAAGAAAACGCGAAAGCATCCTGATCGCCTCTGGAGACGTTAAAATCTTCCGACACGTTCTCCGCTGTTTCCGGCATGCTGTCCACGCCGTATTGCTTTTTAAGCAAAGGGTTAACAAACCGCCAACCTATAGTTGTATCGAATATCTCGGCATTCCGGGAAAAAGCCGAAGCTGCTTTAGGCATAACGAAAGGGGCTCTGGACATACTTTCCACCCCGCCGGCAATGGCTAATTCAATCTCACCAGCTTTGATCGCTCTAGAGGCGGTAATAATGGCATCCATTCCTGACCCGCATAAACGATTTACCGTCATGCCCGGCACAGTATCCGGATAACCTGCTAACAAGAGAGACATTCTCGCAACGTTACGATTATCTTCACCGGCCTGGTTGGCACATCCAAAAATCACTTCATCAATTTCTGAAATATCCATCCTTGCATTACGATCAGCAAGTGCCTTAAGTGGAATAGCACCTAAGTCATCTGGACGAACAGAAGACAATGCGCCTCCGAATCGACCAATAGGCGTTCTTATATAATCACAGATAAATACATCATTCATTATGACAACTCCGGCACTTTAAGTGCTTTTACATCTCCATCGATATGCAAGGTTGCACCGGTCACGGACTGCAAGTCAGTCATTGAGATGCTATCCAATTTTTCACGCAATACAAAATGCCCGTCATCGATGTCAACCACAGCCAAGGACGTGTAAATGCGGGTGACACAAGCCACGCCGGTCAGAGGAAACGTACAACTCTCCACAAGCTTAGGCTGCCCATCTTTAGTGACATGATCAGTAAGCACGACAACCTGTTTTGCACCGTGAACCAAATCCATAGCGCCACCGACGGCTGGAACTCCTTTGTTACCCACTCTCCAGTTAGCAAGATCGCCATTTTGCGCTACTTGATAGGCACCTAGAATAGCCACGTCCAAATGCCCTCCACGCACCATGGAGAAACTATCTGCTTGATGGAATATCGCCGCTCCAGGTTTTAGTGAAATCGCTTTTTTACCCGCATTGATAAGATCCCAGTCTGCTTCCGCGTCCGCTGATGCCTGACCAAAACCCAAAATTCCGTTTTCACTATGGAAAATCGCCTCGCGGCCCTCGGGCTGGAAGCTAGCAACCATCTCCGGAAAACCGATCCCTAAATTGACATAGGCGCCATCGACAATGTCCTGCGCTGCTCGCCATGCTATTTGCGGGTTAGTCAATTTTGCATCAATCATGCGTATGCCGCTCCTGCTCTGACCAGGTCTTCTTCCTGCTCCGCATGAGGCACCTCAACAACACTATTAACGAATAGGCCGGGTGTTATGACTTGTTCCGGTTCAATGTCGCCAGGCTCGACAATCGAGGCAACTTGAGCAATAGTATTTTTTGCGGCCATACACATGAGAGGATTAAAATTCCGGGAGGCGAAACGATAAGTCAGATTACCCATTCTGTCCCCGACCTCAGCCTTTACTATCGCCGCATCCGCTTTCAGCCATCGTTCCAACACATAACTTTTACCATCGAATGTTTCCACTGGCTTACCGGCCGCTAATTCTGTCCCATAACTGGTGGGGGTGTAAAAAGCAGGTATGCCAGCCCCTGCTGCACGAATACGCTCAGCCAGTGTGCCCTGCGGAACAAGCTCGAGCTCAACCTCACCTGCCATATATTTAGCGGTAAAAGCTTCTGACTGAACAGTACGCGGGTAGGAACAAATCACCTTACGCACCATGCCATGATTGAGCAAGGCAGCTATACCGATTTTCCCGTTTCCGGCATTGTTATTAATAATGGTGAGGTTCTTTGGGCTACCCGTTTTCTTGAATCGATCAAGCAAAGCATGAATAAGCTCGATTGGTGCACCTGATCCTCCAAATCCTCCAATCATTAAAACGGAATCGTCGGCAATATCAGAAACTGCCTCATCCAGGCTTCCAGCGATTTTATTCATTCAGTCAACTCTCTAAGCACAAGGATGATGGATATCTAGGCTGTCTTATCAAGAAAGCTATTGATAAGTGTTGCTGTTTGCATGGGCTGTTCTACACAGGGCAAATGGCCCGCATCCTTAATGAGATGGAATTCGGCTTGGCACAATTCAGCTGTCCCTTTAACAAGATCGGGCAGGGTTGCTCCATCATTCTCTCCCACAACCGCAAGCACTGGAATATTGAGTTGCTGTGTCGACTCGGTCATATCAGAACCGGCGATTGCGGCACATGTGCCTAGATAGCCCTCGATGGGCGTGCGTATCAGCATATTACGCCACGGAGCGAGCCTGGCAGCATCATGACGCAGGGGCTCACCAAACCAGCGATCGAGAATGTCATCGGAGTAACTTTCTAGCCCGCCCGAACGCACGGCGTTAATACGGGCCGACCACATAGCTTCATTACCTATTTTCGCGGCAGTATCCATAAGTACTAGAGCCCTCAACACGTCTGGCCTTAATGCGGCGACACCCTGCCCTATCAATCCACCCACCGACAAACCAACAAAGGTGATATCGCTTAGATCAAGCGTATCGATAACACACAACGCGTCATCGACGAGGGAGTCCATTTCATAGGGTTCGCTCGGGCAATCGGATAAGCCATGCCCACGTTTGTCGTAGCGAACAACGCGCAAATCGTCTGACAGAAGTTGGAGTAGCAAATCCCAGACTCGAAAATCGGTGCCTAGGGAATTACTAAACATAACGATCCTCCCATCACGCGGCCCTTCATCCCGCACGTGTAAGGTGACACCCTTATTGTCTATCGTATGCATATTTTCCCCGGCTACCGCGTTTCGGCTCATGAGTTATCGGATTAATCATAACTCAGCGGCCGACAAGCAACGCGGGATGGACGAAAATTGAATTTGTCGCGGGGCAGACGGTGTACCGACGGACTTGAATCAGTCGTTCACGGCGCGCTTGCGATCAGTGCAGCATTCCTGCGTGCGCAATGAAATCGCTAATTTCTTTCAGACCATCGCGCTGCTTAATACTCGCGAACACGTAGGGTTTTTCTCCGCGCATACGTTTGGTATCGTTTTTCATGACATCCAGGGACACATCGACATAAGGCGCCAGATCTGTTTTATTAATGACCAACAAATCGGAGCGTGTAATACCTGGGCCGCCTTTTCGCGGAATCTCTTCACCCTGAGCAACATCGATTATGTACAACGTCAGATCTGCCAACTCAGGGCTAAACGTTGCCGCTAAATTGTCGCCGCCACTTTCGATAAATACAACATCCAGGTCGTCAAATTTTTCCTGCAACTCATCAATTGCAGCCAGATTCATTGATGCATCTTCTCTAATGGCGGTATGTGGACAGCCTCCTGTTTCAACCCCCATGATGCGCTCAGAAGGCAGTGCTTGGCTTCGCACAAGAAAATCAGCATCTTCCCGCGTGTAGATATCATTAGTCACGACCGCAATACTGTAGTCGTTGCGCATGTGCTGACAAAGCGCATTTAACAACGACGTCTTGCCGGTACCAACCGGTCCACCTAATCCAACTCTCAATGGGTTTTTAGTTTTCATTTTTAATCAAGATCGGTAAACGCGGGAATATTGAACTTCATGCATAGCGCTAATCGCGCTAATCGATGGCATGCTAAAGCCGATATCTCTATCCGCAACTGTATGCGATTTATTTATTGCCGTGATTAGCAAGGGAGATAACTCGTGCAACAAACGCTGACCCGTTGATTGCCCCAGTGGAATGATCTTTACTCCGCTGGTTACGGACGTCTCCAGCCAACTATGACTGTAAGACAGTAGTAGCGATTCCAAGGGTATATTCCATCCGGCGCCTGCCCAGGCAATACTTGCCAACGGCGTCTGCTT